>JAABQQ010000166.1 GCA_011391405.1 Gammaproteobacteria bacterium
CCGGCCCCGAAATCTGGCGTGATACGCAAGGACGCATCGACGCGTTCACCTGCGCCACCGGAACCGGCGGTACCCTCGGTGGCGTGTCCCGTTATCTGAAAGAGCAGAAGCCGGCGGTGCGCATCGTGCTGGCCGATCCGATGGGCAGCGCCCTGCACCACTGGGTGAAGCATGGTGAATTGAAGTCGTCCGGTTCCAGCGCCGTGACTGAAGGCATCGGCATCGGTCGCATCACCGCCAACCTCGAAGGCTCGCCGATCGACGATGCGGTGCAGATCGAGGACCCGGAAATCGTCCGCACGACGTACGGACTCCTGCGTGACGAAGGCTTCTTCCTCGGAGCCACCAGCGGCACGAATGTCGCCGCTGCGATTCGTGTCGCGCGCGACCTCGGCCCCGGGCACACGATCGTCACGATCCTCTGCGATGGCGGGCACAAGTACGCCTCGCGGTTCTACAACCGCGAATGGCTCGAAACCAAGGGGCTGCTGCAGTACGCCGGCTAGATGCCCGGTGTGCGGGGATCGCGCTATAGTCGCGCGACTTCACTAACGTTCGCCCCGGGGGCCTGCTCGACATGATCTATTCGTCGCTCGAACGGCGCGGCACCAGCGGTCGCTGGTGGCTGGCCGTGCTCGCCTCCCTGTTGGCACTCACTGCCCAGGCGGGTGATCGCTTCTGGCCACCGATCGTCGACCCGCCCACTGGGCAGCACACTCCGGGTCGTTTCGTCTGGGGCGAGCTGGTGACGTCCGACGTCGCCGCGGCCGCCGGATTTTATGGCAAGGTATTTGGCTGGACGTTCGAGACCTACGGCGGTGACGACGACCGCGACACGTACACCCTGGCTCTCGCCGACGGCCTGCCGATCGGCGGCATGGTGTTCGACCAGCGGGCGATGAAGGGCAAGACGCCTTCAGCGCGCTGGGTCGGGCTGATCTCGGTCGCCGATGTGAAGGCCGCCACGGCAGCCGTGACCGCTGGTGGCGGCAAGGTCGTCTACGCACCCGTCATGCTGGGCGAACGCGGCGAAACGGCCGTTTTCAAGGATCCGGAAGGTGTCCTGTTCGGCGTCGTCCACTCGAAGAACGGCGACCCACTCGACTACGCTGGCGACCTCAACGAGTGGTTCTGGGTGGACCTCTGGACTGCGGATGTAGAAAAGGCAGCCGCGTTTTATCGTGCAGTTGTCGGCTACGAAACGCTGCCGATCGCGGACGACGGTCCACGCAGCGGCCTGCGCCTGCTCTCGGGTGGGTTTGCGCGCGCCGGCATCATGCAGAAGTACAACGAGAAATTGAGTGCCACCTGGCTGCCCTACATTCGCGTCGCCAACGCAGAAGCATCGGCCGCGGCGGCCACGGCCGCGGGTGGCAAGGTCCTGCTGGAACCGGTCGCGCTGAATCTCGCGACCGTGGCGATCATCGCCGATCCCACGGGGGCTCCTGTCGGCATTGTGCAAATGCCTGTCTCGGAGGCGCAGCCATGAGTTCGCGCACTGACGTGTTCCTGACTCGGCTGACAGTTGTGACGGCGGTCGCCACAGCCGCGGTGACACTCGGCGGGTGTGCCAGCGACGGCGGCGACTCCAGCTACAGCGGGGTCTCCACCAGCGTGAGCGTTGGCTATGGCTACGGTGGCTATTACGGCGGTGGCTATTACCCCGGGTATTACCCTGGCGGATATCCGCCGGTCGTGGTCGTGCCGCCGGATCGACCGGGCAATGGCGGCAATGCGGGCAACCGTCCCGACCGGCCCTCCACGCTTCCCGCCTACGGGGATCGTCCGTCCACGAAACCTGCGCCGATGCCATCGACGCGGCCCTCGAACGTCAGTC
Organism: Gammaproteobacteria bacterium; assembly: GCA_011391405.1. Classification (GTDB taxonomy): domain Bacteria; phylum Pseudomonadota; class Gammaproteobacteria; order Steroidobacterales; family Steroidobacteraceae; genus RPQJ01. Next base: position 1,838 of record JAABQQ010000166.1, read on the forward strand.
GGCCCACCAGCCGTCCGTCACCCCGCCCCGCCCCGCGACCGATGCCGCGCGGCAGACGCTAGACGTATTGGCGCGCGGTGGCGAGCCGCGCGTTCACTCACGTTACCCGCTGCCGGTTACGCGCTCGCGCCGTTGAGCCCGAGCAGACGCCCGGTGTGCCGCGCGATCATGAGTTCCTCGTTGGTCGGGATCATCCAGGCGGACACCCTGCTGGTCGCCGCCGAGATGCAGGTTGCATGCGCGTCGTTGGCCGCCAGATCGATTTGCAGCCCGAGCCAGGCGGACGCCTCGCAGATTCTGCGCCGCACTTCCGCGGAGTGCTCGCCGATGCCTGCGGTGAACACAATGGCGTCCAGTCCGCCGAGCACGGCAGTCAAGGCTCCGATTTCGCGTGCGGCGCGGTAGACGAAGTAGTCGATAGCCAACCTCGCACCTGCGGCGTCGCTCGCGAGCAGGTCGCGCATGTCGTTGCTGATCCCGGAGATGCCGAGCAGGCCGGAACGCTTGTACAGCACGTTCTCGACCTCCCTCGCCGACATGCCCAGGCCCTGGAAGAGGTACAGCACCACCCCGGGGTCGAGGGCTCCCGGACGCGTTCCCATGCAGAGCCCGTCGAGCGCCGTGAATCCGAGCGAACTGTCCACGCTGCGGCGATCACGCAGGGCGCACAGGCTTGCACCACTGCCGAGATGGGCGACGATCACTCGCCCCGAAGCAATGGCTGGCGCGATGTCTGGCAGCACGGACGCAATGTATTCGTACGACA
>JAABQQ010000167.1 GCA_011391405.1 Gammaproteobacteria bacterium
CACGGCTGGCCGGAACTTCCGCCGGGCGAAATACTCGGGCAGGCCACGGGTGTCGACGTCGACTCGAAGGGCAACGTCTGGGTGTTTCACCGCGCCGGCCGCGAGTGGTCCGAGCCGTTCCCGATCGAGCCGATAGACCGTCCGACCGTGTGGGTTTTCCATGGGCAAACGGGCCGACTACTGACATCGTGGGGAGCCAGCACCTTCATCATGCCGCACGGTCTGACCATCGATCATGATGACAACGTGTGGCTCACCGATGTCGGACGGCACCAGGTCTTCAAGTTCGCGCCCGACGGACGTCAATTGCTGGTCCTCGGTTATGCACGGGTGCCAGGTGACGATGCGCGGCATTTCAACCTGCCGACCGACGTCGCTGTCGCCGCGGATGGAACGTTCTTCGTCAGCGATGGCTATGGCAACTCGCGAGTCCTGCATTTCACAGCCGACGGGAAGCTGCTGAAGACATGGGGCACCAAGGGAACCGGACCCGGTGAGTTCGACCTGCCTCACGGCATCGCGATCGATCAGCGCGGCCGGGTGCTGGTCGCCGATCGCAGCAATGCGCGGGTCCAGGTGTTCGATACGTCCGGCAAGTTCCTCGATCAATGGCAGGGCGCCCAGCTCGGGCGACCCTATGCGGCGGCGGTTGGCGAGAAGAACCGCGTGTTCATCGCGGATGGTGGCGATCAACCGAAGTCGCCGCCGGACCGTGCCGGCGTCGCCGTCGTCGATGCCGACGGGAAACTGATCATGCGCTTCGGCCGTTTTGGCAATTACGACGGGCAGTTCCGACTCGCACACGACATTGCGGTCGCGAAAGATGGCGCTGTATACGTCGTCGATGCGTGGGGGCAGCGGGTGCAGAAGTTCGTGCATGCGCATTGATACCGTCGGGGATGGCATCGCCTGGTCGTGCGAGTCGTTGATCCAGCTTGGGGCTGCAGTGCAGACGGCTGCCGGCAAAAAGGACAAGACGCTCAGCACGCTCGAGCGCATTGCGAACAGTCTTTGGCAGTGCAAGGCGAGCCGACCAGAATATCAATCGGTCGCGCTGGGGCAGCCCTTCTCGGTTCCGGAACGGTTTCCATCGCTCGACATCCAGCGCACGACGGTGGGTACGGTGCTCCATCGAGTCGTCACGGCGGTCATCGAGCCGGAGTTGCCAGGCTCGCCCGTGGTGTCGGTCGAGATCGAGGCGGTGCATTCGAAGCGCACGCGGATCATTGAGTGGCGGGAGCTAACCGACGTTGCGCAGTGGCGACGCGGGTGGGTGTAAGCGATCAAACGCGCAGTTTGGCAGCGGTGGAGAACCAAGGTAGCGTGGGCGCGGCCGGTCCTACGAATAACGTGTCAGGGGGCAGAACGATGCACAAACTTCTTTTGGCCACGCTGCTGGCGCTGTTGGCCGGATGCGGCAAGAACACCGGCGTCGGCGGCACCGCCGGTGACGCCATGCCTGCCACGCTGCAGGCCAACGAGCAGATGGCGACCGAGCTCGAGCTCGACGACCCACAGGATTTCGAGGACGCCAGGCGTGGTCTGATCGCGCGCCCAGAGGGCAGGATCCTATCGGCCGATGGCTCGACGGTGCTGATCGACTTCGATGCCTACAAGTTCGTCGACGGCAAGGCGCCACCCACCGTCAACCCCAGCCTGTGGCGGCACGCGGTGCTGAATGCACAGATCGGGCTGTTCAAGGTCACCGACGGCATCTGGCAGCTGCGCGGCTTCGACATCGCCAACATGACGCTGATCGAAGGCAAGACGGGCTTCATCGTCGTCGACCCGCTCACCGCACGCGAGAGTGCCTCCGCGGCGCTGGCGTTCGCGCGCAAGCACCTGGGCGACAAGCCGGTGTCGGCCATCGTCTTCACGCACAGCCACGCGGACCACTTTGGCGGCGCACTGGGCGTCGCCTCGGCGCAGGAGGTGGCCCAGCGCAGTATCCCGGTCGTCGCGCCCGCGGGCTTCATCGAGGAGGCGACCAGCGAGAACGTCCTCGTCGGCACGGCCATGGCGCGGCGTTCGATGTACCAGTTCGGCAAGAACCTCGAGCGCTCACCGAAGGGTAGTGTCGACACGGGCCTGGGCAAGAACGTCGCCTACGGCGCGATTGGCGTGCTGCTGCCCACGCAGCTGATCACCACGCCCGAGCAGGAACTGGTGATCGACGGCGTGCGCTTCGTGTTCCACAACGTCCCCGGCGCCGAGGCGCCGGCCGAGCTCACGTTCTCGATCCCGGACAAGAAAGCCTACGGCGGCGCCGAGAACCTGGCGCAGACCATGCACAACCTGCTCCCGGTGCGCGGTGCCAACGTGCGCGACTCGCTGCAATGGTCGACCTACCTGCAGGAGGCCATCGACAACCTGGGCGACGCCGAGGTCTATTTCGGCCAGCACAACTGGCCGGTGTGGGGCAACGCGCGCATCGTCGACTTCATCAGCAAGCACCGCGACGTGTACAAGTACATGCACGACCAGACCGTGCGCCTGATCAACGCCGGCCACACGCCGCGCGAAATCGCCGAGCTGGTCAAGCTGCCGCCGTCGCTGGCGTCCTTCTTCGGCGCGCGTGGCTACTACGGCGACCTGCGGCACA
>JAABQQ010000168.1 GCA_011391405.1 Gammaproteobacteria bacterium
TTCGGGTTGAACCAGCGCAGTTCACCGCCGGCGGCGATCAGCGGCGCGAAATAGTCCTGTTGCAGCGTGTCCGAACCGAACGCGTCCACCAGCACGCGCACGTGAACCCCGCGTCGCGCCGCGCTGGTCAGTTCGGCCAGGAACCTGTCGCCAACCACACCCGCCTCGTAGATGTACGTCTCGAGTTCGACCGCGGTTCGTGCCTGCCGCACCAGGCGCCACATGCAGGCATAGGCGGCGCTGCCGCCCACGAGCAGTTCCGGCGCAGGTTCTATCGGCACGGATTCATGGGTGCGGGGCTCAACGTCGGTCATCGGCCGATGGTGCCTGCCATCGGCTGCGGCGCGCCAGTCATTGCAGCCGAGACAGGAGGGCCTTGGGAAACCAAGGCCTTTCTCGTTTCAGGATCGAGCAGCCATGACCGCGCGGCAGCGCGCCGTCGACCAGCATGCGCCCGTCGACGAAGACGGGCGGGAATGCCACGGGACTCGTGTCCACTGCAGGGAGGCTCCGGCGAACCCGAGCCGGTCTCTTTCTGGACGATTGCGTCCGATTTGCCGGCCGCTGGCCTCGCGGCGGCCGCGTAGTCTCGGTCACAAAGCGTTGGCTCACGAACCAGGCTAGACATATAGACATATTTATAAATATGCTTCGACATATGAGAACGACGGTCCGTCTTGACGATGCGCTGCTCGATCGCGCCCGGCAGGAAGCAGCGCGGCGCGGCGTGACGCTGACGGCGCTGATCGAGCAGGGTCTGCAGCTGGTCCTGCGTCGCCCCCTGAAGCGATCAGAGCGCCCTCGCGTCAAGCTGCCCGAATGCCGCGCCGGCGGCGGCTACCTGCCGGGCGTCGACCTCGACGACAGTGCCGGGCTGCTGGATCGAATGGAAAGCCGCCGGTGATCCTGCCGGACGTCAACGTCCTGATCTACGCCTTTCGCGCGGACGACGAGCGGCACGAGGAATACAAGGGCTGGCTCGAGTCGATCGTCAACGGCCCAGCGACGTACGGAATCGCGCCGCAGGTGCTCGCCAGCGTCGTTCGCATTTGCACGCACCCACGCATCTACGCACGTCCCAGCCCGTTGCGCGACGCCTTCGAATTCTGTCGCGTCCTTCTTGAGCAACCCAACGCGACGGTCGTGACGCCCGGTCAGCGTCACTGGGAGATTTTCGAGGCGCTCTGCCGCGAATCGAAGGCAACCGGCAACCTGGTCCAGGACGCCTGGTTTGCCGCGTTGGCGTTGGAGTCCGGATGTGAGTGGATCACGACTGACCGGGACTACGCCCGCTTTACGGGCCTCGCGTGGCGCGCCCCGTTCTAGCGCACCACCGCTCGCAAAGGTGGTCAATCCAGGCGGATGAGCGGCGCGGAGTTTGGGGTCCGATCGCTATCAGGGCATGTGGCTCCGTTGGCCCGGGCTCATGCATCATTACTGCTCACGCCCTTGCCACGAGGTGCCGCCATGACCAGTCGCCGCTCCTTTCTCTCGGCCGCCGCGCTCACGGCCACCGCCGCCGCGCTGCATCCCCTGCCCGCCCTGGCAGCCGCGCCCGCCGCCGCATCCGGCCTGGCGAAACGTGTGATCCCAGCCACCGGCGAATCCATCCCGGTGATCGGCATGGGCACCTCGGGCAGTTTCGAGGTGGATGCGGCCGGCCGCGGGCCGCTGCAGGAAGTGCTGCGGCGTTTTGTCGCCGGCGGTGCCAGCGTCATCGACACTTCGCCCAACTACGGCAATGCCGAGGACGTGCTGGGCGACCTGATGGCGGAGCTCGGCGTGCGCGACAGGATCTGGCTGGCGACCAAGCTCGCCGCGGACGATCGTGCCGCCGGCGAGGCGCAGTTCGCGCAGTCGCTCAAGCGCCTGCGCACCGACAAGGTGGAGTTGCTGGCCGTGCACAACCTGCGCGACTGGAAGACCCAGCTGGCCTTTGCACGCGAACTGAAGTCCCGGGGCAAGACGAAATACGTCGGCCTGACCCACTACGTCGACGGCAAGCACGACGAACTCGCGGGCATCATGGCCGCGGAAAAACCCGACTTCATCCAGATCAACTATTCGGTCAGCACGACCAATGCCGAGAAGCGCCTGCTGCCGCTCGCCAGGGACACGGGCGTGGCGGTGATGATCAACCGGGCCTTCGACGACGGCCGGCTGTTCGCGCGCGTGGCCGGCAAGGCGCTGCCGGGCTGGGCCGCCGAGGCGGGCGTGACGTCGTGGGCGCAGCTGTTCCTGAAGTTCGTCATCAGTCATCCGGCGGTGACCGTGGTGATCCCGGCCACCGGCAAACCCGACCGCCAGAGCGACAACCTCAAGGCCGGCCGGGGCCGTGACCTGAGCGCAGCCGAACGCGCTGAACTCGTGGCGATGTTCGCCTGATGGCGATTCCGAAGCCGGGGCCCGTGATCCGCTTCCTGTCCCGGCTCTTCGCGGTCGAATCCGACGAAGCGTCGGCGGTGGCGGCCGGCGTGCTGATGTTCTTCTTTTTGTTCGCCGGTTATTTCATGTTGCGGCCGGTGCGCGAGACGATGGGCATCGCCGGTGGCGTGCAAAACCTGCAGTGGTTGTTCACCGGCACCTTCATCGCCACGCT
>JAABQQ010000169.1 GCA_011391405.1 Gammaproteobacteria bacterium
CGGCAGCAGGCCGTACGCGAACAGCGCGATCAGCGTCGGGGCCTGACCGAAACCCACGAGTGGCACGGCCACCGCGAGGACGGCGACCGGCGGGAACGTCTGCCCGACGTTCACCAGCGTGCGGGACAGCGGCAGGAACTGTGCCCCGGCTGGGCGAGTCACGAAAATGCCCAGCGCAACCGCGATCACAGTGCTCGCCGCCGCCGCGATCAACACCATCCACAGGTGCGAGAGCGCCAGTTCCAGCACGTTGCCCTGGTCGTAAATCGCCGGGGCGCCGTACTCGTTCAGGGGCGCAAAGACCGGTGCGAAGGCCTGTGGCGCGACGAGAAACGCAAGCAACAGTCCGAGAACGGCGAGACGCGCTCCCAGTGCAGAGCGGCTCATGTTGCCTGCCGTCCCCGCGCCAGGATGCTGGCCAGGGTCACGTGGCCGATGGGGTCGCCGTTGGGTCCAACGACCGTCGCGGCCGCCGCGCCGCTCCACACGAGTTCGGCCAGAACGTCGCGGAGCGTCAACGACCACGGCACGGTGGTACCTGTCACGCTCCCCGGTTCAGCGATTTCACCCGCCGTCGTCAGCGACAGCAGCTTGAGCGACTTGTCACCCGAGCCAGTCAATTTCGCAACAAAGGGGTCCGCGGGCTGCGTGAGCAACACGGCCGGGCGGTCATGCTGCAGTAACCGGCCCTGGCTCATGACCGCGACGCGGTCGCCGAGGCGGAAAGCCTCGTCGATGTCGTGCGTCACCAGGATGATCGTCGTGCCGAAGCGCCGCTGAATTCCGAGCAGGTCGTCCTGCGCCTTGGTACGGATGATCGGGTCGAGCGCGCCGAACGGCTCATCCATCAACAGCACGTTTGGCTTCGCAGCCAGCGCGCGGGCAACACCGACGCGCTGCTGCTGACCACCCGACAGTTCATGCGGAAACTTCGCGGCGTAGAGGCTCGAATCGAGCTGGAACAGTTCGAGCAATTCAGCGACGCGCGCGCTGACGCGGTCGTCGCTCCAGCCGAGCAGTCGCGGCACGGTTGCAATGTTGTCGGCGACGGTGCGATGGGGGAACAGGCCGAGACCCTGGATGGCGTAGCCGATGCGGCGCCGGAGCAGGTGCGCTGGTTCCGCAGTCGTGTCGTTGCCGTCGATGAGCACGCGTCCCGAAGTCGGCTCGACCAGTCGGTTGATCATCCGCAGCAGCGTGGATTTACCCGACCCCGACGTGCCGACGATCGTCGTCATCGTGCGCGGCTCGATGACCATCGACACGTCGTCCACGACCGTGGACTCGTCGTAGCGTTTGCTGAGGCTTTCGATCTGGATCATCGCGGCACCCGGCGTGTGAGATCGGTCAGCGCGTCGAGCACGACGGCCGCAGAAAAGGCGAGCACGACCGTTGGAATGGCACCGAGCAGCACCAGGTCGATCGCCGTCTGGCCGATGCCCTGGAAGACGAAGGTGCCGAAACCGCCGCCGCCGATCAGCGCGGCAATGGTGACCATGCCGATGTTCTGTACCAGCACGATGCGGATGCCCGTCAGGATCGTCGGCAACGCCAGCGGCAATTCGATCTGCCGCAGGATCTGTCCATCCGTCAGCCCCATGCCTCGCGCGGCGTCGACTGCGGCGGGCGACACGCGTCCGAGGCCGACCACGGTGTTGCCCACGATCGGCAGCAAGGAGTACAGAAAGAGAGCGATGGCGGCGGGTGCGGCGCCGATGCCGCTCAAGCCCAGCGCAGCCAACGCTGGAAACGCCAGCGCCATCGCCGCCAACGGCGCCATCAGGATGCCGAAGAGCGCAATCGACGGGATCGTCTGCACCACGTTCAGCACGCCGAGCACGGCGTTACGCAGTCGCGGCTGGCGATGGCAAAGCACGCCGAGCGGCAGCGCGACGATGACTGCGGCGGCGAGCGAACCCAGCGCCAGCAGCAGGTGTCGCTGTGCCTCATGCCCAAACCTCGTGGCGTTCACTGCGTACTCGCGCATGATCGACAGGTCGTCGAAAAAGCCCGAGCCGAGTGCGGCGAGCATGGCAGCGAGGAAGACCGCCAGCGTCGCAACACGCAGCGCGGGGCCGGGCCGCAGGCGTGTCAGCGCGTCGGTGGCAAGCAGGCCGAGCGCGATCAGCACGATCCAGAATCCTGCCCCGGGCGCGACGCGCACGACGCGATTGCCTGCGGGTGTCAGGATGTCCGCCGCCGATGCGACCGCGACGGCCAGTGCCGCAATGCCGATGAGAGCGGCCAGCAACCGAACCCGCGGACTCTGGATGAACACTGCGACAGCCGCCGCGACAGCCATGGCGAAATACAGCGCGAGCGCGGCCGTGGGCAGGAGGTCGAGAAGTGCGCGCGGCTCGCCCGGCACGATGCGATTGGTCTTGAAGACGACGAGCGGCAGCAGTGTGAGGGCGAGGGCTCCCACCAGGCTCAGCAGCACGCCCAGGCGATCGATGCGTTGCACTCGGTGTGGCTCCCTGCTCAACGGTTGCGGGCCGGGCCGATGAAGCCCTTGCTGCGCAGGTAATCCCCGGCAACTTCTTCGGCTGACTCGCCATCGATCTGCACGCGCGCGTTCAGGGCTTGCAGCGATTCGCGC
>JAABQQ010000170.1 GCA_011391405.1 Gammaproteobacteria bacterium
CGCTGGCGCAGTCGCGGCAAAGGTGCTTAGACGCGCTGGGCGAGGCGAAAGTGGTTCGACGTGCCGCGCTGCGCCTGCCCTTGGCGAAACGCATCCAGGGCCTGCGCGCGGCACGCACGCTGGCGGCGCGCGAGCGGACTCAGCGGTTGGCGCAGTGCCAGGCTGCGGTGCGCCTGGTCGAACAGAGATTGGCCGGCATCGAGCGCGATGCCGGAAAGGCGGTGCTGCGGGCAGAAGAGCTCGCCCGTCGGTTCGGCCTTACAGGCGCAGTGCCTTGTGCCGGCACCGACCTGCAGCGCCGGTGCAATCTGCTGCACGATGCGCATGAGGCGAAGGCCTTGATCCCGAACGCCCAAGCCCAGTTGGCGACACTGGCGCGTGAGAAGGCTGCCGCTCAGCTCGACCTGGTCGCTGCCCGCCAGCAGCGCGACGCGCTGGCCGAGGCACCACAGGCGCTGAACCTTGCCGAACACCGCGAAGCCGTCGCTCGGGAACGGTTCAGCCGGCTGGCTGTGCTGGCTTCGAAAGCGCCAGCCTGCGCGCAGGCAAGGGCGACGCTGGCCGAAATCGACAGCGAACTCGCGGTGCTGGGCACGCGGGCCGACAGGGCCGCCACCGAGACTTGCGAAGAGCGCGCCGAGCGTGAACAGGTCGCAGCCGCGCGCAAGGCAATCGCGGAGCAATCGGAACGGCTGGTACAACAGAGGGCTGCGGCGCTCGCCCGACTGGACGGCGCGCTGGCAGCGCTGCCCGCGGCCCATGACGAGCGACAGCTGAAGGCGGCAGCCCAGTCGATGGCCGAGGCGCGCGCAGCGCTGGCCGCAGCCGATCGCACGCTGTTGACGGCAGTGCGCGACGCCCAGGCCCGCGAGGAGCTGTGCAGGCAATCAGCCGCGCTGGTGCAGCGCCAGGGTCAGTGCGCCGCGCGCGGCGCCCGCGTCGAGACGGAACTGGGCCACTGGAACCTCTTCGCGCGCTGCATGAGCAACGACGGACTGATCGCGCTGGCGATCGACGACGCCGGCCCCGCACTGTCGGCGCTGGCCAACGATCTGCTGCTGAGCTGTTACGGGCCACGCTTCACGGTGTCGATCCACACGCTGCTTCAAACCGTCAGCTGCGAGCAAAGGGAGGGCTTCGAGATCGTCGTGCACGACGGCGATACCGGACAGAGCAAGAGCGTGGGTCTGATGAGCGGCGGCGAGCGCACCTTCATCGAGGCCTGCCTGACACGGGCGATCGCGCTGTACCTGGCCCGGCACACCGGGCGGCGCTACAGCACGCTGTTCACCGACGAGGCGGACGGGGCGCTCGACCCGCAGCGCAAGCGCATGTTCATGGCGATGAAACGCGAGGTGCTGCGTCTGGGCGGCTACGAACGCGAGTTCTTCGTCTCGCAGACGCCGGAGCTGGCGGCGATGGCCGACGTAGTCATCGATCTTGACGCATTGCGGGTCGGATCGGGTGTACAGCGCAGCGTCGCTGGCGCGAGTTGATGGCCTTGTTTCCGGGATTGGCGGTCACGGTGGAGTCGGACGCCCGTCGGAGGTCCCGAACACGCCCCGAGGGCGATGGCCCTGGGGGTGTGCGGGACGCGCGGCTGATCCGATAGCTGCTCAGATCAATCCGCTCTCGGCGAAGGACACGACCGTGTCGCCGGCGACGACGAAATGATCGAGAACGCGCACGTCGATCAGGACCAGCGCCGACTTCAAGGTCTGTGTCAGAAACTCGTCGGCGCGGCTCAATTCGGCTGCTGCCGAGGGGTGGTTGTGGGCCAGCGCGATCGCCGCGGCGTTGCGTGCCAGTGCGGCCTTGACGACCTCGCGTGGGTACACGGCCGTCTGCGTCAGCGTCCCCCGGAAGAGCTCCACCGCGTCGATGAGCCGGTGGCGCGCATCCAGAAAGATCACAATGAACACTTCGTGCTCGAGGCCGGCGCAGTACAGCCGCAACCACTCGCGCAGCACTTGCGGTGAATCCATCACCTGGCTCGACTGCATCTGATCACGCAGGTCGCGCAGCAGCAATTCGCGGGCGAGCGCAAGCTTGCGCACCAACGGCCCGGCGTTGCATGGCGCGGTCGCGGTGGACGTGACCGAGTAGGTACGCGTCGCATCTCCGACCATCGGGCGGGGCTCTTCGGGAATCAACGGCGAAAGCAGTTCGCCGATCAGCGTTTCGCGCGAAAGCGCGGACAGGTTCTCCATAACGTTCTCCAAGGTTGCAGGCAGGGAACGCCGCTCCCCATGGGAACGAGGTTCCCGTGGGGAATGCGCACGCTTGGGGCGTGCGCGACTGAAAATGGGGCAAGGTTCGATGGCGACGCCTGAGGCCCTCATGGCGCAGGCGTGGATCCGACGATCGAATGCAAGCGTGGCCCAAGTCAACGCGCAGTCGCGGATCGCGCGACCCAATCGGAACCGAATGCGATTGCAGTCGTGTTCGATCGGGACCTGGTTGCAATTCGCCGGTCATCGACAAGAAGCTGCGGACAAGCGCTTGCGGATGCGGCAACATGCGTGCTCGGCTCCCACCTGGAGCAACGCCATGATCCGTTTGAACCAGCAGATCCGACTCACCCGCCGCGAGGTC
>JAABQQ010000171.1 GCA_011391405.1 Gammaproteobacteria bacterium
AATCCGCGCGCGCAACCAGCAGGTGCTTTGCGAGCGTGCCATGGCCGCGACCGATGCCGCGCACCAGGTGCATGACGACGGTCAGCAGCAGCACGCCGAGGACCATGACGATGGGTGCCATGAACGGCGACGGGGCGAAATAGACCCGGTCATCGAGGCTGATGCCGCCCGAGCCGACGCCCGCTTCCATGAGCAGGCCAGCAATCGAGCCGCCGACCAGTCCGAGACTCACGCTGATGCCCGTCACTGCGATCACGAAGTACAGGATGCCAAGCGGCAGCATCAAGAGGAAGTAGAACATCGTCGTCCAGGTGCGACGGTCCACCAGCATCCCCTTGATGCGCTCCATGATCGGCATGCCCTTGGAGGGGTAGAGCGGCCGGCGCGGCATGCGCTGGCCGAGCAGGCCCTCGACCAGACGCCCTTCGGCGAGCGCGAGCACCCGCGTGAAGCCGACGAACAGCAGGAAGAAGGGTATGCCGATGATCATGACCATCAGGCCGGCCGACATCGACAGGCCGGTGACGGTCATCGTGAAGTAGAAGATGCCGGTGACCAGCGACAGGAGCATGAAGAAGAGCGCGGTCCAGGTGCGCGAGTCGCTGTAGACCCCGAAGAATCGCCCGAACACCGTGCGCGCAGCCTTGCGCGGCGGCGGCGCAAGCGCGGTGCGCACCTGCTTCTCGGTCGTGCGGTAAGCGCCCGCGACTTCATCGGGTGCGCCGTAGGTACTCGAGATCAGCTCGAGCGTGTCGGCTTCGTTGCGTCCCGGATTCGCGGCCACTTCCGCGCGCAGGTACTCCTCCGCATCATAGAGCGCGTCCTGCACCAGCGCCGGGTCTTCGCCCGCGAGTGCCGCACGCAGCGCAGCGAGGTATTGCTCGATCGAGCGTGGGGCCGTTCGTTCGTTCATGAAGATGCTCCGTTCGATTCCGTAAACCCGTCGACGAAATCACGTGTGTTGCGCCAGATGCTGCGCCACTCGGCGAGCGTGCCGCGCCCGGCTTCCGTGATGCGGTAGTAGCGGCGCGGCGGGCCAGCGTAGGACGGCACGATGCGGCTGGCCAGCAGCCCATTGGCCGATAGCTGGCGCAGCACCGGGTACAGCGCTCCCTGTTTCACGGGCACATGACCGTTCGCGCGATCCTGCAGGCGCTTTGCGATCTGGTAGCCGTAGAGGTCCTCTTCCGCCTGTTCCAGGACTGCGAGCAAGACGAGGCCGACCAGCCCGGCGTTGAGCTCGCGCTGGAATTTTTGCGCCAGCCGCTCCTGATCGTCGGGGCCGCTTTCGGTGTCCGGCAAGGCAGTATCTGGATCCACGAATGCTTACCTGATTAACAGCAGTACGAACTGCATAATACTATTAACTAAACACTAGTCAAGAGGGGTCGCAAGAATCAGGCAGTGACGCCATTGACGTCAGCGGTCCCGCAAGGTCTGAATCCATCATGAAGAACTGGATACGGACACTGGTCCTTTGCGCGACGCTGGCTGGCTGCACCGGCTTGCCCAGCGATCTCAGGACGCCCGAAATTTCGTTTGTCAGCATGCGCGCGCTGGAAGCCAGCCTGTTCGAGCAACGTCTGGAAGTGCGTATGAAAGTGCGCAACCCGAACATCATCGACCTGCCGGTCAAGGGACTCGACGTCGATGTCGAGCTTGCGGATGAGCCGTTCGCACACGGCGTCTCCGCCCGCGAGTTCGTCGTGCCGGCCCAGGGCGAGGCGGAATTCGACATGATCGTGACCGCCAATGCGGCCACGGCGCTCCTGAAAATAGCGGGTTCGGACCGCAAGTCGCGCGAGGAAATCGGCTACCGGGTGAAAGGCAGGCTTGCGACGCGCCTCGGCCTGTTGCGCTCCATCCCGTTCGACGAGAGCGGCACGGTGCCGTTGAGTGAATTGCTTGGCAAGCGCCGCAAGGACAAATAAGGGGACAGCAAGATCCGGGTTGCCGCGAGGTGCCGGCGGCCGCACTCTGGCGCCCACCAGGAAGGCAATGGGCGCACACACCATGATCCAGGCAGACACGAACGCATCCGCCAGCTATCGCCGCATCGAGAAGGTCATCCGGCACATCGACCTGCACCACGCGGACCAGCCCGATCTCGACGAGCTCGCCGAGGTCGCGGGCCTCAGCGTGTTTCATTTCTCGCGCGAGTTCCGCCGCTGGGCCGGCCTGTCGCCGACCCGCTACCTGCGCACGGTCGCGCTGTCGGTTGCGAAGCGCGAACTGGACGAGCGCGGCTCGGTGCTGGCGGCAGCCTGGGCTGCTGGCCTGTCGGGCGGCGGCCGCCTGCACGACCTGTTCGTGAATTTCGAAGCGGTGACGCCGGGCGAGTACAAGGAGAGCGGCGCCGGCATGCGCCTGCGCCACGGCTTTGCGCAGTCGCCATTCGGCAGGATCCATGCGGCCGTTTCGCCGCGCGGCATCGTCCATCTCGCTTTCGCGGACGGCAGCGATGCCGCGGCATTCCAGGACCTGAAGCGCCGCTGGCCGCTCGCGCAGTTCGAGCGCGACGACGCGGCGACCGTGGCACTCGCGCGGAAGATCTTTACCGAGCGCAGCGGCAGCATCACGCT
>JAABQQ010000172.1 GCA_011391405.1 Gammaproteobacteria bacterium
CTGTTCCTGGCCTGGGTGGTGATCCGCTACCGGCAGCGCAAGGGACAGAAGGCGGACTACGAACCCGAGAACAAGAAGCTTGAGTGGTGGCTCACGGCCATCACGTCGGTCGGCGTCGCCGCAATGCTTGCCCCGGGCCTGTTCGTCTGGGGCAATTTCGTTTCGGTGCCTGAAGATGCGGCGATCGTCGAGGCGGTCGGCCAGCAATGGCACTGGAGTTTCCGGTTTCCCGGCGCCGACGGCGAACTGGGCGCGAGCGACGCGGCGCTGATCACGCCCGAAAATCCATTCGGCCTCGATGCGGAAGATCCGCAGGGCCGGGACGACGTACTGGTCGCGAACCCGGAACTGCGACTGCCGGTCGACCAGCCGGTCAAGATACTGCTGCGCTCGAAAGACGTCCTGCACAACTTCACCGTCACCCAGTTCCGCGTCAAGATGGACCTGGTCCCCGGCATGATCACTCATCTTTGGCTCACGCCGACCGTGCCGGGCCAATACGAGATCCTGTGCGAGGAGCTTTGCGGCATCGGCCATTTCGCGATGCGCGGACGCGTCGTCGTCACGCCGCGCGAGGATTTCGACAACTGGCTCGCGGCGCAGCCGACCTTCGGCGAGACCCAGGCGCTGGCAGCGGCGGACCCTCTCGCGGGAGCCGCGCAGTACGCGGTGTGCATGGCCTGCCACGGGCCTTCTGGCGAGGGCAATCCGTCCCTCAATGCGCCGCGCATCGCCGGCCAGCAGGCCTGGTACCTGCGCCGGCAGTTGTACGCATTCAGGAACGGCCTGCGCGGCGTGCACGCAAGCGACACCTACGGCGCACAGATGCGCGCCTTTGCGTCGATGCTCCCGGACGATGCGGCCATCCGCAATCTCGCGGCCTACGTCGAGACGCTGCCCGGCCATGAGCCGGTCGCAACCGTCACGGGCGACGCCGATCGCGGCCGTTCCCTGTACACGACCTGCGGCAATTGCCACGGCAGGAATGGCGAGGGCGTCTGGGCGCTCAATGCGCCAAGGCTCGCGGACATGTCGGACTGGTACATGGTCCGGCAATTGCAGAACTTCCAGCAGCGCATCCGCGGCGCGCACAGCCAGGACTTCTACGGCTGGCAGATGGCGACGATGGCGGACTCGCTGGGCGATGACCGCGCGATCAACGACATCGTGGCCTACCTCAATACGCTTGAGCCGAGGATCAACTGATGGCATACGTCGCAATCGCCGATCGTGACGCCCCGATCCACGATCCGCATACCTTTTTCCTGAAATACATCTGGAGCCAGGACCACAAGGTCATCGCGATCCAGTACTCGATCGTCGCCATCTTCGTCGGCCTGGTCGCGCTGGTGCTCTCGGGCCTGATGCGCCTGCAACTCGGCTTCCCGGACCAGTTCCACTTCATCGACCCGAACCAGTACTACCAGTTCATCACCATGCACGGGATGATCATGGTGATCTACCTGCTGACCGCGCTGTTCCTCGGCGGATTCGGCAATTACCTCATTCCGCTGATGTGCGGCGCGCGGGACATGGTGTTCCCGTACATGAACATGCTGAGTTTCTGGGTGTACTTTCTCGCGGTGATCGTGCTGCTGGCGAGCTTCTTTATTCCGGGCGGCCCGACCGGCGCCGGATGGACGCTCTATCCGCCACAGGCGATATCGACCGGCACGCCGGGCGCCGGCCTCGGCATCATCTTCATGCTCGTCTCGCTCGGCATCTTCATCGTCGCCTTCACGATGGGCGGCCTGAACTACGTGACGACCGTGCTCCAGGCGCGCTGCAAGGGCATGACGCTGATGCGCATGCCGCTGTCAGTCTGGGGCATCTTCATGGCGACCATCCTCGGCCTGCTGGCGTTCCCCGCGCTGCTCGTCTCCGCCGTGATGATGACGCTCGACGGAACCATCGGTACCAGCTTCTTCATGCCGGCGATCAGCTCGATGGGCGAGAACCCGGGCCACAACGGCGGCAGCCCGCTGCTGTTCCAGCACCTGTTCTGGTTCTTCGGGCATCCCGAGGTGTACATCGTCGCCCTGCCCGCCTTCGGCATCGTCTCCGACCTGCTGTCGACGCACGCGCGCAAGAACATCTTCGGCTACCGGATGATGGTCTGGGCGATTCTCGCGATCGGCGGCCTGTCGTTCGTCGTGTGGGCGCATCACATGTACGTCAGCGGCATGAACCCGTACTTCGGGTTCTTCTTCGCGACGACCACGCTGATCATCGCCGTGCCGACCGCGATCAAGGTCTACAACTGGGTGCTGACGCTCTGGAAAGGCAACATCCACCTGACCGTGCCGATGCTGTTCGCGATCGGCTTCATCTTCACGTTCATCCACGGCGGACTGACCGGCCTCTTCCTCGGCAACGTCACCGTGGACCTGCCGCTGTCCGACACCTACTTTGTGGTCGGGCATTTCCACATGGTGATGGGCGTGTCGCCGATCCTCGTGGTGTTCGGCGCGATTTATCACTGGTACCCGAAGATCACCGGGCGCATGTGGAACGAGAAGCTCGGGAAGGCGCACTTCTGGCTGACCTTCCTCGGCACCTACGCGA
>JAABQQ010000173.1 GCA_011391405.1 Gammaproteobacteria bacterium
GGCTTCGACAACAAGAAGGGCGATGGCAAAGTGGTCTCCATCAAGCAGACCACGCCGAAGACGCCGTTCGCGGAAGTCGAGCCTGACGACCTGCTCCGCTTCGGCATCATCCCTGAACTTGTGGGACGACTGCCGGTCTGCGTGCCGCTCGAAGCGCTCGACGAGGATTCGCTGGTCCAGATCCTCAAGGAACCGAAGAACGCGCTGACCAAGCAGTATCAGCGGCTCTTCGACCTCGAAGATGTGAAGATCACGTTCGAGGAATCGGCACTCCGCGCGGTGGCCAGCAAGGCGCTGAAACGCGGGACCGGGGCGCGCGGACTGCGTGCCATTCTCGAAGAGACGTTGCAGGATACCATGTTCGACCTTCCCACCCGGGATGACGTCGTCGAAGTTCGCGTCACGGAAGCCTCCGTCTTGCACGGCGGCCCACCACTCCTCGAAATCGCGCCGAAGCGGCAGAAGAAGGAAGCCTGAGCACGAACCGCACCTTAAGGACCGGCAGCCAACGGCTGCCGGTCCTTCCACTTCGCGATGTGGTGTTGTTCCCCCACGTCGCCATGCCGCTCCTGATCGGTCGCGAAGGTTCGCTGGCGGCCGTCGCCGCCGCGACCGGCGGTACGCAGGAGCTGCTGCTCGTCACGCAGCGTGACGCCGACGTCCCCGCGCCCGGGGCCTCCGACCTGCACCGCGTCGGCGTTCTGGCGCGCCTGCAGCAGGTGACGCGTCTCGCCGGCGGCACGACCAAGATCCTCGTCGAAGCCGTCTCGCGCGTCAGCGTGCAACGCTACACCACGTCGCGCGCCACGGCGCTGCTCGAAGCCCGCGTGGTGCCGATGCCGTTGCGTGCCTCGGGCCGACAGGCGCCGCGCGACAATGCGCAGGCCACGCTCCGGCATGCGCTCACGATGTTCGAGGAGTACGCGGCCCTGCAGCGTCGCCTGCCGCCGGAAGTCGTGGGCCTGCTTCAAGGGCTCGACGACGAACAGCGCATCGCGTTCGGCATTGCCGCGCACCTGCAGGTGCCGATCGAGCAACGCCAGCGATTGCTGGAAGCGCCCACGTTCGGCGACCTCGCGACGCAGCTCGTCACGTTGCTGGGCAGCGAACTCGAACTGCTCAAGCTCGAGAAGAAGCTGGACGAGCAGGTTCGCGGCTCGCTCTTCCAGAATCAGCGTGACTTCTACTTGCAGGAACAGCTGCGCGCGATTCACAAGGAACTCGGGCAGGAAGACGGCGACGAGTTCGAAGAATTGGCGAAGCAGGTCGCGGAGCGCGGGCTGCCGACCGCGGTCGCCACGCGTGCGCACCGCGAACTGCGGAAGCTCAAGCGCAGTTCGCCGATGTCACCCGATGCGACCGTCACGCGGGGATGGCTCGACTGGGCGCTCGGACTGCCCTGGACCGTGCGCTCCGACGACACGATCGATCTCGAGCATGCGCGCGCCGTCCTCGAGGCGGATCACTACGGTCTCGACGAAGTGAAGGAGCGCATTCTCGACTACATCGCCGTGCTGGGACGGGTGGGCCACCTGCCGGGCCCGATTCTCTGCCTCGTCGGCCCGCCGGGCGTCGGCAAAACCTCGCTTGGCAAATCGATCGCGCATGCGCTCGGGCGGAAGTTCGTCCGTATGGCGCTGGGCGGCGTGCGCGATGAAGCCGAAATTCGCGGACACCGGCGCACGTACATCGGCGCGCTGCCCGGCCGTATTCTGCAGGCGATGCGGCGTGCCGAAACGATCAATCCCGTCATCCTGCTCGACGAAGTCGACAAGCTCGGCAGCGACTGGCGCGGGGATCCGGCGGCGGCGCTGCTCGAAGTGCTCGACCCCGAGCAGCATCACGCCTTCAACGATCACTTCCTCGAGGTCGACTACGACCTGTCGCAGGTGCTGTTCCTGACGACGGCGAACTCGCTGGCCTCGATTCCAGAAGCGCTGCGCGATCGCATGGAGATCATCCGGCTGCCGGGCTATCTGGAGCCGGAGAAGATCACGATTGCGCGACGGTTCCTGTTGCCGCGGCAGTTGGCCGCCCACGGCATTCCCCCGGATCAGGTCACGCTCGAGCCGAACGTGCTCTCGGCGTTGATTCGCGGATGGACGCGCGAGGCAGGCGTGCGCGATCTCGACCGGCGGATTGCGCGCTTGTCGCGCAAGCTCGCGCGGCGCGCCCTCGCGCCCGAGGCGAAGGTGGTGATCACCAAGGACGAGCTGCCGTCCATGCTGGGCCCCGCCCCGCATGACGAGCAGGAAAGCGGCCTGCGCGATCAGGTCGGCGTGGCCTCCGGACTGGCCTACACGCATGTGGGTGGCGAACTGCTCGAAATCGAAGTGAGCGTGGTACCGGGGCGTGGCCGCTTGCAGCTCACCGGTACGCTCGGCGACGTCATCAAGGAGTCGGCGGCCGCGGCCCTCAGCTATGTGCGTTCACGCGCCCAGGCGATGGGACTCCCGGCGGATTTCCACCGCACGCGGGACATTCACGTGCACTTGCCGGCCGGTGCGCCCCCGAAGGACGGACCGTCTGCCGGCATCGCGCTCGCCACCGCGCTCACCAGT
>JAABQQ010000174.1 GCA_011391405.1 Gammaproteobacteria bacterium
CGAATTCACGCGGTGTCAGCTGCATCGCACGCTCCTGGGCTCGATGGTCCGGCGGGGATCGTGCCATTATGAATGCATGGCACTGGCTTGCAATGCTCAATTATTATTGTTGCAGCAATACATTGCTTATACGATCGCCTGCGGCGCTGTCTCCTTGGTGGAAGGGCCATCGATCCAGCCGGAAATTCACGAATAACAGCACCGGCCCGCCAGGCGCAAAGTCCTGCGGCCGGCGTACCGTTGCGCTGCGGCGCAACATAACTGAACATGTGCAAGTCGTCAGAAGGGAGTTCGCCTCGTGTCATCCAACCTGTCCGGCGGGCCAATCGATCTTTCGCAGAAGAAATGGGCAACGGTGATCACGCTGGCGGCGTTGACGCTGCTCGCCTCGTGCAGGAACGCGGAGGACGCGGCCCCGGCCGAGGTCCGCCCAGTCCGCGTGACGACCATCGAAACCCGTGCCGTCGGCGACGTTGTCGCGCTCACAGGTCGAGTGCAGGCGCAGACCGAGATCAACCAATCTTTCCGGATCGACGGCCGCCTGATCGAGCGCACCGTCGACGTCGGCGACACCGTCCGGCCCGGCCAGTTGCTGGCGCGGCTCGACCCACAGAATGAAGAAAGCGGCCGACAAGCTGCCCGTGCGCAACTGGTCGCCGCGCAGGCGCAACTGGTCGAGGCCCGCAACAACCACCAGCGCATGCGCGACCTGGTGGCCGAAAACGCCGTGTCCCGCGCCGCGTTCGACCAAGCCGTGGCGCTGCTGCAGACCGCTGAATCTCAGGTCGAGGCGGTGCGGGCAAACCTCGCCCTTGCGGAAAATCGCCTCAGTTATACGCGTCTGTTTGCCGACGTGGCCGGCGTGGTCACATCACGCGGGCCGGAACCCGGCGAGGTGGTATCTGCGGGCCGCATGGTCGTCCAGGTCGCGCGCGAAGGTTCGCGTGACGCCGTGTTCGACGTGCCGGCGCAGGTCAAGGACAGCGCTCCCCGCAACTCGGACATCACGGTGGCGCTGGTTGACGACCCGAAGGTCACGGCAGCGGGCAAGGTGCGCGAGGTCTCGCCGCGCGCCGACCCAGTGACCGGCACCTTCGCGGTCCGGGTGCAACTGATCGACCCGCCGCCGACGATGCGCCTCGGCAGCACGGTCACCGGGAGCGTCAAGCTCGACGCCGTGCCGGCCATCCAGGTCCCGGCCGCGGCGCTGGTGCGCGCCGATGGCGGCACCGCCGTGTGGGTGTACGACGCCACGGCCGGCACGGTCTCCTTGCGTAGCATTACCGTGCTCGGCTCGAATGCGACGATGGTGCAGGTTGCGTCTGGCCTCAACAACGGTGACGTAGTCGTCGTCGCGGGTGTGCAGGCGCTGCGACCCGGCCAGAAAGTGCGCCTGCTCGAGACCACGCAGTCGTGATCGGACCGAACCTGTCGGAATGGGCGCTCAAGAAGCGCTCGCTGGTGGTCTTCCTGATGATCATCGGCGTGGTGGCCGGTGTCATGTCGTTCTTGAACCTGGGCCGCGGCGAGGACCCGGCGATCACCACGCGCACGATGGTCGTCGCGGCCGGTTGGCCCGGTGCGACGGTGGACGAGACGACCAAGCAGGTGACCGAGCGGCTCGAGCGTACCCTGCAGGAGACCGACTACCTCAATCGCCTGCGCAGCTACACCATCGCCGGGCAGACGACGATCTTCGTCGACCTGAAGCAATCGACGCCGCCGGAGAATATTCCCGACATCTGGTACCAGGTACGCAAGAACATCGGCGACATGCGCCACACGCTGCCGCAGGGCGTGCTCGGGCCGTTCCTGAACGACGACTTCGGCGACACCTTCGGCATCATCTACGCGTTCACCGCCGACGGCTTCAACTTCCGCGAACTGCGCGACTACGTGGAGGCCGCGCGCTCGCGGCTGCTTCAGGTGCCGGATGTCTCGAAGATCGAGGTGCTGGGCGCGCAGGACGAGCAGATCTTCATCGAGTTCTCTCTCGAGCGCCTGGCGGGCCTGCGGCTGAACCTGAACCAGATCGTGGCGACGTTGCAGGCGCAGAACCTGGTGCGCCCGGCCGGCACGATGCACGGCGAGCAGGAGCGCGTGTTCCTGCGCGTGACCGGCGCCTTCGACTCCGAGGCCGACATCGAGGCGGTGAACTTCGTCTCCGGCGACCGCATCTTCCGGCTCGGCGACATCGCCACCGTGCGTCGCGGCTTCACCGACCCGCCGCAGCCGATGTTCCGCGTCAACGGCAAGCAGGCCATCGGCCTGGCGATCGCGATGCGCGATTCCGGCGACATCCTGGCGCTGGGCGACAACGTGCGCAAAGAAATGGCCGATGTCGTCAGCAACCTGCCGGTCGGCATCGAGACGACGCTGGTGGCCGACCAGGCGGTGACGGTCGATCTGGCGATCAACGATTTTATGACCTCGCTGTGGCAGGCCATCGTCATCATTCTGGTGTGCAGCTTCGTCAGCCTGGGCGTACGGCCCGGCGCGGTGGTGGCCTTGGCGATTCCGCTGACGATGGCGATCGTGTTCGCGGTCATGGACGTCGCCAA
>JAABQQ010000175.1 GCA_011391405.1 Gammaproteobacteria bacterium
GTCTATGCGCTGCCCGACCGGCAAAACGTCGTGAAACTCGCGCTGCCGGAGGCGGGGTTCACGGCACAGGCGGCCGTCGAGCGCTCCGGCCTGCTGGACGAATTTCCCAGCCTGCGCGACCGGCCACTCGTCCTTGGAATCTACGGGACGGTTTGCTCGCCGGACCGTCCACTGCGTGACAGGGATCGGGTCGAAATCTATCGACCGCTCCAGGTCGATCCCCGCGCGCAACGGCGCGAGCGGGCCGCGCACACGTCGCGCAAAGGTCAAAAAAAACGCTGAAGGTACGAGAGTGGCAGCGGTGCCCCGTCGCCGGGGATCAGTCGGCCGTGCCGTCCGTCTTCGGTGCGGGTTGGGACTCGTCGACCGCAGCAACCGGCGGCGGTGCGGGGGCGGCAGCAGGGGCAGGGATAGGGGTCTGACCCTCGGCTGGCGCCTTTTGCAGCTGTTCGTTGCCCTGCGGCAGGACGGGCCGGCCGGGCTTCTCGACGCGGCTGACCTTGTCGCCTTCAAAGTGCACGATGTAATGCGCGCGATCCCGGTGCCTTTCACGTCCGCGCTGGAGGGTGTAGATGTAGTCCCAACGCTGCGGGTCGAACGGATCCGCAAGCATCGGGGTGCCGAGCAGGTAGCGTACCTGGCTGCGGGTCATGCCCACGGTCACCTGGTCGACGTCTTCCGATTTGAGCAGGTTGCCCTGCTGGATGGTTGGCCGGTAGACGCATCCGGCCGAACCGAGCAGAACGCCCAGGACCAGGATCGGGGAAAGGGCGGCTCGAAAAAACGCGCTCATGCGGGGTGGCTTCTGTTGTCTGGAGTTACCGGGCCGACCCGGAGATAATGCGGCGCGATCATAACCCAACCGCGCTTCGGCGCAGCCCCCGACCCGCGAGGAACAAATCCGTGGAACCTTCGCCTCTGCGTCGCGCTGGCCTGAAGATCACCGCGCCGCGCCTGAAGATTCTCGAGATCCTCGCCAGTGCGACCGTGCGTCACATGAGCGCGGAAGACGTCTACCGACGCCTGCTCGAACTCAACGAGGACATCGGCCTCGCCACGGTCTACCGGGTGCTGACTCAATTCGAGTCCGCAGGCCTGGTGACGCGCCATCATTTCGAGGGCGGCACGGCGGTGTTCGAACTCAACGAGGGCACGCACCACGATCACATCGTGTGCATAGACTGCGGTCACGTCGAAGAGTTCTCAGACGAGGATATCGAGGAGCGGCAGCGGCAGATCGCCGTGCGCCTTGGTTTCGAGATCGCCGATCACTCGCTCACCCTGCACGGCCACTGCGTGCGCGAGGCTTGTCCTTACCGCCCGAAACGCCCGTAGCGCGTCGAACCGCGAGCGGGGAATCGGCCTGCGGCGGGACGTCCGCCTGACGTGCCGAGGCCAGCATTTCGCGCGCGTGCGCGCGCGTGCGGTCCGTGATGGTCGTGCCGCCGAGCATGCGGGCCAGCTCTTCGATGCGGGCATTTTCATCCAGGACTTCGATCTGCGTGCGGGTCTTGCCGTCCCTGACGTGCTTCGACACGCGCAGCTGGTGATTCGACTGCGACGCGACCTGTGCCAGGTGCGTCACGCACAGCACCTGGCCGCTGGCGGCCAGGGCGTGCAATTGACGTCCGACCATCTCGGCCACGGCGCCACCCACCCCGGCATCGACTTCGTCGAAGACCAGGCACGGGAGGTGAGCGGCTTCGACGGCTGCTACTTGCAGAGCAAGGCTGATGCGCGAGAGCTCGCCGCCCGAGGCGACTTTTGCCAGTGGACGCGGGGGCTGTCCCGGGTTGGCGCTGACGAGGAACTCGATTTCGTCGTTACCCTGCGCCGAGAACACCGGCGGATCCTGCGGCTCGACGCGCGTGGCGAAGACGCCGCCCGGCATGCCGAGTGCCTGCACGAAACCAGTGACCTTGCGGTCCAGCGCGGTCGCCGCCTGCTGCCGCCCCCGGGTGAGGAGTTTCGCTGCGGCAAGGTAACGCTCGCGGGCCGCCGCGAGACGTTGCTGCAATTCCGCTTCGCTGACTGCGCCCGCCTCGAGTCCGGTGAGCTCGGCAGCGAGCGAGTCGCGCAAGGCTGGCAACTCGCGTGTTTCGACGCGATGCTTGCGTGCCACGGCTTCGAGCGCCGCCAGCCGTGCTTCGATCCATTCCTGTCGCGCAGGATCGGCATCGAGCGCATCGGTGTAACGGCGCAGGCTCGAAAGCGCTTCGCGCGCGGCAATCGTCGCTTCCTCGAGCTGCGTCACCATGGGTTCGAGCGCCGCATCGAGGCCGGCCAGCTGACGCAGGACGCCTTGCGAGCGCGCCAGAGCCGAAGTGACGCCACCGTCGTCGCCGGCGAGCAGGGCCTCGACCTGTGCAGTACCTTCGGCCAGACGGCCGAGGCTCGAGATCCGCTTGCGCTCTTCGATCACCGCTGCGGCTTCGCCTGGCCTGGGATCGAGCGCCTGCAGTTCGGTGACGAAATGACGCAGGAGGTCGAGCCGCGATTCGCGCTCACGCACACGCTGTTCGAAGGACACGCGCTGCTCGTCGAGCGCCTGC
>JAABQQ010000176.1:0-36617 GCA_011391405.1 Gammaproteobacteria bacterium
GGCGGCGATCGCAAGGCGTTTCTCGCTCTGCAGGAGGACCTCGGTCACGCCGTGCACGCCTGCGTGCAGGAGTTCGGGGGCTCGATCAGCGCCGAGCACGGCATCGGCCAGCTCAAGCGTGACACACTTGCACGCTACAAGGACCCGGTCGCGCTTGCGACCATGCGCTCAATCAAGCAGGCGCTGGACCCCAAGGGCATCCTGAATCCAGGCAAGGTCCTGCCGGACTAGCGGACAGCGTGGATGCGAGTCCGGTTGCGCTTGTGACGGACCGCCATTGGTCGCTAGAGTGCCCCCGCGGGGGAAATCGGCCCGAGCAAGGGCGCGGGCCGAGACAAAAAAATTGATTCACGCTGGAGTATCTAAATGCCCATGACCAAGAAGCTCGCCGCCGAATTTGTCGGTACGTTCTGGCTGGTGCTCGGAGGCTGCGGCAGCGCAGTGCTTGCGGCCGCGTTCCCGGACGTCGGAATCGGCCTCGCGGGCGTGTCGCTTGCGTTCGGCCTGACCGTCCTGACGATGGCGTTCGCCATCGGCCACATCTCCGGTTGTCATCTGAATCCCGCCGTCACCATGGGCCTTTGGGCCGGTGGCCGGCATCCGACCGGCGAGGTCCTGCCGTACATCGTCGCGCAGGTCATCGGCGCCTTCGTCGGCGCCTTCGTCCTCTATACGATTGCCTCTGGCAAGGCAGGTTTCGACCTCGCCGGCGGCCTTGCGTCGAACGGCTACGGTGAGCATTCGCCGGGCGGTTACTCGCTCGCGGCGGGCTTCATCACCGAAGTCGTGATGACATTGATGTTCCTGCTGATCATCCTTGGCGCCACCGATCGCCGCGCTCCGGCCGGTTTCGCGCCGATCGCGATCGGACTGGGCCTCACGCTCATCCACCTGATCAGCATCCCGGTCACCAACACCTCGGTTAACCCTGCACGCAGCACGGGTCCCGCGCTGATCGTGCAGGGCTGGGCATTGTCGCAGCTGTGGCTCTTCTGGGTTGCGCCGATCATCGGAGCCATGGTCGCTGGCCTTCTCTACCGCTGGCTCGGCGACGAACGCTGAAGCCTGATTTCCTCGGGTGGTGCGGCGATTTTCCGCGCCCTGCGCCACCCGCAGGAGCTTTGCCGTGAACACATAAGCGAGAAGCAGTCGTGGGCAGCATTCTGAAGTCGAAGAGTTTCTGGCTGTTGGCAACCCCATTGCTGCTGTTCGGACTGTATGTCGCGCTCGGTTTCTACGCCGCGCCTGGCATCGTGCGCAGCCAGGCCATCGACTTCGTCCGCGAGAAGTACGGGCGGGAACTCACGGTCGGCGAGATCAAGATCAATCCGCTGCAGCTGCAGGCCGAAATCAAGGACCTGTCGCTGCCCGACACGGATGGCAAGCCGATGCTGGCGTTCCGTCGCTTCTTCGTCGATGTCGAGCTTTCGTCGCTGTGGCAGCGTGCGTTCGTCTTCAAGGACGTGCAGCTCGATGCACCGCTGACACGCGCAGTGATCCGCCCGGACGGTTCGGTCAACCTGACGGATCTCGCATTGCCGGACGAAGAGCAGAAGGACGAGCCACTTCCGGCCCTCTGGATCCAGCGGTTCGCACTGGGTGATGGCACCGTGCAGTTTGCCGACCTGGCTCGGCGGGTGCCGCTCGAGCGGCAGTTCACGCCGGTCAATTTCAAGCTCGAAAACTTCAGGACCACGCCGGAAGGCGGCGCATTCGGGCTCACGGCGAAGACACAGAATGCCGAGCTGCTGGAATGGCGCGGCACGTTCGCGCTCGCACCGCTGGTCTCATCCTCGGGCGACCTCGCGATCACCAGACTGAACGTGCCCGGCGCGCTCGAGGTCGCCGGCGTCGAACTGCCTTTCGTCATTCCGCAGGGCGAGCTGAACCTGCGGGGCTCGTACCGTGTGGTGCTCGGCGATTCCACGCAACTCGACGTGAATCTGCCGCAGATGCAGATCAATGGCCTGACGTTGCGTGCGCAGGGTCTGGAGCAGGATTACATCACGATGCCCACGGTCGTCATCAGCGACACAAAGATCGCGATGCCGGCCAATACCGTGTCGCTGGGCACGATCGCGGCCGAAGGCGTCAAGGCCGACGTCTGGACGATGGCCGACGGCACGCTGAACATCGATCAGTTGTTCGCCGGGGCGCCTGCTGCGACGACTGCGAGCGACCCCGCGAAGCCCGGCCAGCCTGCGGCGACACAGGCCGCCGAAGCTCCCTGGACCTTGACGGTGGCGAACGTGGCCCTGCGCGGTGCCGCGGTGAGCTACGAGGACCGTGCCGTCAACCCGGTTGCGCGTTTCGAGCTGTCACCCCTCGACGTGACGGCGACCGACGCGAGTCTCGACCTGACGCGGCCGCTGCCAGTGAAGTTCGATGCGACGATCAACCGCAGCGCGAAACTGACGGGAAACGGCAATGTGGTGCCGGAGCCCTTCGCGGCGGACGTCGACATCGACCTCGCCGGGTTGCCGCTGCAGGCGCTGCAACCTTATGCCAACGGCACGACGGACCTCACGATCCGGCAAGGCACGGCGGGCGCCACCGGCAAGTTCTCGCTCGCGCCGGCTGGCGCAGGCCGGCCGGAACTCCAGTTCGCTGGCAACGCGACCATCGCGGACTTCAAGTCCATCGACAACGCGCTCGAGCAGGACTTCCTCAATTTCGAGCGGGTCGAACTCTCGAAACTGAAGTTCGCCCTGGCGCCCGACTCGCTCAGCATCGACCGCGTGCGCGTCGTGAAGCCGTTCGCCCGGGTGATCGTGAGTTCCGACGCCGTGCTCAACGTGTCCGCGGTGTTCGATCCGCAGGGCACGGCCGCTGCCGTAGCACAGGCGAAAGCCGACCAGGCCGCGCAGGCAGCAGCGCCCAAGCGCAAGAAGTCGCGCGCGGAAATCCGGGCGGAAAAGCAGGCCGAGGCGGCGGCGGCGCAGGCCCGCAAGCTCGCTGCCGCAGCGCCGCCACCGGAACTCAAGGAATCCGGCATGCCGATCCGCATCCGCGAGGTGCAGATCGCCAGCGGCACGATGGACTTCGCTGATTTCAGCGTGCAGCCGAACTTTGCCGCCGCGATCGAGTCCCTCGACGGCAGCATCACCGGCTCGTCGAGCGATCCGAACTCTCGCGCAACGGTCAAGCTCGATGGCAACGTCGGCGAGTACTCGCCCGTGCTGATCTCCGGCACGACGCAGCCGTTCGCCTACGACCGCTTCACGGACATCACCTTCAAGTTCGAGAATATCTCGCTGCCGGTCTTCAACCCGTATTCGGGCAAGTTCGCGGGTTACAACATCGCGAAGGGCAAGCTGTTCACCGACCTGCATTACCAGATCGACAACCGCAAGCTCGAGGCACAGCACAAGATCCGCATCGACCAGCTCGAGTGGGGCGAAGCCACCGCAAGCAAGGAAGAAGCGACGCTGCCAGTGAAGTTCGCGACCTCGCTGCTCAAGGACGCCGACGGCGTGATCAATCTCGAAATCCCGGTGAGCGGCACGATCGACGACCCTTCGTTCCGCGTCGGCCCGATCGTCTGGCAGATCATCAAGAACATCCTGGCGAAAGCGGTGACAGCGCCGTTCAAGGCGCTCGGCGCGCTGTTCAAGGGTGCTGAGGACGCGCAATTCGTCGACTTCGCGCCGGGCTCGGCTGTGCTCAATCCTGCAGCCGCCGAAAACCTGGGAGCGCTGGGCAGGAGCCTCGCGCCGAAACCGGATTTGCGGCTCGACGTGCCGATCGGAACCGAAGCGTCGCTCGATGGAGCGGCGCTGGCCGAGGCCCGTTACTTGCGCGAACTGCAGACGGCAATGCGCAAGGCCTTGCTCGGCAATAAAGGCAGCGACGAGACGACGCCGGTGCCCGAGTTCGCGACGTTGTCGTCCGAACAAAAAGAGAAAGTCCTGGCGACCCTTTACACGCAGCTGTCCGGCACCGCACCCGTGATCCCCGAACCGCCCGAGCCAGCGGACGACGTCACACACAAGGAAGCCAAGGTGCAGGCCGAGCAGGCACGCCTTGCCTGGCTCGAAAAGGAATGCCGCAGTCGCGCAGTCGCCGAACCGCGCGACCTGGACCAGCTCGGGCAGCAGCGCGGCACGGCCGTGCAGCACGCCCTCGTCACGGACACGGGACTGGCGCCGGAGCGCGTTTTCTTCGCGCGTGACGGCAAGGTCGCGGCCAACGAGCAGCTGGTGCGATTCGAGCTCGCGGTGAAATAAGCCCGCGGTTCAGCCTGCGCGCACGCGCATCAGGCCTTCCTGGGCCGTGCTGGCCACGAGTCGGCCGGCGCGGTCGAAGATGCGCCCGAAGGCCATGCCACGGGCCCCGCTGCTGCTCGGACTGATCAGCGCGTACAGCAGCCAGTCGTCGATGCGGAACGGACGGTGAAACCACATGCCGTGATCGAGACTGGCGAGCAGCACGCCGCCCGTGTGATAGGAAAGCCCGTGCGGCAAGGTGGCCGTCTCGAGCAGGTGGAAGTCCGACACGTAAGCCAGCAGGCAGCGATGCAGCACGGCATCGGCCGGACACCGTCCCGCCAACCGGAACCAGAGATGGCGCACGCCGGGGCGCGGCGTGCCGTCCTGCACGGGCTCGACGGACCGGAACTCGAAGGGACGGTCGCGCTCCCAGAAGCGCTGCATCTGGTCGGGCATCTCCGGCAGTCGCAGGCGCACCATGGACGTCAGGTCGGGCAGGTCCTCCGGCGGCGTGACCATTGGCGCGGAAACCTGGTGGTCGGGGCCCTGCTCGTCCCGCTGGAACGACGCAGAAAGGTGGAAGATCTGCTGGCCATGCTGGATCGCGACGACGCGACGGTTGGTGAAGCTCGCACCGTCGCGGCTGCGATCCACTTCGTAGACGATCGGCGCGTCGAAGTCGCCACGCCGCAGGAAATACGAGTGCAGCGAATGCACCGCACGATCGGGCTCGACCGTGCGGCTCGCAGCCATCAACGCCTGTCCGAGCACCTGTCCGCCGAACACCTGCGGGCTGCCGATGTCGCGGCTGACGCCCCGGAACAGGTTGATCTCCAGCCGCTCGAGGTCGAGCAGCTGGAGCAGGTCGGCGAGCACCGTGCTCACGCGGCGATCACTCGGTGACGCCGAGCCGCTTCTGCATGATCGGGCTGGTCGTCGTGTACTGCAGGTGCACCTTCTTCGCGGGATTCAAGTGCTCGGCAATGGCGAAGGCCGCCAGCGCCGCTTCGTGGAATCCGCTCAGGATGAGCTTCTTCTTGCCCGGGTAGGTGTTGATGTCGCCGATCGCAAAAATTCCGGGAATGCTGGTCTGGAATTTTGCCGTGTCGACCTTGATCGCCTTCTTCTCCAGCTCGAAGCCCCACTCGGCGATCGGGCCGAGTTTCGGATGCAGGCCAAAGAACGCGAGCAGGTGATCGGCTGCGACGTCCTGCGCCGCGCCATCCGTGCGCTTGATCGTCACGCCGGTGAGCCGGCCGTCCTCGATCGCGATGGCGGAGGCGATGCCCTCGACGTATTCCATCTTGCCGGCCGCAACCAGCTCACGCATGCGCGCGACCGACGCGGGCGCCGCCTTGAACTCGTTGCGGCGATGCACGTGCACGATGCTCTTTGCCTTGCCGTTCAGGTCGATGACCCAGTCGAGCGCCGAGTCGCCGCCACCGAAAATCACGAGCCGCTGGCCGGCGAACTCGGCCGCGCTGCGAACCCGGTAGTGCAACTGCCGGTCCTCGAATGCGTCGCAGCCCTCGACGCCGAGGCGGCGCGGCTGGAACGAACCGAGGCCGGCGGCAATCACGACCGTCCTGGCCAGGAATTCGGTGCCGGCCGCGGTGCGCAGGAAGAATCGGCCGTCGTCCCGCTTCGCCAGCTCGGCGACTTCCTCGCCGAAATGGAACACGGGACTCATCGGGGCAATCTGCTGCATCAGGCGCTCGACGAGCTCCTGCGCGCCACAGACGGGCAGCGCCGGGATATCGTAGATCGGTTTGTCGGGGTACAACTCCGCACACTGGCCGCCCGGGTGCTGCAGGGTGTCGACGACGTGGCTCTTGATGCCGAGCAGGCCGAGTTCGAAGACCTGGAACAGGCCGGCCGGGCCGGCGCCGACGATCACGGCATCGGTCTCGATGGGGGTGGCAGGGGTGCTGGGTACAGTCAAGGGGTGAACCTCCGGCAAAACTCCGCGAATTCTAGCGGATCGGTCGTCTGGCCCCACGAGCAATGGTCCCCTGGCCGGGGTGGATGAGGGTTTACCGCAACGGCTGCGGAATATTCGGCTTGAAAGGTTGGCCCAGCTTAGACAAATTCTCATCCTTGACGCACATCAAGGCAGATGGGCGGGTCCGGCAGCAGGCTGACTCCGCTCCCGACACCCAGGAACGCAGATGAACTCGCACCAGATCCGGTTCGACGAAGACCTAGTCCGCCGCTACGACCGCTCGGGTCCGCGCTACACGTCCTACCCCACCGCGGTGCAGTTCTCGGACCGTTTCGGCGTCGACGAGTACCGCGCCGTCGCCGTCGCCAGCAACCAGGACCCGATCCCGCGCCCGCTCTCCCTGTACGTGCACATCCCGTTCTGCTCGAGCCCGTGCTTCTACTGCGGCTGCACCAAGGTCATCACCCGCAACCACGAAAAAGCCGAGGCGTACCTGTACCGGCTGCATCGCGAAATCGAGATGCAGGGTGATCTCTACGATCGCGACCGTGTCGTGGAGCAGCTGCACTTCGGCGGCGGCACACCCACGTTCCTGACGTCGCTCGAAATCGAGCGGCTGGTCGAGAAGATCGGGCAGCATTTCCAGCTTTCGTCGGATGAAGGCCGCGAGTATTCGATCGAACTCGACCCGCGCACGATCACCACCGACACACTGCGCGATCTCTATCGCATCGGCTTCAATCGCTGCAGCCTCGGCATCCAGGACTTCGACCCGGCCGTGCAGGAAGCGG
Organism: Gammaproteobacteria bacterium; assembly: GCA_011391405.1. GTDB lineage: Bacteria > Pseudomonadota > Gammaproteobacteria > Steroidobacterales > Steroidobacteraceae > RPQJ01. Next base: position 6,942 of record JAABQQ010000176.1, read on the forward strand.
TGAATCGCGTCCAGTCCGTGCCCGACACGCTGCGGCTGATCCGTGAAGCGCGCGAGTTCGGCTTCAACTCCGTCAGCGTCGACCTGATCTACGGCCTGCCGAAACAGTCGGTGCCGGGCTTCAGCAAGACGCTCGACACGGTGCTCTCGGCGCGGCCGAACCGCTTCGCCGTGTATGCCTACGCGCACCTGCCGCAGATGTTCAAGCCACAGAAGCAGATCAAGGTCGAGGATCTCGCCACACCCGAGACGCGCCTGCAGTTGCTCGAACTCACGATCGACAAGCTCTCGGCGGCCGGCTACATCTACATCGGCATGGATCACTTCGCCCTGCCCGACGACGAACTCGTGCTCGCGCAGGAGTCCGGCACGATGTACCGGAACTTCCAGGGCTACTCGACGCGCGGCTACTGCGACCTCGTGGGCCTCGGCGTGAGTTCGATCGGCAAGGTCGGCGACCACTACATCCAGAACCTGAAGACGCTGCCCGAGTATTACGGCGCGATCGATCGCGGCGAACTGCCCGTGCACCGCGGCTACACGATGACGCGCGACGACGTCATCCGCCGCGACGTGATCCAGCAGATCATGTGTTACGGCGTGCTCGACTACGATGCCACCGCGAAGCGCCACAGTATCGATTTCCGCCAGTACTTCGCGAGCGAACTCGTCGCGCTCGAACCGATGGTCAAGGACGGCCTCGCGGAGTTCGCCGCACCCGGATTGCGCGTGCTGCCGTCCGGCCGCCTGCTGCTGCGCCATCTCGCGATGGCATTCGACGCGTACCTGCCGTCGGTGCAGGCGTCGGGTCAGCGTTTCAGCAAGGCGATCTGACGCTTCGCCCGGAAAGGCAGACACGCGACAAATGCTGGCGGCCGATCCGATACCTTTCCCCGAACTTGGAAAGACAGACACGCGCTGGCTGCGAGCGATTGATCCGGGGCCTTCCCCCGAGCTTGGAAAGGCAGACACGCGCTCGGGGGAAGGCCCCGGATCAATCACTCGCGACACTGCGTGTGCAGCGTCAAGTTCGTTGGAACGCAGACTCGAACCGCAGCGCTCCGATCGCCTTGTGTCAGGTTGCATGCGCCGTGCGAGTCGTCGGGCCTGCGATGCCGCCCGTGTCGGCGTATCGCTGTACCGCCCGACGAGTCGTGCAGGCGCCGCATATCACAAGCAACCGATCGGGGGCCTTTCCCCGAGCGCGTGTCTGCCTTTCCAAGCTCGGGGAAAGGCCCCCGATCGGTTGCTTGCATGGAGCGCGTGTCTGCCTTTCCAAGCAGGGTCGCAGCCGTGACATCGGCGCAGGCCGGGCAACCGGCCGGCCTGGCACGTTAAGCTTCGACAGGACCACGACCGCATTCACCGGACAAGGCATTTCATGCGCGCAACCGACTCGACCGTCAGCCAGGGTAGTCCGCTGCTGGCTGCCCCGCACCGGACGCTGTTCTTCACCGGGCTGATGAGCCTGCTGGCCGCCAGCACGTGGTGGGGCCTGCACCTGGTGGCCCGCTCGACGGGCACGCCGGTTTTTGCACTGGCATTGCAGCCCGCTCCGATCTGGGCGCACGCCTACCTGATGCTGTTCGCCGTTTTTCCGGCGATGTTCTTCGGCTTCCTGTTCACGGTGTTCCCACGCTGGATGAACGGACCACTGGTCACGCGGGCCGAGTACGTCGCGACCGCGTCGCTCTTCGCGACAGGCACCCTGCTCTGGCTCGCAGGAACGTTCGCGGGAACGGCGTTGCTGCTGCTGGCCTGCCTGGCGACCGGCGCGGGCCTGCTGTTCGGCACGGTGTCATTGTTCAGGGTGCTGCTCGCTGCGCCGCAAGTCGTGTCGCACGCCGTCATCGTGCTGATCGGGCTCTGCGTGCAGTGCGTCGCACTGGCAGGCTTTGCCTACGGCCTCGCCGAGTCGAACGATTTCGCGCTGCACTTCGCGGTGCGCGGGTCGTTGTGGGGCGGCCTGCTGCCGGTGTTTTTCGCCGTGTGCCATCGCATGGTCCCGTTCTTCTCGCAGGGCGCCATCCCGGGCTACGTGCCGTGGCGACCCACGTGGGTACTCGTGGCAGTGGTGGGCCTGGCCTACCTGCGGCTGCTCCTCGGCACGGCAGGCGCGCTCGCGGCGCTGCCGTTCGTCGACGCTGCTGTTTTCGTGCTGACGGCGTGGTGCGCCCTGCGCTGGACGTCGCTGCACGCGCGGGGCAATCCATTGCTGTGGACTCTGTACGCCGGCTTCGCGTGGCTGCCGATCGCGCTGCTGCTGCAGACCTTCCGCGACGGCGCCTTCGCCCTGACGGGCGCCTGGGCCCTCGGGCGCGCACCGATCCACGCCCTGGGCATGGGATTCTTCGGCGGCATGCTGGTCGCGATGGTGACGCGCGTGACGATGGGACATTCCGGCCGGCCGCTGCGCATGGACCGCATCACGCTCGCCTGCTTCGTTGCGTTGCAACTGGGCGCGGCGAGTCGAGTGCTGAGCGAAGTCGTGACGGCGCCGGCGGCAGTGCAGTGGTTCCTGCTCGGCAGCGTTGCCTTGTGGCTCGGTGCCGTCGCCGTCTGGGTGGGTCGCGTCGGCGGCATCTACCTTGCGCCTCGCATCGACGGCAAGCCGGGCTGATGGCCGAGTATTACCTTGCGCTACGGCACGCGCACATCGGGTTCGTGATCCTGTCGATCGGATTGTTCGTGCTGCGCGGCGGCCTGATGCTGGTGGATTCGCCGCAGGTGCAGTCCGTGTGGCTGCGCTACCCGTCGTACGCGATCGACACCTTGCTGCTGACAGCCGCGCTGATGCTGACGTCGGTCGTCCACCAGTACCCGTTCGGCAACGGCTGGCTGACGATGAAAGTCACTTTACTCGTGGTTTACGTGGTGCTCGGCAGTGTCGCACTGAAGCGCGGGCGGACACGGCGAATACGGATCGCTGCTTTTGCGGCAGCCCTGCTCACGGTCGGTTTCCTGGTCACGGTGGCGCGTGCCCACCATCCCTTAGGGCTTTTCGCCGGTCTGGCCGCCTGACCGGGACCCGAGGCACCGAGCCGGGGGGTCGCTCTCGACCTCGCATCCCGGCATCATGCATGTCGGTGAGTCCCTACAGCGCCAACCGTAACGGTTGCCGCACACTGGCGGCCAAGAAAATGAGCCTGAACGACATCAACGCCCTGGCGGGCCTCCGCACGCACCACCTGTTTGCCGGCCTGTCCGCGGCCCAGCTGCAGCGTGTGCTGAGCACGGCGTACATCGAAGAAGCCGACTCCGGGCAACTCCTGTTCGACCGCGGCCAGCCGGCCATGCATTTCTACGTCGTCGTCGAGGGTCAGGTGAATCTGATTCTCTACTCCAAGACCGGCGAGGAGAAAATCGTGGACATCCTCGGCCCTGGTCAGAGTTTCGCCGAGGCCGTGATGTTCATGTCCGGCCCCGCCTATCCGGTATCTGCGATGGCGGCGTCACAGGCTCGGATAGCGCGGTTTTCCAGCGCCGACTACATTGCGATATTGCGGGAAAGTCCGGAAACCTGTCTCCGCATGCTCGGACACCTGAGCCAGCGCCTCCACATGCGCATCCGCGAAATCGAATACCTTACGATGGAAAGCGCCACCCACCGCCTCGTGCGCATGATCGACGGCCGATTACCCCTCGACACGGATGGACCCGTCGAAATCCAGTTGCAGGAGTCGCGGCAGGAAATTGCGTCACGACTGTCGATGAAACCCGAGACCCTGTCGCGGATACTGCGCACACTGTCCGACAATGGCGCGATCGCCGTGCAGGGCCGGACGTTGCAGGTGCCGAGCCGGCACAGGCTCCTGGCACTGCTGGACACCGCCGCGTGACCGCATTCGCCACAACGCCTTGATCCGGGTCAAGGCACCAGTTTCGGTCGGGCCCTACAGTCCTGACCATTGCATGATCTGACAATTCCCTGCCTGGGAAAGGACGAGGAGAGAGTAATGTTCAACGCCAGTCGCACCCCTGCCGCGCGGGCAGCATGGTGGCTAGCCATCCCGATCAGCGCATCCCTGGGCGCCGGCGCCCTGGCGCAGCAGCCCTCCGCCAGCGGCAGTTCGCCGCAAGTGCATCAGGCTGAGGTCGCCGGAGCAGCCGGAATTTCGGCGCAGATGAAGGCCGGTGAAAGCACCTACCAGACGGTCTGCCTCGCCTGCCACCAGGCCGACGGCAAGGGCCTGCCAGGCGCCTTCCCGCCGCTCGCCGGCTCCGACTACCTGCTCGGCGACAAGGACCGCGCGGTCGGCGTGGTCGTGCGCGGCCTCGAAGGTGAGGTCGTGGTGAACGGGGTCAAGTACAACTCCGTGATGCCTGCCATGACGCAGCTGTCGGACCAGGAAATCGCCGACGCGCTGACCTTCGCGATGAACTCGTGGGGCAACAAGGGCGGTGCGGTGACGGTCGCACAGGTCGCAGCCGTGCGTGCCAAGGCGGCCGCGGAGCCCAAGACGGCCTCCTCGCCGACCCAGCACCCGATTACGACGGCCGAGCTCAAGTACCAGGGCGCGCCGTCGCCTGCCGGCGCGGAAGGCGTCAAGATCCTCGTGACGCCCGGTGCGCCGAACATGACGGAGCCCGAGTTCAAGCACGCGCAGGAAATCTATTTCCAGCGCTGCGCAGGCTGCCACGGCGTGCTGCGCAAGGGCGCCACCGGCAAGCCGCTCACCCCCGACATTACCCAGAAGAAGGGCACCGAATACCTCAAGGTGTTCATCAACCAGGGTTCGCCGGCTGGTATGCCGAGCTGGGGCAAGTCCGGTGAACTCTCGCAGGAAGAAGTCGACATCATGGCGCGCTTCGTCCAGCACGAGCCGCCGCAGCCCCCCGAGTTCGGCATGCCCGAGATCAAGGCGAGCTGGAACGTGCTCGTGCCGGTGTCCGAACGGCCGACCAAGCAGCAGAACAAGTACAACCTGGACAACATCTTCGCGGTCACGCTGCGTGACGCGGGCGAAGTCGCGATTATCGACGGCGACACCAAGGAGATCATCAACGTCATCCGCACCGGCTACGCGGTGCACATTTCGCGCCTGTCGCACTCGGGCCGCTACGTGTACACGATCGGGCGTGACGGCAGGATCGACCTGATCGACCTCTACTTCGAGAAGCCCACCAAGGTGGCCGAGATCAAGGTCGGCCTCGAGGCGCGCTCCGTCGAAACTTCCAAGTACAAGGGCTACGAGGACAAGTACGCGATCGCGGGCGCCTACTGGCCGCCGCAGTACACGATCATGGACGGCCTGACCCTCGAGCCGCTCAAGGTGGTCTCGACGCGCGGCATGACGGTAGACACCCAGGAGTTCCACCCCGAGCCACGCGTGGCGGCCATCGTCGCCTCGCACGAGCATCCGGAGTTCATCGTCAACGTCAAGGAAACCGGCCAGGTCCTGCTGGTCAACTACGAGGACATCAACAACCTCAAGACCACCACGATCGGCGCGGCGCGCTTCCTGCACGACGGCGGCTGGGACTCCACCAAGCGCTACTTCATGACGGCAGCCAACCAGTCGAACAAGATCGCGGTCATCGATTCGAAGGAGCAGAAGCTCACCGCGCTGGTGGATGTGGACAAGATCCCGCACCCGGGTCGCGGCGCGAACTTCGTCGATCCGAAGTACGGTCCGGTGTGGGTGACCAGCGCGCTCGGCAACGAGAAGGTGACGGTGATCGGCACGGATCCCGAGAAGCACAAGGACAACGCCTGGAAGGTGGTGCGAGTGCTGAAGGGCCAGGGCGGCGGATCGCTGTTCGTCAAGACGCATCCGAAGTCGACGAATCTGTACGTCGACACCACGCTCAATCCCGACCCGAAGATCAGCCAGAGCGTCGCGGTGTTCGACATCAACAACCTCGAGGCCGGCTACAAGGTGTTGCCGATCGCCGAGTGGGCGAACCTCGGCGAAGGCCCGAAGCGTGTCGTGCAACCCGAGTACAACGCCGCTGGCGACGAGGTCTGGTTCTCCGTGTGGAACGGCAAGGACCAGAAGTCTGCGATCGTCGTCGTCGACGACAAGACGCTCAAGCTGAAGAAGGTCATGGACGACGCGCGCATCGTGACGCCGACCGGCAAGTTCAACGTCCGCAACACGGTGGGCGACGTGTACTGACCTGTCGCTTGATTCCACGCGCAGCGCTGCGCGATCCTGGGCCCCGCCTCGGCTTGAGGCGGGGCCCATTCTTTTGGGCACGCCTCAGGGCAATGCAACGCCTCTGGACGCGACCAGCACCCGATACCAGTCAGCTCGGGTCCACTCGACCTGGTACGCGGCGGCGGCCTCGCGGATGCGGCTCACCTGCTGGCTACCGACGATCGGGACGATGCCGCTGGGGTGCGCCATGATCCACGCATAAGTTGCGGCGGCGCGCGAGACACCGCAGCGCTGTGCCTGCCTGTCGAGTTCGGCGCAGACACGCTGCGCACGTTCATCGTCGCCCGGTTCACCGAGGCGTCCACCCGCCAGCGGCGACCACGCCAGCACCGAAATCCGGTGCCGCATGGCGAGATCGAGCGTCCCGTCCGCAAGCGGCTGAAGCGCCAGCGGTGAGAACTCAGGCTGGATGCTTGCGAGCGGAATGTGCAGGTGTGCGACAAGCGCGGCTGTCTGCGCCGGTGAGTAGTTGGAAACGCCGACCGCCCGGACCTTGCCGCTGGTGACGAGAGTCTCAAGGGCTCGCGCCACCTCCGCCGGATGCGTCAGCACGTCTGGACGGTGCACCTGGAACAGGTCGAGGTGCTCGGTGCCGAGTCGATGCAGCGAAGCCTCGCAGGCGGCAACCAGCGAGTCGGCGCTGGAATCGTAGGGCACGCCCGGGACGATGCCACTCTTGCTCGCGAGTATCAGCTTGCGTCGCAAACCCGGATCGGCGGCGAACAGACGACCGAGCAGGGTTTCCGCGGCGCCGAACCCATCCCGGCCATTGCAGCCATAGATGTCCGCAGTGTCGAACAGGTTGATGCCCGTATCGAGGGCCGCATCGACGAGCGCGCGCGCGTGGGTCAGGTCGTCACCCTGGAAACGCCACATGCCCCAGGCAAGACGCGACACGAGCACGTCGGTTGCGCCGAGCGCCAAACGATCGAAGGCACCACTGTTGTTCATCCGCGCATTCAATCACGCGAGGTCAGAAATCGTAGCGCAGGCTGGCCGAAGCGTTGAATCCGGCACGCGTGTAATAGGGCACCAGGGGATCGTCCGCGACACGACCGCGGACGTCGGACCAGTCAATGTAAGCGGTGTTCGTCAGGTTGAACAACCCGACGTTCAGCCTCAGCCTCGGGCTGAGGCTGACGTTCGCCAGCCAATCGAGCGTGGCATAGCCATCGGTGCGGTAAAGATCGGCCCGGCTGCGATCCACCTCGCGCTGCGCTTCGACCGCGGTCAGCGCCAGTTCCGATCCCCATCGCGTCGACGGAGCGTCGTATCGCACACTGAACACCAGCTGCGGCGGATCGATCGAATTGAGCGGCACGTCGCGGGTGAGGTCTTCGCCGCGGGTCCACGAAGCCGCGAGTCGACCGCTCCATCCTTGCAGTCCTGGCGACCACATGGACAGATCCGCGCGGGCATCGAACTCGGCGCCGTAAATCCGTGCCTCCGCGATGTTCTGCGACTGGAACAGCGTCACACCCGTCGCCGGATCGACGCCCAGGTTCACCTTCGACTCGATGAAGTCGCCATATTCCGTCTGGAACACGCTTGCGGTCAGCGCCACGGGGGCACCCGTCAGCCGCAGACCCGCCTCGAAACCGTCGCTCGTCTCGGGCCGCAGGTCCGGATTTGGAATCGCACGGATGTTGAACAGCGGAACTTCGAGCCCGATGTTGACGTCCTCGGGCGGGGGCGAACGAAAGCCGTGCGCGTACTGGAAAAAGACGCCGAGCCGGTCGCTGATCCGGTACGTCGCACCGAGCTTGGGAGCGAACGAGATTTCATCGATTCCCGCCGGTTCCGTCGCAGGATTGTCTTCGCGGTAAATCCGATCCGTCTCGGGCGTGAGATCGTAGTAATCGACACGCAGCGCGGGCACGACGGTCCAGCGCGCATCGTCGATCTGCACCTCGTCCTGCACGAAGGCACCGACCTCGACCACCGTGGAGAGCGGCAGGTCACGCAGCGGGAACGTCTCGCCGAGGATCGTCGGCGTCGTCGCACCGGTGGTCAGGTTGGTCTGCAGGCCGTCCCGCAGCTCGTCGAGTTCGGACCGTGTCGCCTCGAAGCCGTACACGACATCGTGCACGAGCGACCCGGACCCCAGGCTCTTGACTGCCGTGAATTCGACGCCAAACGTGCTCTCGTCGAATTTGAACGTCCGATCGAGCTGCACCGGTGGCGTGCGCGGCGGCACGGCCCTGCGCACCTCGTAGGTATCCTGATCGGTCTCCGTGCCCTGCCAGTAGGCACTCCAGTCGGCGGAGTCGAACGCCGCATTCGCCCCCGTCAGTGCCTGCCCCAGGCTGACCCGATAACGGAGCATTTCATCGTCGCCCGCCAGTGCGGTCGTGTTCAGGAATCGGCCCACCCCCAGGAACGCATCGACGTCCGTCGCCTGCTGGATGCGTCCCGCCTCGGCCGTTAACGTCATCGGCCCGCCCGGCACGGCGCCGGTGACCTTCATCAGCGCCGAATCTTGCGTGTACTCGCTCGGGTTTGGCGTGACGTCGGCCGCCGTGTCGGATTCGTGGCCTTCGCGTCGCGAATACCCGACGAGCCATTGCGTCCCGCCGATCGCTCCGGCCGCGAGCGCCGCTGCCCGCCAGCCATCGCTCGCGGAGTCGTATCCTGCGTCGGTGCGCACTGCGTAATCACCCTCGCCCCGCGCCAGCAGACTCGCTGGAGTGAGCGTGGTCATGGCGACCACGCCCCCGATCGCATCGCTGCCGTACAGCGACGACGCCGGTCCGCGCAGGAACTCGACCCGGTCGACGAATGCCGCGTCCACGTAGGCGCGACCCGAATCCGCATAGCTGCCCACGGCAAAGCCGCCGGCGGCGGGAATGCCATCGACCTCGACCGCGACACGGTTACCGCCAAGCCCACGGACCGAGATCGTGTCGAGCCCGAAACGGAACGGATCGTTGCGGACGCTGAGACCCGGCTCGTACCGCACGAGCTCACGAATGTCGGTGGCCAGAGTCGTTTCGATGCGCGCCCGGTCGATCACGGTCACGGTGGCTGCCACCCTGGAGACCGGAGTGAGGCGGCGGGCGTAGACCATGACGGTCTCGAGGTGAGAATCGTCAGCGCCCGTATCGGGCTGGCCAGCGGCCGGAAACGCCACAGCACTGAGCATTGCTGCCACCACGCAGGGCAAGCGAGCCGGCCATCGAGAACGGGGCAGCATGGGGGTCGATTCTTCTACTGGTCGCACTGATGGACGGCCTACTTCGGCAGGATGGAATGCGGGCGGAGCTGCAGCCATGACCTGAATCAATCGCCCGCTCGGTGGTCCCGCAGCGCAAGTTTGCCCGCCCGGCGTAGTAAGCGCCATTGGACGATGGCTGTCGCAGGACGCATCGGTAGATACCGCAAGGAGTATAGGGACCAGCGCAAGGTCTGCGCGAACTGACATGCAGCATTGACCTGGATCAATGGTTTCCAGGGGCGGGACGCGCAGACTGTGTGCATCGCTCAGGGCGCAATCGCCTGATTTCGAGCCCAGCCTGTTGGAGACATGACGACCATGACCGATACCAAGATCAGATCCAGTTCGATTCTTGTCCTGGCGACCGCCGCCGGGTTCGCCAGCGTCGCGATGGCAGCAGATCCCGTGCCAGCCTCCACCGCCGCACCAGCGAAGCCGATCACGTTCGTCGACGCCGTGACGGGCGGCAAGGCCCACCTCGAGTTCAGGTACCGACTGGAATCGGTCGATCAGGATCCGTTTGCGGACGATGCCCTCGCGTCCACACTGCGCAGCCGCCTCAACTACGTGACCGGCGACTGGCACGGCTTCAGCGCATTCATGGAAGCGGACAATGTCACGGTGCTCGGTGACGACGATACCTATAACAGCACGACCAACGGCGTGACGGACCGGCCCGTCGTTGCCGACCCGGAATACACCGAGGTGAACCAGTCGTACCTGCAGTACAAATCCGGCTCGTTCACCGGCCTGCTCGGCCGCCAGCGCATCACGCTCGACAACCAGCGGTTCGTCGGCAACGTCGGCTGGAGGCAGAACGAGCAGACCTACGACGCAGTGACGCTCAAGAGCAGCGCGCTGCCGAAGACGCAACTGCACTACTCCTACATCTCCAATGTCAATCGCATCACCGGCCCCGACGAAGGCTCCCAGCCCGCGAACTATCACGGCGCCACCCATGCGCTGAACGTAAAGGAAGACCTCGGTGCGTTCGGTGCCGTGACGGGCTTCGCGTACCTCCTCGACTTCGAGAATGCCCCGGCGCTCTCCAGCAGCACCTACGGCGTGCACTGGGCGGGAACGTACAAGGTAGCGGACGCCACGAAGCTCAACTGGCTCGCCTCCTACGCCAGCCAACGTGACTACGCGGACAACCTGAACGACTACTCCGCCGACTACTACCTGGTCGAAGGCGGCGCGACGTTCGGCAAGTTCGGTCTCAAGGCGGGTTACGAAGTGCTGGGCGGCGACGACCAGCCGAACCACGCCTTCCAGACGCCGCTCGCGACGCTGCATGCCTTCCAGGGCTGGGCCGACAAGTTCCTGACGACTCCGCGCGGCGGTGTGGAGGACCTGTACCTGGGCGCGACTGCCAACGTGGGCCCGGTAGCCCTGCAACTCGTCTGGCACGATTTCCAGGCCGAAGCCTTCAGCCAGGACTACGGCAGCGAGTGGAACGCATCGGCCGCGTACAAGTTTGGCGCAAAGAAGAACTACGAGGCGATGTTCAAGTTCGCCGACTATCAGGCCGACGAGTTCGCCACTGACACCACCAAGATCTGGCTGCAGTTCGCCGCGACGTTCTGAGCGGAGGCAGGCTGAGGTACTATCCGGCGATGGAAAAGCCTTCGCCGGATTTCGCGCGTGTGCGCGAACTGAGCCCGCGCCGCAACACCACGCGCTCCGCGGCCATCCCTGAACTCGTCGACGAGCAGCTCAGGCACTTCTCGATCGACCCGCAGTCCGAATTCGGCCGCCGCATGGCCGACTTCGCCACGCACCTGTACGCCGGCAATGCCGCGGCGCACCAGCTGTGGGAAGTGACCCTGCGTGAACTCGCGGATCTCGACCCGCGCGACCGCGTGGCGCGCTTCAATGCCAAGCGGTTTCTCTGCTTCCAGCTCGCCAAGATCCTCGACACGCTGCAGAACCCGCTGCGCAAGTCGTACCAGTCGCTGCTGCACGATTCGACGCAGTCGGCGATCAAGGGCCCCTACCCCATCTTCGACAACGTCACGGCGATCTTCAGCGCCACGCCCGTCATCACGCGCACCGCGACGTACCTGTACGCGTGCACCGAGTGGGTCGAAGACGCCTTCAAGGGGCGCGAGCCGCTGCACGAAATCTACTCGCGACTGCTGAACCCGACTTCGATCAGCCTCGCCAATCACATCGTCGACCTCGAGGCCGGCCCGCTCGCGGGCGAATACCTCGCCTGGAACTTCAACTCCGGCATGGCTGCAATCGACGCGACGCTGTCGAACCTCGTCGGCTACAACGACGTCGTGCTGTCGAACCGCAACGTGTACGGCGGCACCTACCAGCTGCTGCACGACTGGTATGCCAAGAAGAGCAACCTCGACGTCGCCGTCGAATGGTTCGACGGCTTTACCGTGGACGACTTCGGCCGCGCGCTGCAGGCCACCCTGGCAAAACACCGCGATCGCCTCGACCGCGGCCGCCGCATCTACGTCTTCCTGGAGTCGCCCTGCAACCCGCACGGGTACGTGCTCGACGTGCCGGCGATCTGCCGCGCCGCGCACGAATACGGACTCACGGTCATTTGTGACGCGACCGTCGGCACGCCGATCCTGCAGCCGGTGCTGCAGCGCAAGGACCCGATGGAGCGCCCCGACTTCGTCATACATTCGTACACCAAGGATCTCGCAGGCACGGGCACCACGACCGCCGGCGTCTGCATCGGCCGCAACGAACGCATGTTCATTCCCAAAGGTGACAGCGTCACCACGACGACGCCAGACGGCAAGCCGTGCGTCTATCGCTGGGACGAAAGCCTGTTCTGGAACGTGTACTACATCAAGGGCGCGTTCCTCGACGCCGACAAGGCATTCGAGGTGATCAACGGCATGCGCACGGTGGAAGTGCGCGTGCTGCTCAAGGCCATCAATACGATGGTGCTGGCTCGCGCGCTCGCCACCCATCCCGCAATCAACGTGCAGTGCTCTGCGGTCGAAGGCAACGGGAATTACGCGCTGCGTGAGCGCTTGATGTACCTCGGACTGCCGGCGCCACTCTTCACGATCGACCTCGACACCGAGATGGGCCGCAGGATTTCACGGCATGCGTTCCAGCGATTCTTCGACTGCCTCGAACCCGCGTTCGGGCTGCAGGTCACGCTCGGACAGGTGAACACCGTCGTCGTCTGTCCGGCGCTGACGAGCCATTCGGAATTGTCCGACGACGCATTGCGCGAGGCAGGCATTTCGCTCACGACGATCCGTATCGCGGTGGGCGACGAAGATCCGCGTGGCTTGCTCGCGCACCTGATGCAGGCAGCCGAGCTGGCGCTGGAGCCGGAGTGCCCGGGATTCTCGCGCCATTTCGGCCAACCGCAAGCGATCGACGCACTTTACGAGTCGATCTACGTCGACGTTCACCGGCGGTACGCGGCCAGCCGACCGCGGATGCAGCAGATGCTGTCGCCGTGAAGCCTGGCAGCCATCCGTTCGTCATGCCCGCAGCCCGAGTCGCGATGCACCCACTGACCCTCCTTGCGCTCAGCGCACTCATGGCAACCATGGCCGGCTGCGGCGGAGGCGGGGGTGGCAACGCCGGTGGCGGCACCGGCGGCGGCACGAACGACCCCTGCGGTGAAGCTACCCGCAAGCAATGGGTCCTCAACGTCGCTCGCGAGTGGTACCTGTTTCCGGACCTGCTCCCAGCGTCAGTGGACATCGCGGGGTACCCGACGGCGGAGGACCTGCTCGATGCATTGACCGCAACGGCCCGGGCGCAAGGCAAGGATCGCTTTTTCAGTTACCTGACGACGAAATCCGCTGAGGACTCACTGCTTGGCGAAGGTCAGTTCGTCGGCTTCGGTTTCCGCTCACGCACCGACACCGGCAATCGGCCATTCGTTCTCGACGTGTTCGAAGGCAGCCCGGCGGCGGCGGCGGGCCTGCAGCGCGGCGACGAGGTCATCGCCGTCGACCAGGGCAGCGGCTTCGTGCCCGTTTCGCAATCGCTGGCGGACGGCGCCACCACGTTCACCGACCTGCTTGGAGCCGCCGACGTGGGCATCCAGCGCGGCCTGCGCGTGCTCCGCAACGGACAGGCCATCGAGATGCAACTGAGCAAGCGCACGGTAACGATCGACCCGGTCCCGGATTCGTTCGGCACGCGCGTTCTGCCGGTGACCGGGACGACCGGCGTGGGATACCTGAACCTGCGCAGCTACATCAGCACGTCCGACCCGCAGTTGCGCACGGCGTTCCAGTCGTTCCGCACGCAGAACGTCCGCGACTTCATCATCGACCTGCGTTACAACGGCGGCGGCCTGGTCAGCACGGCCGAACTGATCGACAACCTGCTCGGCGGCGACCGCACTGCCGCCGACACCCAGTACACGATCGTGCATAGCCCGGGTAAGTCGGGGCAGAACTCCACGGTACGCTTCCAGCCGCAGGCGCAGTCGGTACGGCCCGTGCGCATCGCGTTCCTGACGACCGCCGCAACAGCGTCGGCAAGCGAGATCAACATCAACGCCATGCATGCCTGGACTGAAGTGGCGATCGTCGGCAGCGACACGTACGGCAAACCCGTCGGCCAGCTCGCCTTCGACCTCGGCAACGCCTGCACCGACCGGCTGCGCCTCGTCACCTTCAAGACGGTCAATGCGCAGGGTGTCGGCGACTACTATGAGGGACTCGCATCCCGCATGACTTTTGCGTGCGCGGCGGACGACACGCTGGGCGCCCCGATGGGCGACCCCGCGGACGGCCTGACGCAGGCGGCGCTGCAGTGGATCAACACCGGTGCCTGCGCCAGCGTGATCAGCTCGTCCGTCGCCGGACAGGCCAAGACCAGCCCGTCGAGCCGGCACCCACCGTCGCGACAACCCTCCGTCGCCGAACGCTGGCTACCCGGCATCCAGTGACCGGTCAAGCGTGAGCAGGGCCAGGCACTCGACGTGATGCGTGCCGGGAAAAAAGTCGAATGGCGCGATCGAACTCACCTCGTAACCCGCCGCCTCGAACACGGCGAGGTCCCGCGCGAGTGTCCCGGCACTGCACGAAAGGTAGGCAATCCGGTCCGGGCGCAAGTCGCGCGCCAGCGCTTCGAGCAGTGCCGGCTCCAGGCCCGAGCGCGGCGGGTTGACGTAGCAGGCACGGCGGGAATGATTGCCGTCGTGCCACCACTCCCGCGCCTGCGGCATGCGCTGCTCGCACGTTCCACGCAGCACCACGGCACCGGGCGCATTGATGCGCGCGCAGTCGACCGCGCCGCCGGCGAGTTCGACGCCGAACGCTGACGCACCCGCCTGCAGCCATTGCCGCAGCGTCGAGCCGATCCCGCAGTACAGGTCGAGCACCGCGACGCCAGGGGCTGGGTCGAGATGATCGCGGGCCAGCGCGACTGCCTGCGCATGCAGGTCGGGCAGCAGTTGCTGGAACGCAGCCGGTCCGTGCACCAGCCCTGCCGCGTCGAGCGAGATCGGTGCGCCCCAGGCCAGGTGCCAGCCCGAGCGCGCAAACAGCTTGCGGCCGGCCGAGGCATGGCAATGCACCCAGAGTCCCTCGACGCCGGTCGCTGACAGTCCCGCGCGCAGCATATCGAGGTCGGCGGGCTCGTAGTTCCTTGCCTTGACGATCAGGGTCGCCTGCCCGCCCGCGACATGCAGATACGCAAGCGGAAAATTCGCGTGGGCAGGCAACGTGGCCCGCAGCAACGCAACGAGCTTGTTGACGCGCGCCGAATGCACGGGACACTCAGGGATCGGGATCAGTTCGTCGCGCCGCATCATCCCGAACCGCCAGCCAGCTGCTCCATCACAGCGTGCATTCAGGGTGACGCGATCACGATAGCCGAAGCGCTGGTCCTCTTGCACCGAACGCACGGGTTGCAGCACGTGTCCCCAGCGTTGCAGGACGCGCTGCAGGTACCCCTGTTTCTGCGTGACGCTCGCAGACACGGTCAGCGTGCGATGGCGGCAGCCGCGGCAGTCGGGCTCGCAGCCGGCAGGTAAGGTTTGTTGTACGCTCACGCGTCTATGGTGCGACGATTCGCCCTGCACCGACAGGGGACCCCCGGCCCATGACCCGCATTCCCGATTTCGACGACGTCCGCGCCGCTGCACGCCGGCTCGAAGGACACGCTCGTCGCACTCCCCTGCTCGCTGACACGCCGCTCGACGGACTGACCGGCGGACGCGTCCTGCTCAAGCTGGAGACGTTGCAGCACACCGGATCGTTCAAGTTCCGGGGCGCCTGGAACCGGCTGGTGCAGTTGAACGAAACCGAGCGGGCCGCCGGCGTCGTCGCCTTTTCGTCGGGCAACCACGCCCAGGGCGTGGCCGAGGCCGCCCGGCGTCTCGGTATCCACGCGACGATCGTGATGCCGTCCGATGCCCCGAGGATCAAGCTGCAGAACACGCGGAACATGGGCGCTGCAATCGTCGAGTACGACCGCGTGCGCGAGAGTCGCGAGCAGATCGCAGCCAAGCTCGCTAACGAACGGGGCGCGACGCTGGTGCCGTCGTACGACGACCCGGACATCATTGCGGGACAGGGCACGACGGGCCTCGAGATCGCGGAACAGGCGGCCGAACACGGCCTGACGCTCGATGACGTGGTCGTCTGCTGCAGCGGCGGCGGACTCACGGCAGGGATAGCCATTGCGATTGCCCAGCTCGCACCGCAGGCAGGTGTGTGGACGGCCGAGCCCGCGGCGTACGACGATCACCGTCGATCGCTGGCCGCGGGCCGGCGCCAGCGCAATGAGCCGGGTGCACCGCAGTCGATTTGCGATGCACTGCTCGCCCCGATCCCCGGCGAACTCACGTTCGCGATCAACCAGCCGCTGCTGCGTGGCGGACTCGCAGTGTCCGACGACGAGGTACGGCAGGCCATCGTGTTCGCGGCACGCACGCTGAAGCTCGTCGTCGAGCCCGGCGGCGCTGTGGCGCTCGCAGCCGTACTCGCCGGCAAACTCGACGTCCGCGGACGCACTGTTGCGGTGACGCTGTCAGGTGGCAATATCGAGGACGCGCTGCTCACCGAACTCCTGAAGACGAGCTGACCGCGCCTGCAACCTTTCGCACTCGTCCGCCGCCCACCAGAACTTCCATCGAGGCCATCCGAATGCTCCAGACCTGGCTGCACGCCCTGCCCTTCCTGCTCGGCGCAGGGTTCCTGACCTGGCTCGTGAGCGTCCAGCTCCGCAACGTCACGATCGTCGACACGCTGTGGTCGCTGATGTTCGTGATCGCCGCCTTCAGCTACGCAGCGAGCACGATGCCGCCCGGGCCGCGCGCACAACTGGTGCTGGTGCTGGTCACGGTGTGGGGTCTGCGGCTGGCCATCTACCTCGGACGGCGCAACTTCGGCCACGAAGAAGACCGGCGCTACCAGAAGATCCGCCGCCGCAACGAACCGGGATTCGCGTGGAAGAGCCTGTACCTCGTGTTCGGCCTGCAAGCCGTCCTCGCCTGGGTGATCTCGCTGCCGCTGCTCGGCGCCATCGCCGGTGACGCGAGCCCCCTCGGCTGGCTTGATTACGCCGGCGCCTCACTCTGCCTGGTCGGCTTGTACTTCGAGGCCGTGGGCGACTGGCAACTCACTCGTTTCAAGGCAAATCCGGCCAATGCCGGGCAGGTGATGGACCGGGGGCTGTGGGGCCTCACGCGCCATCCTAATTATTTCGGCGATTTCTGTGTCTGGTGGGGCTTCGGCCTGGTGGCGCTCGCGGCGGGCGCCTGGTGGTCATTGCTCGGCCCTGCGCTCATGAGCGTGCTGCTGCTGCGAGTCTCGGGCGTGACCCTGCTCGAGCGGGACATCGGCAAGCGGCGACCCGGCTACGCCGAATACATCCGGCGCACCAACGCCTTCTTTCCGGGACCCCGGCGTCCCTGAAATACACGACTGACGGGCGGCGCGGCCGGTAATTCCCCTTGTCGCGGGGACCTCGCGCTGCCTAGAGTTGCGCGATGGTCTCGGGCTTCCTGCTCTCGGCGCTCGCCATCGGCTACCTGCTGGTGCTGTTCGGCGTCGCGTTCTACGGCGAGCGTCGTTCGGTGTACCCGGGTCACGCGCGCCTGCGGCCGTGGATCTACAGCCTGGCCCTTGGCGTCTACTGCACGACGTGGACGTTTTTTGGTGCCGTGGGCACCGCCGTCCGCGACGGCTGGACGTACGTTCCGATCTACCTGGGTCCGGCGCTGGTGCTGCTGTTCGGCCTGCCGTTCCTGCAGCGGCTGGTTGCGATCGTCCGGGCCCACAACATCACGTCGATCGCTGACCTGATTTCGTCCCGCTTCGGCAAGAGCCCGACCCTCGCCGCGCTCGTCGCCGTGATCGCGCTGACTGCCGGTGTGCCGTACCTGGCACTGCAATACAAGGCCGTCGGCACCAGCATCGACGTGCTGACCGGTTCGATGGGCGCGAACCCCGCGTGGTACGCGGATACCGCGCTATGGGTGGCGCTCATGATGGCGGTCTTCGCCATGCTGTTCGGCACGCGCCGACTCGACGCCACCGAGCACCACGAAGGCGTGATGCTGGCCATCGCGTTCGAGTCGATCGTAAAACTGGTCGCGTTTGCGTCCGTCGGCGTCTTCGCCTTGCTGCACCTCGACACAGCGCCGGCAATTTCCGCGACGCGACTGGGCACGCTCGCCCACGCGTTCCCCGCCGACTTCTTCATGACGACGGCGCTCGCGGCCGCTGCCATCTTCTGCCTGCCGCGGCAATTCCTCGCCGGCATCGTCGAATGCGCCGATCCGCAGGACTTGCGCACCGCGCGCATCGTGTTCACCGCCTACCTTGCCGCCTTCACCTTGCTGGTCGTGCCGGTGGTGCTGGCCGGTCTGGGTGAGGGACTCGCGCCGGCCGGCAATCCCGATTTCCTGGTACTCACGCTGCCGATGACGAGCAACGTCCCGTCGCTCGCCATCATCGCCTTCCTTGGTGGCCTGTCGGCTGCCACGGCCATGGTGATCGTGTCGAGCATCGCGCTCGCCACGATGATCACGAACGACCTCGTGATGCCGGTGCTCTGGCGCAGCCGGTGGCTCAAGCCGACGGAAGGCAGCGACATCGGCCGTGGCGTGCTGTGGCTGCGTCGCGTCGCGATCCTGCTGCTGGCACTGCTCGCGTACGCCTATCACCGCAACACGGTCGTACCCGCGAGCCTCGCCTCGATCGGTCTGCTCGCCTTCGCCGCTGTGGCGCAGTTCGCGCCGCCGATCCTCGCCGGACTGTACTGGCGACGCGCCACCCGCAGCGCCGTGTTCTGGGGCCTCGCGACGGGATTCGTGTTGTGGACCTACACCCTGCTGCTGCCGAATTTCAGTCCAGGGGGCCTGTCCGGCGCGGCCAGTCTCGGCGCGTATGGGAGCTTTCGGTTCCTCTACGAAGGGTCCTTGCTCGCCCACATGAGCCCGGTGACCAGCGGCGCCTTGCTCGCGCTGGGCGGCAATGTCGCGGTGCTGGTCGGGCTGTCCCTGCTGGGGCGCACGTCGCTGCGTGACCGCATGGCAGCGACCCAGTTCGTGCGACCGGCCGTGCCCGCGCCTGCAACGCCAGCCGTGTCGAGCGCAAGAGTCGGCGACGTGCTGGCGATTGCGGAACGCATCGTCGGCAACACAGCGGCGGAAGCTTCGCTACGCGAGTATTTCCTGCAGACCTTGCGGCCGTTGCCCCGGCACACGGACCCGGCCGATCGCGGACTCATGCAGCACATGGAACGCATGCTCGCCGGCGCGATCGGTGCGTCGTCAGCCCGTCTCATGTTCACCCACGCGTTGCGCGGACGCGGTCTCGCCGCCGAGGAAGTCGCGGAACTGCTCGATGAAACCTCGCAGGAACTGCGCTTCAGCCGCCAGCTGCTGCAGGCGACGATGGAAAACGTGGCGCAGGGCATCTCGGTGGCCGACAGCGAAGCCCGGCTGGTCGCCTGGAACGGCCGTTACCTGGAGATGTTCGACTACCCGCCGGACATGATCCGCATCGGCCGCCCGGTCGCCGACCTGATCCGGTGGAACGCGATGCGTGGCGAGTTCGGCGCTACCGATCCCGAGGAAGAGATCCGCAAGCGCATCGACCACATGCGGGCCGGCACGCGCTACGTGATCCAACGCCAGCGCCGCAACGGGCGCGTGTACGAAATGCGTGGCCAGCCCATGCCCGACGGCGGCTACGTCACGACCTACACCGACATCACGGAATTCAAGCACAACGAGCAGCAGCTGCTCGAGGCCAAGCAGACGCTGGAGCAGCGCGTATCCGAACGCACGCAGGCACTGTCGATCGCGCTGCAGGCCGAGGCCGCGGCCAAGCTCGCCGCCGAACAGGCCAATGCCACCAAGACGCGGTTCGTCGCCGCCGCGAGCCACGACTTGCTGCAGCCATTGAACGCCGCTCGCCTGTTTGCCTCCGCGTTGAGCGATGCACCGACCGATGCGGGTTCCGTGCGCGAGATCGCAGGACGCATCGAAGGCTCGCTGCGCGCAGCCGAGGAAGTGCTCGACGACATGCTCGACATCGCCCGCCTGGAAAGCGGCTCGATGCGAACCGAGATCACGGTGTTCGCCCTCGACGACGTCTTCGTGGACCTAGAAAGGCAGTTCTCCCCGGTTGCGGCGCGACGCAACCTGCGGCTGCACATCCGCCGCACGCGGCTGCACGTGCGCAGTGACCGCGTGCTGGCGCGGCGCCTGCTGCAGAACCTGGTGTCAAACGCTCTGCGCTACACGCAGCGCGGCGGCGTGGTCGTCGGCTGCCGGCGGCACGGGAGGCGTGTCGAGGTGCAGGTCTGGGACACCGGTCCGGGCATCGCCGAACAGCACCGCAAAGTGATCTTCGATGAGTTCCGCGGGCTCGACCGCCCTTCGCCCTGGGGCGAGAAAGGGCTCGGGCTGGGCCTGGCGATCTGCGACCGCATCGCGCGCGTGCTGCAACTCGACCTGAGCCTGCGCTCGGAAGTGGGTCGTGGCTCGATGTTCAGCGTGCAGCTCGAGGTTGCCGCAAGGCTGGCGCCTGCACCCGCGGGTGAGCCTGTGCCGGCTTCGCCCGCGAGCCTCGTCGGCGGCACGGTGCTCTGCGTCGACGACGAGGAGGCGATCCTCGACGGCATGCAAACGCTGCTCGAACGCTGGGGCCTGCGCGTGCTGCGCGCCAGCACCGCCGAGGAAGCCCGCAGCGCATTCATGCAGCACTCGCCCGACGTTGTCCTCGCGGACTACCGGCTCGGCGATGGCGATTGCGACGGGCTCGAACTGCTGCAGTCACTGCGCGCCGGAGGGGTGGCGTACGCGCCGGCTGCGCTCGTGACGGCCGACCACGGCGCAGAGGTCGCGGAACGCGCACGCTTGCTCGGCTACAAGGTACTGCGCAAACCGGTGAAACCTGCCGCCCTGCGCGGCCTGCTCGGCGCGCTGCTCGCCATGGCGAGTCGCGGTTAGTCGAATTCTTCAGGGACCGGCTTGACGCTTGCGCGGTCCACGGCCAGGCGACCTGCCGCAAGCACGGCCTGCGTGCGTGTCGTCACACCGAGCTTGCGCAGGATCGCCGTGACGTGTGCTTTCACCGTCGCTTCCGAGACGTCGAGGTCGTAGGCGATCTGCTTGTTGAGCAGGCCCGCGCACAGCATGCCGAGCACCCGGAATTGCTGCGGCGTCAGGCCGGCGACGCGGTGCGCGATCTCGAGTTCTTCGGCGGAAGTGGCCGGAGCACGGGGCGGCCGGTAGCCCGGCGGCGTGTAGATTTCACCGGCGAGCACCGCCTCGATGGCCTTGCCGATCTGGCCGGCCTCCGTCGACTTCGGGATGAACCCCTGCGCACCGAAACGCAGCGACGCGGCGATCGTCTGCGGGTCGTCGTCGGCGGAAACGATGACGACAGGAAGCTCGGGCCGGCTGCCGCGCACGTGCGCGAGCGCATTGAAGCCGTGCGCACCCGGCATGTTGAGGTCGAGCAGCAGCAGGTCGGCGCCGGGATTCGCTTCTGCGGCAGCGAGCATCGCTGCCACGGAATCCGCCTCGACGAAACCGACACCCCGGTCGAGACGGCTAACCGCGGCCTTCATCGCTTCGCGGAACAGCGGATGGTCGTCGGCGACAATGATCTGACGTGACATTGGCTGTCAGGGTACACGCGCGACCTGGTCTATCCAACGGTTCGCTACTGCGACCAAAGGCGAATACCCACGCGCGCTGCTGCGGTTCACGATCGCCGCATCGCACGACTCATCCGGGGGATTCCGTCCATGCCGCACGCCAAGCCACCGCGCCGTCCATCTAACGCGCTGCGCCGCTCGATCGCGGTCGCGCTCAGCGTCGCGCTCATCAGCACATCCACGCTAGCCGGCGCCGAGACCGCGAAGGAAAAGGAACTCGAAGCTCGCGTCGCGGAACTCGAGAAGCTCGTCCAGCAACTCGTGGCAGAGAAGAAGGCTGCACCCGCGCCCGTTGCAGCACCGGCTGCTGCAGGCACGGTCGCCACCGCACCCGCCGCGGCACCCGCGAAGCCCATCCAGCCGGGCACGATCCTGCCGAACTCAGCCCCCGGCACCAGCTTCGTGCTGACCGGCTACGCCAAGGTCGACGGCATGTGGACGGACACGTCCGACGGCGAACTCGCGGAAAACACGCCTTCCCGCGATTTTTACGTGCCGGGTGCGACACCGATCGGTCAGCCGGACGAGGGCACGGACTTCGACGCACATGCGAAGCAGACGCGCATCAACTTCGGCACCGACACCATCCTCGCCGGCGGCGACAAACTCTCGACCCGGTTCGAGATCGACTTTTTCGGCTCGGGCACCGGTAACCAACGAGTGACGAACACCTACGCGCCGGTCCTGCGCCATGCGTACGTGCAGTGGCGCGAATGGCTGGTCGGACAGACCTGGTCGAACTTCCAGGATGTCGCTGCGCTGCCCGACTCCGTGGACTTCATCGGCACGACGGACGGCACCGTGTTCGTGCGGCAGCCGCAGGTCCGCTACACCAGGGGCGGATTCTCACTCGCTGTCGAGAATCCGCAAACCACCATGACGCCGTTCGGCGGCCCGGCGGATCCCAACTCGACGGCCTGGATCCTGGAAACCGACGACAGCGCCATCCCGGACCTCACCGCCCGCTACGCCTGGAAGGGCGCGTGGGGCCACGTCGCCGTCGCCGGGCTCGCGCGCGAACTCAAGTACGAGCGGGTGGACACCCCCACGCTGACCGGAATCGACGCCAGCAGCTGGTCGATGGCCGGCAGCCTGTCGGGCAAGTTCATGATCGGCAAGGACGACATCCGCTTCATGCTGCTGGGCGGCAACCTCGGCCGCTACGTCGGCCTGAACTTCACGACGGACGCGGTGCTCACCAGCAACGGCAGCAATGCCGGCCTGGAAACGATCGACGGCTTCGCGGGGTCCATCGCGTACCGCCACGTGTGGTCCGACAAGTGGCGCAGCAACGTCTACTTCGCGATGGGCGACTACGACAACGACGCCGGTTTCACCGGTGGCAATGTCAACAAGTCGAGCGAGAGCTGGACGTTCAACACCTGGTACACGCCGCTGCCGAAGCTCGACATCGGCGCGGAGTTCCGCCACGCAGTGCGCGAACTCGAGAACGGCAACGACGGCTCACTCGACCGGCTGCAGTTCACGACGAGGTATTCGTTCTGACTAGCCTGCGCTCGACGCGCGGATTTCGATGACGACGGAGAGCCCGGTTCGGTGGGAGTAACCCGAAGACCGGGGACGTTTCTCCGCCGCGCCGACCCAACCGCTCCTTACGACCGAGAGTCGAGTTCGTGAGGAGTGATGTCGCAGAGGTCGTTGCAGTCGCTCGGACACCAGGCGAGCGAATTGCAGCTGGCGGTCGAGAAGCGGTACTCGCGTTGAGTTGACTTGGTGAAGTGGACTTGACCCGCTCGCGTCGACACCTGATCGTCACCCTCGCGCATACCCAGCGCACCGTATTATCGCGCCTGGTGTTCGTGCGCCTTCAGGTAGTCGGCAAGTGCCTGGTACGCCGGCAGCGACGTGGGGTCCAGATGGGCGTTGGTTGCGATCGGGAACGAGGCGAAGCGGACGATCGACATCTCCGCCTTCGGATCCACATAGCAGGCCTGGCCGTAAACGCCCCGCGCCGAATACGCGCCGTCGTCATTGTGCGAGACCCACCACTGGTTGTGATAGCTCCAACCTGGCAGCGTCTTGTACCCCGCTTTCACGAAGTCCTCCGGGCTGGCACCGCCTGCGATGTCCGCGACCACTGCGGCAGGCACGACCTGACGGCCATTGAATCGGCCGCCCTGTCGCATCATGTCGCAGAAGCGCGCCAGGTCGCGCAAACGGAGATTGAGCCCGCCGGACACCAGCGGCGCACCGCTCGTGTCCACCTGCATGTAGCCGTCGTGCTCCATGCCCAGCGGACGCCACAGCCGGTCGCTGAGCACCTGCTCGAACCTTTGGCCCGTGACGCGGCGAATGAGCCAACCCAGGACTTCGGTGTTGGGTGATTTGTACACGAATGCCTGGCCATGCTCGCCCTCCTTGGCCACCGTCGCGAGGAATTCGTAGGCCGTAGCCGGACCGGTATAGCCGGCTGGACGTGGCACCAGGCTGGCCGAACGCGCGAATCTCCAGACGTCTGCGTCTGGATCAGCGTACTTCTCGCTGTACTTGATGCCGGTGGTCATGTCGAGCACCTGCCGCACCGTCGCATCGCCGAAGCCACTGTGCTCCAGTTCCGGGAGGTACCGCGACACTGGCGCTTCCGGGTCGAGCTTTCCTTCCGCCACCAGCATCGCGGCGATCGTGCCGGCAAAGGACTTGGTGACCGAATGCGCGATATGCATTCCCTCGGGCCTGAGCGCCCCGAAATAGCGTTCATACACGACACGACCCCGGTGCATCACGAGGATACCGTCAGTGTAGTTGGCAGAAAGCGATTGCTCCCAGGTCATCAGTTGTGTGCCGCCGAGCGGCACAAACGTCACGGCGTCTAGATCAGTCCGTTCACTGCGCGGCAGCGGACTGACCGGGCCGTCGCCACGTGCAACCTCAACGGTGGGATACAGCTCCCGCCAGTGCGAAAAGCTCCAGCGCAGCTGCGGAAATTTCAGGAAGCTGCCGTCGTCGAAGCGGATCAGGCGCTGCGACGGGGGCGGTGCGCCGACCATCCATCCCATGGCGACGGGATCACTGGACGCGGCATCGGCGAAGCTTGCCGGCGTCTGCGCCACTGCGGATGACGCCACCCACGCAGTAAGCAGCAAGGCACATGTCATTCTCATCTACAGGACCCCTCATGCGAAAGCTGATTCAGTCATTACGTTACCCTGCCTCGCGATCGACAGCTTGCTCGATCTGCGCCGGGCGCGGGGGCCTGCGCAACTGTCCCCGCACAGCATAGGCCACCAGGAGAACGCCGACACTGACTACTCCGAACAGCAGCGACAGGCGCTGTTCGGGAATGAACGCCATCGCCGTCAATATGCAGGTCATGGCGGCAATCGCGATCCAGGTCAGGTAGGGATATCCCCACATGCGCAAGCCCAGCTTCTCCGGCGCTTCACGCTCGAGGCGGCGACGCAGCATCAACTGCGACACGGCGATCAGGACGTAGACGAAGACGGCGACGGTTCCATAGGAATTAACCAGGAAAGCGAAGACCGTGTCCGGCGAGATATAGCTCATGACCACGGCGACGTACCCCATCGCTGTGCCGGCGATGATGGCAGCGACTGGAACTCCGCGCGCGTCGATCCTGGCGAAGACCTGGGGTGCATCCCCGCGCCGCGCCAGCGCCATCAGCATGCGTGACGAACCGAAGACGCCGGAGTTGAGCGCAGAAAGGACCGCCGTAAGAATGACCGCATTCATTACGTCGGCCGCCCCCGGGATGCCCAGGGTCTCGAGCGCGCTGACGTAGGGTCGCGACATCTTCTCGGCATCGTTCCAGGGCACCATGCAGACCACCAGGAATATTGAGCCGACGTAGAACAGCAG
Organism: Gammaproteobacteria bacterium; assembly: GCA_011391405.1. Classification (GTDB taxonomy): domain Bacteria; phylum Pseudomonadota; class Gammaproteobacteria; order Steroidobacterales; family Steroidobacteraceae; genus RPQJ01. The sequence continues at coordinate 32,285 of JAABQQ010000176.1, forward strand.
GACGCGCGAAACGACCGACTGCGCAGCCCGGGCCACGGCGCGTGCCGGTTCTGAAGACTCCGCGGCGGCGATCGTCACGAGTTCGGCGCCAAAATAAAAGCCAGTCGCCGCCACCGCCCCGGTCAATACAGGCCCGATGCCGTTAGGCGCGAATCCGCCATTGTGCGTGAGGTTCGAAAACCCACCGCCCGCGTCGGGCCACAGACCAAGCACGTAGACGCAACCCGCGGCCAGGAACAGGACGATGGCGGCAACCTTGATTGATGCGAACCAGAACTCCGTCTCACCCCACGACCGGACCGACAGCAGGTTGACGAACATGAACAGCGCCGTGAGCCCGAGCGTGCATGCCCACGGCGTGATGTCCGGATACCAGTAGGCGAGGAGCCTGGCACCTGCAACCGCTTCGAGCGCGACCACGATGATCCAGAAGTACCAGTACATCCAGCCGGTGAGGAAGCCGGCCAGCTCGCCCATCGCGAGCCGACTGTATTCGTAGAAGCCGCCGATGCCCGGAAACGCTACAGCCATTTCGCCAAGCATGCGCATCACGAGCACGACCAGCGCTCCGGTGAGCGCGAACGAAACGACGGCGGCGGGACCTGCCGACTGAACGACCACGCCGCTCCCGACGAACAGCCCGGCGCCAATCACCCCGCCCAGTGCGATCATGTGAATGTGCCGGCTTCTGAGCGTCCGCTGCAGACCACTCATGTTGTCGTCGACTTTTTTCAGCAAGATCGTCCTCGCGGAGAATTCCTGCGGCGCGGGCCAGCCATCAGCACGACGCCGCCCTCAACTCTACTCCCGAAGCCAACGGCAATGCCGGCGCAGTCATAGTACGCGGGCCGTGCAGGGTTGGCCCGTTCGTCGCGCAGCAATGAAGCAGGCTGCACCCGCACGAACGACACGGCGGAACGGCCGCAACCGCGAGGCCCATCCCGAAACATCACGCGGCAGTCAGTCCCCGTGACTGGCGGCCAAGCTCTCCTGCGCCAGGCCGAACCGGTACTGGCCGGCATCAACCCTGCGCGTCTCGAGCCAGTAGCGCCAGGTCGAATACGGCCAGATCGTGAAATTGCGGCCGTCAGCCTGCTGGTACCAGCTGCGGCACCCGGAACTCCAGACGGTGTCCTTCAGGGCGTGCTGGATGCGCTGGTTGAACTGCGCCTGCGCGGCCGGATGCACGTCGAGGTAATCCATGCCGCGCGCACGCAACGTGCGCATGCAATCCATGACGTACCGCACCTGCGCCTCAATCATGAAGATGATCGAGTTGTGCCCGAGCGCGGTGTTTGGCCCGACGAGCTGATGCAGGTTCGGGTAACCCGTGACCGAAATTCCGTAGTAAGCCTCGGCCCCTGCTCGCCAGTCACGGGCAAGCTCATGACCGGGCATGCCCGTAACGGGGAAGCCTTGCATGTAGATGCGCGGATCTACGACGAATCCCGTGCCGAGAATGATGCAGTCGACGGGACGTTCGACACCGTCCGCGGTCACGATCGAGCGCTCGCGGATTTCGCGGATGTCCTCGGTCACGAGCTCGACGTTCGGCCGGCGGAACATCGGGTACCACTCGTTGGAGATCAGCACCCGCTTGCAGCCGATCGTGTAGTCGGGCGTCAGCTTGCGCGCGAGCGACTTGTCACCCACGGCGCGACGGATGTTCCACCGTGCGAGCCGCTGCAACCCGCGCGCCAGCACGGGATGAAAGATCGGCCAGACCCGCGACTCGTTGGTCCAGTACAGGCGTGCGCGATGCAGTCGCCGTAACAAGTGGAACCGTCCGAAGCGTTTCTGCGCCGCCACACTGTAGATGCGGACATCGCGCGGGATCACCCAGGCGGGCGTCCGCTGGAAAACGTGCAGCCGGGCCGCTGCCGGCGCGATGAGCGGACAGTACTGGATCGCGCTGCCGCCCGTGCCGATCGACGCGATGCGTTTGTTGGCGAGGTCATAGCCGTGATCCCACTGCGCCGAATGGAACACCTTGCCGGTGAAGCGCTCAAGACCTGGCAGTCGCGGCAGGTTCGGCACGTGCAACGGACCCGTGGCGAGCACGACGTGACGAGCCCGAAGTTCGAGGCCCGACGCCAGGATGACGCGCCAGCGCGCGGTGTCCGGGTCAAAATGGAGTCCGGTCACCTGCTGATTGAACCGGATGTACGGACGCACACCAAAGCGCCTGGTGGTCTCCAGGATGTACTGCTGAATTTCCTGCCAGCCCGCGTAGCGCTGGCTCCAGTCGGGTTTGCCCGCGAACGAGTACGAATAGAGGTGCGATTGCACATCGCATTCGGCGCCGGGATAGGAGTTGTCGCGCCACGTGCCGCCCACCTCGACGCCCTTCTCGAGGATGGCAAAGCACCGCTCACCTTGTGCCAGCAGCCGGATGGCCATGCACAGGCCACCGAAGCCGGCGCCGACAATTGCGACGTCCAGTTCTTCCGGTGTGGCCGACGGCAGGTCGGGGGACTGCGGCACTGCGTTCATGGCGCCGCGCACTGTGCTGCGTTTCGCGTCGCGCGGCAACCGGAAAGACCGCTACGGCGCGAACCCGTGCAACGCAGTCTCAGGATTCATCGATTGTCGCGGCCACCGCCCCGCGATGCCACGCCGCCCTTGCGGCCTGCTTCCGCGGCGCGCTGCGGGTTGTTGGCGAAGTTGCCGCCCGAGACCTCGCCGCCCTTGCGGCCGGCCGTGCGTGCGCGCTCCGGGTCCCTGGCAAAGTTGCCGCCCGACGCCGAACCACCCTTGCTCGCGATCTCCCGCCGCTTACCCTGGTCCATCCCGGCGAAACCACGACCCGAACCGCCGCCGCCACTGCTGGTTCCGCCGCGGCTCTCAACACGATTGCCTTGACTGGCCATTGTGTCGACCTCCAGATCAACGTCTCTGAACCGCAGGACGGCAACCAACCCTGCTTGCGTTGCCGCCTGTGTGTTCGGACCGCAACGAGGCGGTCGAGTTCACCGCAACGCGCTTCTGCGCCCTTGAAGAACATGGAAACCCTGCAGTCCCCCGCCGCACCGGACGGACCCTGGTCCGGTACCTGCATGTGACCGGTTGCCCGGTTGACAGCGCTGCGCCCCTCCCGTATCTGCTACCTGGTCTGCTTCCGCATCAGAACCATCAGGAGTTCGTCGAATCATGAATTTCCGCACTCTCGGCATGCTCGCCCTGGCTACCGGCCTCACGCTGTCCGCGATCTCCGCGTTCGCGCAGGAACCCGCGGTCACAACCCCGGCTGCCACGGAAGCCACAGCGACCCCAGCCACTCCGGCCGCCCCGCTCAAGCTCTCCAACAAGTGGCGCATTAAAGTGCGCGAGGGAGCGAACAACACGGGCACGCTGCTGTTCCGTGTGACCCCGGACAAGGGCACCGCGACGGACATCGTCGTCAATATCGAAAAGGGCCGCAGCGAGAACGGCGTGGCCACCGACATCAAGAACACGCTCAAGAAAGCGCTCGACCCGAAGGTCTACCACGTCGAGACGGACGACGGCGAGGACGTGCTGGTGAAGAAGCGCAAGGGTCCGGACTACGAGGTGAAACTGGTCGAGTCGACGCTCAAGGGCACGCGCATCTATCTCGACAAGGAGTGACTCGCCCCGGATCGCGGCCGGCAGGCGCTCAGCCCGACGTGATGCTCAGCACCGTCACGAAGTGACATGCCACGCCCGCCAGCACGAAGACGTGCCAGATGGCGTGCGTGTAGGGACGGCTCTTCCAGACGTAGAACGCCACCCCGAGCGTGTAGCAGAGACCGCCGGCTACGAGCCAGCTGAGCTCGAACGTCGACAACTGCTGCATCAATGGCTTCACGGCCACAACCGCGAGCCATCCCATGGCAACATACAGCGCGACCGACGTGCGGTGGAAGCGAAAACCGAGCGACGTCGTCTTGAAGATGATGCCGAGCAGAGCGAGCGTCCAGACGATGGCGGCCAGTGACCACCCCCAGCTGCCGCGCAAAGCGCCGAGCGTAAACGGCGTGTAGGTCCCAGCGATCAGCAGGTAGATGGCGGCATGATCCACCCGCCGCAGGCGCAGCCGCGTTTGCGGGTTCTTCGCCGCATGGTAGAGCGACGAGGTGGAGAACATGAGCAGCGCGCTCAGGCCGAAGGTCAGGCCGCCCGCGAGCAGCCACGGGTCTCCCGTACGGAGCGCGGTCGTCACCAGCACCGGGAGGGCAACCAGGCTCGCGACGATGCCGACGACGTGCACCGCGCAGTTCAGCCATTCTTCCCTTGCCGAATACGTACTGGAGGTCATGCCTTCACGTCCTTTCAGGACACCTCGGATGCGATTCTCGCATTCTTCGGGCCCTCG
>JAABQQ010000176.1:36627-36901 GCA_011391405.1 Gammaproteobacteria bacterium
TAATATGCACGTTCCAGCGACTCTTCCACGGCCGCCATGACCTCCGTCCTTATCCTGTACATGAGCCGCGGCGGTCACACGGCCCGCATCGCGCGCCGCCTTTGCGAACACATCGGCGCCTCCGGCGGCCGCGCCGAAATGATGCCCCTGGTCGAAGCCGAACACGAAGGCGTGGACTGGGGTCGCTACGACGTCATCGTCCTGGGTGCGCCGGTGCTCTACGGCAAGTACGACAAGAGCGTGATCGAATTCGTGACCCGGCACCGCACGGACC
>JAABQQ010000177.1 GCA_011391405.1 Gammaproteobacteria bacterium
GCAATCTTGACACACTCGAACGTCAGTGCGCCGGATCGCCGCGCGGCAAGCGGCAGCAAAGCACGCAGACGCACGACAGCAAGCGATGTGGACATGGAAATTTTCCTGGGTTGATCGGGGCAATCCGGATCGGCCGTGGGGGTTCGACCACACCTCGCGTCCCTTCGCGTAGAGGGATGCGCTGGATTCGAATCCCCCCGCCGCCGGGCGGCAGGCCGCACTGGAACGCGCTTGCCAAGGCGGCGCGCTCGAGCCGCGACGCGCGGAAGCAGTGGATTTCACGCAGTGCATCCGTTCGGCTGGGTGCAGCGAAAAAACTTCGGGCGGGTAGCAGTTGCCCTTCCCTCATCTCGAGACGATCATGAGCAGGACGATCCAGCTGGACGAGACCATCGAGGTGCAGCGGCCGGTGCGCGAGGTGTTTGCCTACATCTCGGAGTTCTCCCGCATTGAGGAATGGGACCCGGCCGTTGCGCGCGGCGTGCGCTTGACGGAAGGCCCGCTTGGTGTGGGTAGCCAGTTCCGGATCGACATGAAGGCGGGCTTTTCGCTGCGCTACTCCGTTGTCGAGTGGAAGCCAGGGCGTCGCCTGCTCATGACGGTCGAGTCGAAACCCTTCACGGCGCGGGAAGAGATTTTCTTCAAGCGGACCGCCGACGGCACGCAAGTCCGCTACGTCGCCACCTTCGACTTCGTGGCGCCCCTGGCCCGGCTGGCGAAGAAGTTCCCGGGAGTGATGGACCGTGTCGGCAAGAGCGCCATGGCCGGCATGAAGCGGGCCCTCGAAGACCGGTTCGACCCGCCGCGTGCCACCTGGGGCACAGCACTGGCCGACAAGCTGGTCGTGCCTGGCATGCTAAGTTTCACCCGCTTCGGCTACAGGTCGGCTCGCAGGCACTGGAACCCCGTGTCGGCGTATCTGCGCGATCGACACATCGTGATAACGGGAGCGACGTCTGGGTTGGGCCTCGCGACCGCAGAGGCCCTGGCGGCGCGCGGAGCGGAACTGACGCTCGTAGCACGCGATGCGAGCAAGGCGAGACTCGTCGCGCAGAATCTCGAGCGTCGGTTCGGCAACAAGCAGGTCCACGTCGAGATCGCCGAGCTCAGCATGCTCGAGGAAGTCAGGGCCCTGGCTGCTCGCCTGCTGCAGAAAGGCAAAGCCATCGACGTGCTGGTCAATAATGCCGGGGCGCTGATCAATCCTCGCGAAGAAACGGCTGAGGGCCTCGAGAAGAGCTTTGCACTGTTGCTAATGAGCCCGTACCTGCTGACCTCGCACTTGCGCCCGTTGCTCAAGAAGGCGGCCGGTGATCATGGCGTCGCGCGTGTCGTCAACGTGCTTTCGGGCGGCATGTACACTCAGAAGATCCACGTCGACGACCTGCAGAGTAAGCAAGGCACCTACTCCGGGTCAGTCGCCTATGCGCGCGCAAAACGCGGGCTGATGATCCTGACCGAGGAATGGGCGCGTCGCTGGGCCAAGGATGACATCGTGGTCAACGCTATGCACCCAGGTTGGGCCGACACTCCCGGGGTGGTCGTGGCACTGCCGGAGTTCCATCGGGTCACGGAGCGGGTGTTGCGCACTCCGGAAGAGGGTGCCGACACCATCGTCTGGCTGGCGGCAGCCACGGAAGCTGGCAAGATCAGCGGCGAGTTCTGGCTCGATCGCCGACCGCATGCGAAGCACTTTTTGCCAGGTACTCGCGAAACTCCGACCGAGCGGCGGGAATTGCTTAAGGCGCTCGCTGCGTTCGCCTGACTTTGAAGTCTCAGCACCGTTCCAAGGATTCACATCATGTCCAAGACAAAATCTGCTGACGGTTCGATCGACATCGGGGTTTCTGCCGCCGCGCGCGCGAGGATCGCACGCGGACTATCGGCCTTGCTCGCCGATAGCTATACCCTCTACCAGATGACCCACAACTTCCATTGGAACGTCACGGGCCCGCACTTCAACAGCCTGCACATGATGTTCATGGGCCAGTACACCGAGCAGTGGAATGCGCTCGATATCATCGCCGAGCGTATCCGCGCGCTCGGTCATCCGGCACCCGGTACGTACAAGGAGTTCGTGAAGCTCGCGTCAATCAAGGAGGTCGATGGAGTACCGCAGGCAACGAAGATGGTCCGCCATCTCGTGGAGGCGCAGGAGGCCACGGCGCGCACGGCTCGCAGCCTCTTCCCCCTGGTGGAGAAGGCCCACGACCAGCCAACGGCCGACCTGCTCACGCAACGTCTCGAGGTGCATGAGAAGACGGCCTGGATGCTGCGCAGCCTGCTTGAGACGTGATGACGCTGCGTGGCACCACGTTTCGCGGCAACAAGGCCGCCTTGCCGAGTAAACCTTGTGTCGCCTGCGGCTTGCCCATGAGCTGGCGCCGCAGCTGGGCGAAGAACTGGGCCGACGTGAAGTACTGTTCCGAGGCCTGTCGACGTGCAAAGGCCCAGCGTGGCTAAGCTGGGCGATCTGATCGTCGTGCTCGGCGACCAGCTCGACCTCGACGCCTCTGCGTTCGATTGCTTCGATGCGCGCGTCGACGCC
>JAABQQ010000178.1 GCA_011391405.1 Gammaproteobacteria bacterium
CACGGTTCATGAAAGCACTGAATGATTCAGCTTTCGTCATTCCGGCCTTCGCCGGCGTGACGAATAAATCGGTGCGTCCTTAAGTCCGACAGACTGCCAGACTAGCGCGAACCGGCGGCGCGCAGTTCGACACGCAGCTGCTCGACCTCCGGGTCGCCCGGAAAGGCCCCGGCCAGTTGCTCGGCTGCTCGGCGTGCGGCGGGCAGATTGCCGGTGTCACGCAGAAACAGTACCCGCACGGTCAGCAGGTCGCGATTGTAAGGATGCTGCTTCAATGCCTGCTCGACGACACGAATCGCCGCGGCCGGTTTTCCGGTCGAATTCAGTGCAACGGCGTAGACATAAGCGTAGCGCGGGTTGGATGGATCGAGCGTCGCAGCCCGCTGCAACGCGGCGACAGCGGATTCCGTTTCGCCCTGCCGGACAAGCGCTAGCCCGAGCGCATGCTGCAGGGTCGCGGCAGCCGGCACCGCCTTCAGACCGTCCTGCAGGACGACCGTGGCGGCAGCCTCGTTGCCTTGGGCCCGCAGCAGGTCGGCAAAGTTGGCATACGCGGGAACGTAGTGCGGGTCGAGCGCCAGCGCAGCGCGAAACTCCGGCGCCGCTTCGTCGTAGCGTCCCAGCGCGCCCAGAAACGTGCCGAGGTTCGTCCGGTGTTCCGGGCGATCGGCACGGTAACGCTCGGCCGCGATGTATTCTGCCGCCGCGCGGTCGAAAGCGGCCTTCTGCGCGGCGTCGAGTTGCGATGCGACAGGCGCGAGCACGCTGGCGGCTTCGATGCGTACCGCCCGCATGGGATCGGTGAGGAGCGGCGCAGCCAACGGCGCACGTGCATCCAGGGGGATGCCGGCGAGCGTCTGCAGCGCACCCAGCCGGACCAGGGCACTCGGGTCACGCAAGCCTCCGACCAAGGCCTCGGCCGTGGCCTGGGTGGACGGATTATCGATCTCGGCGAATGCCGTGGCGCGGGCAATGGGTGGTTGCGCGGCGTCGCCGGCGACCGCACCCAGCAGCGCCTGCGCGTCGGGCAAGTCCGCATTGGCCGCAGCGAACGCGGCCGCGAAGCGCTGGTAGCCCTGCGGATCGTGCCCGAACCATTTTTTCACCTGGCCCGCCGCCCACGCAGCCTTGCGGTCGGTATGGCAGCCGTTGCACGCGTTCGGGGTGCCGAACTTGACCGACTGATCCGGCCGCGGCACCCGCATGCTGTGATCGTGGCGCGGATCGACCACCATGTAGGTCGTGGTCGGCATGTGGCAGGCCGTGCAGGCAGCACCCGCGGTGCCCGGCTTGTGGTGATGATGCTGCGCCGTATCGTACTTGGCGGGCTGGTGGCAGCTGGCGCACAGCGTATTCCCCGCGGCGCGCACTTTTCCGCTGTGCGGGTTGTGGCAGTCGCTACAGGTCACGCCCTTGGCGAACATCCTGCTCTGCTGGAACGAGCCCCAGATGAAGACCTCGTCGCGCTGCTGGCCATCGGGATGGTAGAGCGGAGGGGTCAGCAGCATCGGACGGTAGTAGTCGAGGAAAGGCTTGCCGGCTTCGTAACCTTCGGCAATCTGGCTGCGCCGTGAATGGCATTGTGCGCACACCTCGATCTCGCGCTCGGCCGTGCGCGGATGCGAACGCACCGAGTTGCCCGCCGCATTCGGCGCCCAGGTGACACCGTGGCGCTCGTCGAGGCGAACGCTCAGGCCCTTGCTGCCGTCGTCTGTCACTGACTTGCCGGCTTTAATCGCCGCGGCCCAGGCCTGATGGCGCGAACCGGGGCCATGGCAGGCCTCGCAGCCGACGTTGACTTCCGCCCAGCTTGTCTGGAAGCGGTTGGCGGCAGGGTCGTAATTTTTTTTCAGTTCGGTCGAATGGCAGTCGGCGCAGGCGAAATTCCAGTTGTGCGCGGCGCGCGTCCAGTGCAGTTCGTCGTCGTGGGTGATCCGCTCCTTCGGATACAGGTGAAACCAGCGCTGGCCACCCTCCTTGATGGCGTGGGTATCCCATGCGATCGACAAGGCCTGCAGCCGGCCATCCGGAAAGTCGATCAGATACTGCTGCAGCGGATAGACGCCGAAGGTGTACTTGATCTGAAAGTCCGCCAGCTTGCCATCGGGCCCATCGGTGCGCACGTAGAACTTGCCGCCACGCCTGAAGAAGGTGCTGGTGATCCCTGCGTAGGTGAACGTCGCATCATTGAAGTCGCCGAGCACGGTCTGCTCGCTCGCTTCCGCCATCGCCGCCTGATGCTGCGACTGGCGCCATTCGGCAGTCTCGGCCGTGTGACAAGCCTGGCAGGCAGCGACGCCGACATATTGAGCAGTGTCGCTCGCCTGGGCGGTTGCGAGCAGGCTCTCGGTCCCGGGATGGGCCCGGTCATGCTGAAACCACAGGACACCCACGCCGACAGCGATCGCCACCACCAACGCGCCGCCCCATCGCAGAATGCGGCGCGAGTTCGAATCCTTCCTGTCAGCAGGGGGTAATTTTTTCGCCACGACGATTCTTTCATTGAGAAAATAATTTCACGGCCCCTGGCCCTGAATGATCACCAGGG
>JAABQQ010000179.1 GCA_011391405.1 Gammaproteobacteria bacterium
GTGCGCGAGGCGTCCGGCGCCAGGGGCGCCGGCGCCGCTTGCTCCACGTCGTCAAACAGGTTCAGAAACTTCGCGCTGGCCATCTGGCGCAGCATGGCGGTGGGCAGCGGGTCGGGCTGGCTGTAGTCGTCGATGTAGATGTCGAGCCGGTCCATCACGTTGAAGTGCGGGTCGGTAAACAGCTTTTTCACGGCCGCATTGCGCACATCGGGCGCCACGCCGCGCGCCATGAAAGGCTTGAAGTCGGATGACGGGGTAAGGGCCCGGGTGTCTTCCAGCGTGGGGGGCGGCGGTTCGGCTGGCCCCTCACCCCAACCCTCTCCCTGCGAGGGAGAGGGAGTATGGTGCGCTGGCGTCACACCGGCGGCGGCGGTGGAAGCCTGGTGCGCCGGCTTCACATTGGCTGAGGTTGAGGTTGAGGTTGAGGTTGGGAGGGCGGCAGCCGGCCCGTTCCGACTCCCTCTCCCGCTTGCGGGAGAGGGTTGGGGTGAGGGTCCCGATGGGGGATGGGGTGAGGGTCCGCCCGGCGCCTGATCCAGCGGCTTGCCTTCGCGCACGTCGTTCTTGCGGCGCGACCAGCGCCCGAGAAAACCGTCGTTCATGGTCGAGCCCCCACGCTTGCCACTTTGTGTGCTGCGCTGCCCCCCACGGGGGCCCTCTCGCCTTCGGGCGGCCGTGCGTCGTTCATGACGCATCACCCTTCCCGCCGCCAAACGTCTTCCCGGTGCTGATGGCAGCCGGGTTGCCGAAGCGGTCCTGCAGGCCCTTGAAGCTCTGCGGGCGCTGGCGGCGCTTGGGCTCGGGCGTGTAATGGTCTTGCGCAAATTCACGCATCCAGTCGACGACGTCAGCCGGCGCGGGCACCTGCTCCACGGTTTCCTGCGCATCCAGCCAGCGGCCGGCGTCGTGGTAGCTCAGCGACACCATCACCGGCCGGGCGATGGGCTCGTCGGCCAGCATCGCTTCTTCCTCCATGCGCCAGAGCACGAACCAGCACGGCGCGGGCGTGGACGCGTTGAGCATGTAGCCCTCGGCGTCGTCCCGGAAAAGCTCCACGACAAAACCCGGATGCAACCAGCGTTCTTCGTCGTCGGTCTGCAGCAGACGGCGCGGCGCGTCCCCAAAACCCGGCTCCTGCGAGACGACATCCGCCAGCACCCAGCGCCAGGGTTGCCAGCGGCTCATCGGCCCGTGGACGCGCTCGCGGCGCATGACCACGGCAACCATCAGGTTCGGGCGGCTTGTGGGATCAGGTGAATTCATGGCGATGCTCGGGCTAAGCCGGAACTGTAAGCCAAGGCCAAGTCATGGCCCGCAACAGGGGCACTGCCGGTCGCATTCCGGGTTCTAGAATGACTGCTTTCGCCCGCCATCCGGGCGACTGTTTCAACCCGATGCACCCAAGGCAAGCGCATGGCCCCCCCCCTCAAGATCATTTCCTCCATGGCGACCCGCCAGCTGCTGGCCGACCTGGCCGCCGTATTCCGGGAGCACGCACCGCTGGAGATTCAGGTGGAATCCGTCGGCGGTGTCGATGCCGCCAGGCGCGTGGCGGCCGGTGAAGCTTTTGACATCGTCGCGCTAGCGTCCAACGCCATCGAGCAGCTGACCGACACCGGCCGGATCGTGGCCGGCAGCCGGGTGGACCTGGTGCAGTCCGGGGTAGCCATCGCCGTGCGCGCCGGGGTGCCCCGGCCCGACATCAGCTCGGAAGAAGCCGTCAAACAAGCCGTGCTGGCGGCGAAAAGCCTCAGTTATTCCACCGGGCCCAGCGGGGTGCAACTGGCCAAACTGTTCGAGCGCTGGGGCATCGCCGACACGCTCCGGGAGCGCATCGTGCAGGCGCCGCCGGGCGTGCCGGTCGGCCAGCTGGTGGCCGACGGCCAGGTGGCGCTGGGCTTCCAGCAGCTCAGCGAAATGATGAACCTGCCCGGCATCGACGTGCTGGGCCCGCTGCCGCCGGCGATCCAGATCACCACGATCTTCTCGGCCGGCCTGTCGGTGACTTCCACGCAACCCGAAGCCGTGCGCGCGCTGCTCGCCTTCATGGTGTCACCCGCGGCGGATGGGATCAAGCGGCGCAACGGCATGGAGCCGGGCTGAGCCGCGTGGCGACCGTCGTCCCGAGCCCCGTGCCCCGAACGCCATCCCCCGCGTGTGAGCTCGCCTGAACACCTCTCTTGCGATGCCCGCCCCCCGCCGTGATTGGTTGCCCAGCATCGACGCCTCACGCTGCACCGGATGCGGCTGGTGCGTCGCCGCCTGCCCTTTTCACCTGCTGAGTCTCGAGCGGGAAGGCTGGAGGAAATCCTCGGTGATCCGCGATACCGACGCCTGCACCGGCTGCAGCAAGTGCGCGGTGAAGTGTCCGTTCAACGTGATCACGATGGTCCCGAAAGCCCGGACGCCGGACGCCGCGGACGATTGCTGAGCGCCCCGGCCGCGGTTCCCGTGATCCGCCGGTCAGCGCATCTGGTACCAGGACACGCCGGCGGGATCCAGCGTCTTCTGGACCTCCCCGCGATGCCAGAGGTAATTCAGGCAGG
>JAABQQ010000180.1 GCA_011391405.1 Gammaproteobacteria bacterium
CTGCTGCGCGCCATATTCCACGATCCCGTCAGCGGCAATATCCACTGGCGCGAAATCGAGTCGCTGCTGAACCATCTCGGCGCCGTCGTCGAGTCCGGGCACGGTGCCCGCTTCCGCGTCGTCCTCAACAGCATGGAAATCTTCCTCCACCACCCGCACCACAGCAACACCTTCGGCAAGCAGGAAATCAAGCAGTTGCGCGAATTCCTCGCCCATGCCGGCGTCAGCCCTTCGAGCTACGAGGCGGCCGGCGAAGGCGAGCGCAGCTAGATGGAGCTCAGCGCCACCGATCTGGTAAATATCGGCCTGACCGAGGCCATCCTCTCCGACCGCGGCCCGCCGCTGTTCGTCGCCTCGAGCCTCGGCTGCATTGCCGCGGTCAAGGTCATGGCCGAGGCGGGCAGCAACCTCGAGGTGCACGGGCCCAAGGGTCAGCGGCCGCTGCATGCCGCGGCCGCGGCGGGACACGCCGGCATCGCCGCCATCCTGCTTTCCGCCGGCTGCGAAATCGATCCGCTCGACGACGACGGCAACACGCCGTTGATCACCGCCATTCTTCACAGCCAGGTCAGCGCGGTGGAACTGCTGCTCGCCGTCGGGGCCAACATCGACATCGCCCGCCCCGACGGCTTCACCGCCGTCCATATGTCGCAGCTGCCCGACACGCCGAAGGCGATCAGGGAGCTGCTGGCCATCGGCCAGTAAGCGGCCGCCTCCGCCCGCCAGAAGCGTCGCACGAGCCCATGAAAGACAGACGCTTCTTCGACTTCCATCGCCGGCAGATCCCGGTTCTCATCGTCTTGTCGGTGCTGCCGGGGCTCGGTTACCTCTTCCTCGGCTGGCTCAACGGCGTCTTCGCTCCGGCCCTCGTCTGGTACCTGCTGGTCATCGCGGAATCCGTCTGGGGCTATCGCCTCTACCGCGACTACGATTTCGAGGCGATGAGCGAACAGCGGCGCGATCGCTGGTACAGGCAGTGCTCGTGGTTCTTCTACTCCTTCTTCACGCTGTGGACGCTGATCTTCCTGCTCTACGTCAGGCAGGATGCCTACAAGCTCCACTACATCGCCATCTTCACCGAGATCGGCGCCTCGGTGGTTGCCTCGTCGCTGCTGGCGTCGGACCGTCGTCTCTATCGGCCGACCCTCTTCATCCTGATGGTGCCGCTGATCGTCTATTTCTTGCTCATCGGGGAGTGGTACGGCTATATCCTCACCGCCTTCGCCGGCACCCTGACCTGGGTCCTGCTCTATGCCGCCGGCAGCAGCCACGATCTGCTGATGCAGGCCCATCACCAGGCCACGCACGACGCTCTCACTGCCCTCTACAACCGCCAGTACTTCGTCGAGCACTTGCAGAAGCGGATGAATTCGCTGAGCGAGAGCGGCGGCTTCTCCTACCTGCTGCTCATCGACCTCGACCATTTCAAGACCGTCAACGATTCGCTCGGCCACGATATCGGCGACCGCCTGCTGCAGGATGTGGTGGCGCGACTGCAACAGCAGACTGCCGCGGACGACGTCGTCGCCCGCCTCGGCGGCGACGAGTTCATCATCAGCGGCGGCGATTGCACCGACCGGGCCACCTGCGAACGCGCCGCGCTGGAGCTGGCGGAGCGACTCCTTGCCCGGCTCAAGGAGACCTATGTCGTCGACAAGCATCATCTGTACATCAGCGCCAGCATCGGCGTGAGCATCATCAGCCGCCGCGGCGCCAACGCCGGCACCTTCATCAAGGAGGCCGACATCGCGATGTACGAGGTCAAGGCCCAGGGACGCGACGGCGTCTTCGTGTTCAACGAGGACATGGCGGCGCGCGTCGAGAGCCGGCTGGAGATCGAACGCCTGCTTCACTTCGCCCTGCCGAACGCCGAAATCAGCCTGGACTACCAGCCGCAGCTGGATCGCGCCGGGCGCATCGTCGGCGTCGAAGCGCTGGCACGCTGGAACAATGCGACGCTCGGTGCGGTCGCGCCCGCGCAATTCATTCCCGTCGCCGAGCAGACGGGCCTGATCGTCGAACTCGGCAAGTACATCCTCGAGCGCGCGTTCATGACGTTGCGGGAATGGCATGCGGCGGGCATCGAGCTCGAGCAGTTCTCGATCAACATCAGCATGCGGCAGTTCACTCACCATGACTTCGAGGCGCAGGTGCGCGAGCTGGTGCAGCGCCATCTCGACGCGCACCTCAGGTCCAAGGTGATGTTCGAGATCACCGAGTCGATCGTCGCCGAGGACATCAATCGCGTGATTCAGATCATGCAGCGCCTGACGGCGTCCCTGGGCATCCGCTTCTCGATGGACGATTTCGGTACCGGCTATTCCTCGCTCAGTTACCTGACCCGCCTGCCGCTCGATGAACTCAAGATCGATCGCGCCTTCGTCTGCACGCTGGGCCGGCAGGAAGAGGGGCCGGCGATGGTGGCCACGATTCTCAACATGGCTGAGGTCCTCAAGCTGAAGATCGTCGCCGAGGGGGTGGAGACCGCGCAGCAGCACGACTTCCTGATGCGCCATGGCTGCACGGTGTTCCAGGGCTAC
>JAABQQ010000181.1 GCA_011391405.1 Gammaproteobacteria bacterium
ATGGTCTCGACGGCCGATGCCGCCATCGCCGCGGCGGTCCTGGGCATCGGGCTCACCCGCGTGCTGTCCTATCAGGTCGCCGACGCCTTGCTCGAGGGCCGGCTGGTTCGTGTACTTGCAGACGACGAGCCCCCACCCGTACCAGCCAGCCTGATCTACCCTGGTCAGGGAAGACTTCCGATGAAGACCCGCGCCTTCATCGACTTCGCGGCGGGCCAACTGCGTGATCGATTGTTGGCGTCCGGCTCGCCGGATCCAGCTCACGCTGTCGTGCGAGGCGCGGCCGACTGCATTGGTGCGCATCGCGGCCCGTGGTGACAAGGGGCCGGCCGGCGGTGGACGACCCTAACCGGGCAGCCAGCTGCGGAGATGGACTTCCGCGAAGCAGTCCTCGGCACTCCCGTTATGGCCTCCGATTCCAGTTGTGCCAGCCGGTCGCGGGCGTCCTTGGTAGCCCTCCTTGACCGTGTGCGGCGAGGGCGCCTTGGCCTCATCGATCTTGGGGTAGACCTCCTGACACCGGCAAACCTGCCGCGACAGCACCTCGTCGCGGGCGTTCAACGCTGCAGCGCCGGCAGATTCGCCACCAGCCGCACGAGTTGCGACTGCTGCCGCGCGCCGGTTTTCGACAGGGCACGCTTGAGGTGGGTCCGCACCGTGTTCGCCGTCAGCCGGTGCAACTCGGCGTACTCGCCGACGGTGCCCCCTGCGCCAAGGCGCAGGCCAGCCGCGCTTCGGCTGGCGTCAGGCCGTAGAACACCCTGAGCAGCCGGTCGTCGAGCACCACCGTCTTGGCGGGGTCGAAGATGCACATGGCCGCCGAACTGCCGGCCAGCAGGGCGTCGCGGCCCAGCGGATAGATCGTCACCTGCAGCGGTTCGCTCTGCCTGCTGCGGCGGATGCGCAGCGCGCCGTCGCTGGCCAGGCCGAGCCCCTTGCCGGCGGCGATCGCTTGCGCGATGCAGCGCTGCAGTGACTGTCGTTCACCTGGATCGGCGGCGGCCGGACGGCTGTCACGCTCGATCCAAAACCCGTCGCGGTGAGCGTGCAGATCGCGGCCGGCACGATTGGCGAACACCGGGCCCTGAGCTTAGGGGAGCGCGAGGGAATACCCTCTATCAACCCCAAGGTCGGTGTGGCAGTGTAAAGAACTGTTTCTGACACCCCAGCCCTGACTCTTTAAAGGAGGGGAACAGATGGCATTAGGCTCTGGGACGTGGTCCGATGGCGCGGCACGGATGCACTGCTCTGTTCCGAGTGAACGTTCGGGCCCTTCACCTGGTCGGTCCGGTCAGCCGCAGCCATGGCCTTGTCCAGCGCACGGCGCCCCACTTTGCGCGTGTCCAGTTTCCGATTCAGGTCGACCTTTGCAGTCGATGGACCCGGTGAGCAGATGCGGGGCATCACTTCGACAGGAATCGGTGGGCGCTCGAACTTCCCTACCGGCGCGTGCAAGGCCATCCCCTGCGCCAGTGCCGTACACGGCATGACGCGTTTCATCTGTTCCAGAGGCTCAGGCGCGGCATCTGCGCTTCATCGCGAAGGTCTGACCCAGGTCCGCCAGCTTCATGACTTGCATCCGCGGCTCTCTAACGGACTCCGGCATGCAGAGCTGGCCCTTGTCTATGCGAGTCTTGTGACGGTAAGCACCCGTTTGCCTCCGGCCAGACCACCTCCCCAATGCCGGGAATGCCTTTGGCCCATACGGTCTGTCCCCTGGTCCCCAGATTCCCAAGTCGGGCGAATCAGTACCCGAGGTGCTACTCGCCGCGGTCGTCACGACGCGTAATCCGGTCTTCCACACAGGAGTGATTCGAAATGCCCACCTTCATCTACGGCAACGATGAGGACAACACGCTCACCGGCACATCCGGCGACGATGAGATCTATGGCTTTGGTGGTAACGACACGATCGATGCAGGCGAAGGCAACGATGTCGTCTATGGCGGCCTGGGTCACGATTGGCTGTTCGGCCATAACGGCAGCGACACCCTGGACGGCGGCGATGGCAATGATCTTCTTGCGGGGCAGTTCGGTGCAGACGTACTTACCGGCGGCGCAGGTGTTGACCAGTACAACTTCGGAGTCGTCGATGGCAACGGCGACCGCATTACCGACTACGAGGTCGACGAGCGAATATTCATCTACTACGGCTACACCTCGACCCTATCGCAGTACACCTTGCGCAACAGCGGTGCGCAAACTTTTCTTGAGTTCGACTCGGACAACGACGGCAATGCCAACCTTTCGATAACGCTGGACGGTGTCTACAGCGGCCAACTATCGCTGACGCGCGAGTTGCTGGCTGGCTCCATGTACGAGGTGTTGTCTATTGGGTCGGCCAATAGCGCACCAACTGGTACGCCCACAAACGTGCTGGCGGACGGCAACGAGGACACACCCTATGACGTCAGCGGAGCAGCACTGTTGGCCGGTTTCACCGACCCCGACGGCGACGTGCTCGCGGTGGCCTACCTTGTCGCTGATCACGGCACCGTCACCGACAACAACAACGGCACGTGGACCTTCACGCCGCAG
>JAABQQ010000182.1 GCA_011391405.1 Gammaproteobacteria bacterium
GGTACGCTGGGCCGCGCAAGGCCGTGGGAAGCGCGGAGGTTCAAGGATCATCTATTGCTGGATGGTGTCCAGGAACCAGATTTACCTGATCTATGGGTACGTGAAGAGCGAGCGCGAAGATCTGACCGCACGTCAGGTGAAAATGCTCGCGGATCTGACGAGGGATCTGAAAAATGGATAAGGAGCATTTCGATCAGTTGATCAAAGGCGTTCGCGAGATGAAGCGACACCTGGCAGGCAAGCCCGTTCGTGGCGTGAAGGTGACGGAACTCGCGGAGCCCGATGTCCGCGCGATTCGAGAGGCCGCGCGGATCAGCCAGTCGCAGTTCGCGACGCTGATCGGCGTGAACCTCCGCACCCTGCAGAATTGGGAGCAGCGCCGAACCCGGCCGACGGGGCCGGCGCGAGCGTTGCTGAAGATCGTGGCGTCGGATCCGAAGTCGGCGATCGAGGCGCTGCACGCCTAGTGACTTGCGTACGAAGGGGCCAGTCGAGAGACTGGCCCTTTTGCTTTGCCGGAGCCCGGAAACTCTTCGGACCGCACCGCACATCGACCGGGAGGCGTGAGGTTTCCCAGGACTACCTCAACCGGCGTGCACCTCGTCCGTCCATACCCTGAAGCTCGACAATGTCGCATGGCCGAAAGCGGTGCTGATCGCGACGTCGGATGCGTCGCGACCCCGGGCAATGAGCACCCTCCCGATGCGCGGCGTGTTGTTGCGGGCGTCGAAGGTGTACCAGCGGCCGTCGAGGAATGCCTCGAACCAGGCCGCGAAATCCATCGTTCCGTGCGGCGGCGGCACCCCGATGTCGCCGAGGTAGCCAGTGCAGTAGCGCGCCGGGATGTTCATGCACCGGCAAAGGGCAATGGCGAGGTGCGCGTAATCGCGGCAGACTCCCGTCCTGTCGTAGTAGGCCTCGAGCGCCGTCCGGGTCTTTCGCGCGTGGTCATAGCCGAAGGCGATGTGCCGGTGGACGTAGTCGCAGATTGCCTGGACCCGGTTCCATCCCGGCGGCACCTGCTCGAAGAGATTCCAGGCGATCTCGGACAGCCGATCGGTCTCGCAGTACCGGCTTCCCAGCAGGAACAGCAGGGTGTCGTCGGGCAGGTCCGGCACCGGAACCTGTTGCGCCTGGGGAACGATCACGTCGGGCATGCCGGAATCGTTCACGATCGCATCGACGGAAACGCGCATTCGTCCCTTCGGCGCGACGGTGCGGGTGCACCAGTTGCCGAAGCTGTCACGATAGGCTGCGATCGGAACGGGCGGGTCGAACACCAGGGTCTCGCGACCGACGAGATCGGCAACGCGCGTGAAGTGGACGTTCACGTTGAATATCATGGGAACCGGTTGCGGGCACTCGTGGATCATTTCGAAGCCGACGCGAATTTGCATGCTGGATCTCCGTTGGGCCGCTCAGGCGGCGCAAGCCGTGCGCACTGAATCGATCAGGGTGCTGCGCAGCCTTGTCCAGCGTCGGCCCGCAGCCAGGACAATGCCCTGGTTGACCTCCAGTTCAATCCCGACATAGGAGCCGGGCGGGAATAGCCGGCGCAAGTGCGAGGTCAGCCCGTCCCCCTTGCCCGCGTAGGGGTAATTGCGGCGTACCCGGAACTCCGGAGCCAGCTCCGCCAGCGAAGCCTTCCAGCGAGCGCACAACTCGGCCTCGCCATGCCGAGCGGGGTCGTAGAGCAATCCCACGTCTGCGCCTCGTACCCTGCCGTCCAGCTCCGGAGTGAAGCTGTGCGACGAAATGTGGATCACGCGCCGGGCCCGCGACACCGATCGGCTCACGAAGCGCTCGACTTTCGTGCGATATGGCAGGTAGTGCTGCTCGACGATCTCCGCGCGAAGCGTCGCCGGCAGGTTTCGCGTCGCTGCAGAGAAGAGCCGCGGGTGGCCTGTCGAGCGATTGAGGTCGACGACCAGGCGGCTGATGGTCGAGGCAATGAGAGGCGCCCTGAAAGCCCTCGCCAATTGCCTAGCCATGACCAGCGCACCGGGGTCGTACCCGCGGTGGGAGTCGAGCAGCTTTCGGTGCCCCCGGAACAGCCGTCGACAGGATGCGGGTATCCGGTTGCCCCCATGCTCACAGGTGACCAGGAAGCAGTCGACCGCCTGGCGGGTCACCAGTGCAATTCCGGCAGCTGGCGAAACACCTGTCGCGTCCCTTCGCTCCATTCGCGGCTGAGCGAGGTGAAATAGGCGTCGCCTTCGTCGAAGCGGCGCCGCTGCTGCACCGCGAAGCTGTCCCGCTTGTAGCAGATCAGGTCGATCGGCATGCCCACCGACAGGTTGCTTCGCATGGTCGAGTCGAACGACACGAGCACGCATTTCGCGGCTTCCGCAAGGGGCGTGAGGCGCGTGATCACGCGGTCTATGATCGGCTTGCCGTACTTGGTCTCGCCTGTCTGGAGGTAGGGCGTATCGATTCCTGCCTCGATGAAATTGCCCTCGGCATAGATCCTGAACAGCCGCAACGGCTCGCCGCTGATCTGACCGCCGACGATGAAGGAGGCATT
>JAABQQ010000183.1 GCA_011391405.1 Gammaproteobacteria bacterium
ACCTGCGCGGCCTCGTTACGCTGCGCTGGTATTCCTGGGTGCTCGCGCTCGGACCGCTCGTCATTGTCGCGTCGTGGGGTATCCTTGTACGGTGGGCTCCCGCGTCACGGGGGTGAGCCTCGGGACCAGGCGTACAGCGCCGCCAGGCAGGCCAACGTGGCCCACAACGCCCCTGTCGCCCAGTGCCTCCAGGCGGTTTCGCGTGCCTGGCCGATGAAACTGAAGGCTGCGAGCGCGGTCAAACCGACGAAGATGGCCACGTATACCGCCAGCAACGGTAATTCTTCGCGGAAACGCGGGGTTTCGCCAGAAAGCACCAGGAACACGATCAGCGTCGCGCCCAGGCCGAAGGTGGTCGCCACCGACGATCCGAGCACGATTGCTGTCAATACGGTGAGGGGTCGCACGGATTCACTCGCTCCGGGGTGGGTCCAGCCCTTGATTGGGTGCCGGGGTGTCTCTAGCCTAGCGTTCCGGCGGACCCCTGCGTGGCCGCCGTCCAGTCCGATGTCCGCCGAGGAATTCTCAATTGTATCAGCCAGCTGAACAGGGGCCGTCCCCGTCGTCACCCCCGCCTGCAGCCCGCCGCGGGGTCAACCGTGCTGGCGCAGCGGTGCTGGTCGCCCTGCTCCTCGCCGTGGGGACGCTCCTGCTCGGAACCGCCAGGTCGCCGTCGGCTACGGCCAATGCCACGACCACCACCGATTTCGCGCCGACCGAGCGACACGCCAAGGTCGCCCGGCTCGTGAGCAGCATGTTCGAGCGTTCGCATTACCGGCAGGCCCCGGTCAACGACCCGGTATCGTCGCTGGTGCTTGATCGCTACCTCGAATCGATCGACGGCAGCCGCAGCTACTTTCTTGCGAGCGACATCCAGGAATTCGAAAAGTACCGCTACGAGCTCGACGACGCCATCACGACCGGCAAGCTCGAGTCCGCCTTTGCGATCTTCAACCGGTTCCAGAGCCGCAACCGCGAGCGCATGGCCTACGCGATCAAGCTGCTCGAGACGGAGCCGGACTTCAAGGTCGACGAGTCGTTCGAATTCGACCGCGAGCACGCGCCGTGGCCCGCGTCCCGGGACGAGCTCGACGAACTCTGGCGCAAGCGCGTCAAGAACGACGCCCTCTCGCTGATGCTTGCGGACAAGACGTGGGCCGAGACGCGCGACGTCCTCAAGAAGCGCTACGAGCGGGTTGCGAAGCGTTCCGAGCAGATCACGGCCGACGACGTGTTCGAAAACTTCATGAATGCGTTCGCCCACGTCTTCGACCCGCACTCGAGCTATTTTTCGCCGCGCAATTCCGAGGAATACCGCATCGCGATGAGCCTGTCCTACGAGGGCATCGGCGCGTCGCTGCAGTCGATCGACGACTTCGTGACCATCATGGAAATCCTGCCCGGCGGTTCGGCGCAGCAGAACGGTGAGCTGAAGGCCAACGACCGCATCCTCGCCGTGGGCCAGGGCAAGGACGGCAAGATGGTCGACGTCGTCGGCTGGCGTCTCGACGACGTCGTGCAGCTGATCCGCGGTCCGAACGGCTCGTTCGTGCGCTTGCAGATCCAGCCGGGCAACGCGCCCCCGGGCACGCAGGAACACGTCCTTACGCTGCCGCGCACCAAGATCACGCTCGAAGCGCAGGCGGCCAAGAAAGAGATCCGCAAGGTGAAGCGCAGCGACAAGGAGCTGAAAGTCGGCGTCATCACCGTGCCCTCCTTTTACCAGGACTACAATGCGCGCGCGGCAGGGGACGACGAGTTCCGCAGCACCACGCGCGACGTGCGCAAGCTCCTCGACGAGATCAAGGCCGAAGGCGGCGTCGACGGCCTGGTGCTCGACCTGCGCGAGAACGGCGGCGGTCACCTCTCCGAAGCGATCGGCCTCGTGAACCTGTTCGTGCCCAAGGGCCCGGTCGTGCAGTTGCGCGAAACCGGCGGTCGCGTCGAAGTGCTCGAATCCGAGGACAAGGCTGCGGCCTATTCCGGCCCGCTCACGATCCTCGTCGATCGCTTCAGCGCGTCGGCATCCGAGATCTTTGCGGCCGCGATGCAGGACTACGGCCGCGGCCTCGTGATCGGCCAGCAAACCTACGGCAAAGGCTCGGTGCAGAACCTTTACCCGCTCGACCGTTACGCGCTCGGGCAGGATCCGGGCTATGGCCAGCTCACGGTCACGATCGGCATGTACTACCGCGTGACGGGCGACAGCACCCAGAACCGGGGCGTGATGCCGGACCTGGCGCTGCCCTCAGCCATCAGCACCGACGAAGTCGGCGAAAGCTCGCGCGATGGCTCGCTGCCCTGGAACCGCATCCGTTCCTCGGACTTCAGCCGCGAAGGCGCGTTCACCCCGCTGCTGCCCGAACTGCAGCAGGAGCACGATGCGCGCATCGCCGGCGACCCCAACTTCCAGTTTGCGGTCGGCGAAATCTCCGCGCTCGAGAAGCTGCGGACCGAGAAATCCGTCTCGCTGAACCTGGCCAGGCGCAAGGCCGAGCGTGAGGCTCGCACGCAG
>JAABQQ010000184.1 GCA_011391405.1 Gammaproteobacteria bacterium
GGGTGAAGCACTGGCCGGACTACTTCGGAACGAAGGGGTTTCGCGAGATCAGCCGATCCTCGATGCCGCCTGCGGTATCGGCACACAAACGCTCGGCCTCTTGGAGGAGGGCTATCAGGTCACCGCATCGGACATCTCGGCCGGTGCATTGGAGCGTTTGAGAAGCGAACTTGCCAGGCGCCGACTGCAGGCGCAGGTGCACATCGACGATCTGAGGACGCTGACGCGTACCGCCTCCGAATCGATGGCAGCGGTACTCGCCTGCGACAACAGCATTCCCCACCTCCTGTCGGATGCCGAGATCCTCCGCGCGCTCGGCAGTTGCCATCGCTGTCTGCGTCCAGGGGGCGTGCTGATCTTGTCTGTGCGCGACTACGCATCGATGCCCCGTCTGAGTCACGACGTTCGCCCGTACGGCATGCATCGTCAGGATGGGCAACGCTTTGTGGCTGTTCAGGTATGGGAGTGGGAAGGCGACCAGTACGACCTGCGCCTTTACATGACGTCAGAGGCACCGGATGGGTCATGCCATACGACGGTGGCTGTGACCCGCTACTACGCAGTCACGATTGATCGTCTGATGACGCTGCTCGGCGAGGCGCAGTTCGTTGACGTGAAGCGCATCGATGACGTGCTCTTCCAGCCCGTCATCGTGGCACGCCGATCGAACCGGAGTTTGCCCCTGCCATAGCGCCACGGCGGCCGCCTATGTCGGGTCCTGCCTCAATCTGGCAGAGGTGGGGCTGCAGTTGCTCCGCGCGGGCGCTCTGCTGGACCGGCGCCATGCCGTGTGCGGCGCAGCAGCACTGCGGAATACTGAAACCAGGCATCGGATGCTCTGCGACGCCGAGCGGTCGTTGCTCGTGGTATTCGCGCAGTCAATCCTGGGCGCAGTCCTGCGCGCTATTGGCGAAAGCAGCGTCCCGGGCCGACGGAGCGAGGCGCCTGGCCACAGCATGTCCGGATCGACGGACAACTTGCGTACTTCAAAGTGGGGGCACGGCGGGCGCGCCCACCATTCCGCCCAGGAGGCCCCAATGATCCGTTTTGTGGCAGTCGTCCCCCACGCCGGCACCCAGACATGGCCCCGCGCGGCCGCCTTCGCGCTCATCAGCGTCGCCACGCCGGGCTGCAGCATCGCGCGACGACCGGGCCTGCGTGCCTTGCATCTGAGCTTCGATACGGTCGCCGGCGAGCTTGAAGCGGCTTCGCTGCGTGTACCGCAGGCGTTGACCGCGGTGGCGTTCGCGTCCGGGCACGCGCACGCCATCGCCGCCTTCGTTTCGGGTTTGCAGCGCGACCGCGAGTCCATCGCTCTGCTGATTTGCGAGAGCGAAGGCTATGTGCGCAGCGTGACTATCGCGCGCTGGGCGGCGCAGCTGCTCGGTTGCCCACTGTACGCACCCGCGCCGGCGGCTGCCGTCGTCTCCTGCGCGCTGATGGGCAGCGTGCTGAAGCAGCTGCCCCGACCGGCCCGTGAAATCGGGCGCCAGATTCCGCAGGCCGCCGACTGCGGGGTGCAGCCGTGAGCGCAGCGCTGCACCTGGTGGCGGAGCGTCATGCCGAGCCCGTCGCCTCGGAAACGGAAGGCCCGCCGCGCTGGTACCTGCTGCTTTCGGCCGCGTCGCGTGCGCATGCTGCCCTTTCCGTGCAGACCGTCGTGCAGGCGCACGGGGTCGAGATTGCCGGACTGCAGTGCTACACCGATCCGGCCAGCGGCTGGCACCATTGCCGTAGCGAGATCGACGACCCGCGGTCGCGCCTTTCGGCCGAGGATCTGCACCGCACGCTCGCGCCGTTGGCCGTGCAAGCTCCATTGCGCGTGCAGGTTGGTGCCAGCCACGAACGCAAGCGCGTCGTCGTGCTGGTCAGCAAGGCCGACCACTGCCTGCGCGAACTGCTGCAGCGCCGTCACGACGGCGAACTGGCCATCGACATCGCCTGCGTGATCTCGAACCACGAAGACCTCGGGCCGCTCGCGCTGGCACACGGCGTGCCGTTCCACCATGTGCCGATGGCGGGGTCCGACGCCGGTGGCAACGGGCGAACGAGTGCCTTCGAGCGCGTGTTCGAGCTGTTCGAGCAATATCGCGGCGACGTGATGGTGCTCGCGCGCTTCATGCAGATCCTGCCGCCTGCCTTCTGCGCGCGTGCCGCTGGCCGCATCCTCAACGTCCACCACAGCCTGCTACCGGCGTTCAGCGGCGCACGCGCCTATCACCAGGCATGGCAGCAAGGGGTGAAGTGGATCGGCGCCACTTGTCACTACGTCACTGCCGAGCTCGACCAGGGTCCGATCATCGATCAGGACGCGCGGCGCATTGACCACGCGCAGTCGGTCGACGATCTCGTGCGTGCCGGCCGCGACCTGGAACGCCGCGTGCTCGTCGCCGGCCTGCGCGCGCACGTCGAGGACCGCGTCGTCGTCTGCGGGCAGCGCACGGTGATATTCGATCGCTGAGCGTGCGGCGACCGCGGCCGCAGGGGTGGCCTGCCGAGCCCAAGTGG
>JAABQQ010000185.1 GCA_011391405.1 Gammaproteobacteria bacterium
TCAACGCCGCGATCCTCGCGCTCGCGGGCACGCTTGGCACGCCACGGTTCGTCGAGTCGCACCGTCTCGCGCCGTTCAAGGAGCGGGGCACGGACGTCAATGTCGTGCTCGATCTCATGATTCACGACATCGACCTGATCCAGAGCCTCGTCGGCGCGCCGATCGCGTCGATCGATGCCGTGGGTGCGTCGGTGTTCTCGGCGGGTCTCGACATCGCCAACGCCCGCATCCGCTATGCGAACGGCTGCGTGGCGAACACCACGGCAAGCCGCGTCAGCATGAAAATGGAGCGCAAGCTGCGCGTGTTCCAGGACGACGCGTACATCTCGATCGACCTGCAGCAGAAAGTGCTCACCATCGTGCGCAAGCCGCCTGCGGGTTCGGACGTGCCGAAGGGCCAGGTGCTGATCGAAGAGCGCACGTACGACCAGGGCGACGCGTTGAAGTTCGAGATCGAGGCGTTCCTCAGGTCCATTCGCGAAGGCACGCCACCGGTGGTGACCGGCGAGGACGGCCTGCGCGCGCTGGAGACGGCGACGAAGATCACCCAGATGGTGCAGGACGGCGCACGCCAATGACCCGACAGTACTACGCTGGCGCGGACTTCCGCCGCGCGCTCTCGATCGAAGAATTGCGGCGGGTCGCGCAGAACCGGCTGCCGCGGTTCGAAATGGAGTATCTCGAAGGCGGCGCCGAGGACGAGACGTCCCTCAAGCGCAACCGTTCGATTTTCGAGCGAATCACCTGGTTGCCTCGCATGCTCGTCGGCACGGGCCTGCCGGACCTGTCCCGTACGGTGCTGGGCGACGCGTTGCACCTGCCGCTGATCATCGCGCCCACGGGCTTCAACGGAATGGTGTGGCCGCAGGGCGACCTGGCGCTGGCGAAGGCTGCCGACGCTGCGGGAATCGCCTTCACGCTCAGTACCGTAGCCAATTACGACGTCATTGCGCTGAACCCGCAGCTGCAGCGGCCAGCGTGGTTCCAGTTGTATCCGCTCAAGGACCAGAAGACCAGCGACCGCCTGATCGAACGCGCGCAGGCGGCAGGTTGCGACAAACTCGTCGTGACGGTCGACGTGCCGGCGCTCGGCGCGCGCGAGTGGGACCAGCGTAACTATTCGCGCCCGCTCAAGCTGAGCCCGTCGAGCGTGCTCGACGTCCTGCTGCATCCGCGCTGGCTGTGGCAGGTGATGTTGCCCAACGGCGCCCCGGAATTTGCCAACCTCACCGAATTCCTCCCCGCGGGCGCGCGATCGGCGCTGCAGGGCGTGCGGTTCATGGGCACGCAGATCAACCCGACGCTTGCCTGGGCGGACATCGAGCGCATGCGTAGCCGCTGGAAGGGCAAGCTGGTGCTGAAGGGCATCCTCTGCGTCGAGGACGCGAAGCGCAGCGTGGAGGCGGGCGCCGATGGCATCGTGCTCTCGAACCATGGTGGACGGCAGCTCGATTCCTGCGCGACGGGCATCGAACTCGTCGGCCAGTGCGCGGCCGAAGTTGGCGACCGGTTGTCGATCATCGTCGACGGTGGATTCCGTCGCGGGTCGGACGTGCTCAAGGCCGTTGCGCTCGGCGCCGACGCCGTGATGCTGGGACGCGCAGCTCTTTATGGCCTTGCAGCGGGCGGGGAAGCAGGCGTGGCCCACGCGCTGAGCCTGCTGCGCGTCGAGATGGAGCGTGCGATGACGCTGCTCGGCTGCCACACTCTCGACGAGCTCGGTCCGCACCTGATCAGGGCCTGATTGCAATGCACAAGACCCGGCCGGCCTGCTGCGGCTAGCGGCGTGCCGACCTTTCCGATCGCACTGAAATTGAGGAATCCCGATGCAAGCGCTCGTCTGCCATACCCTCACCGGCATCGAAGGACTGCGGCTGGAGCAGGATTGGCCGGAGCCCGTGCTCGCGCCGGGATCGGTGCTGATCGACGTCAAGGCGACGGCGCTGAATTTTCCCGACGTGCTGATGCTGCGCGGCCTGTACCAGGAGCGGCCGCCGCTGCCGTTCATTCCCGGTCTCGAGCTCGCGGGTGTAATAGCCGCGGTCGGCGAGGGCGTGACGCGTCACAAGGTGGGTGATCGCGTCGTTGCGTATTCGGGTGGTGGAGCCGCTGCAGAACGCGCCGTGGTCCGGCAGGAGCGATTGATTCCGATGCCGTCGACGCTCGGCTTCGAGCAGGCGAGCGGCATCTGCCTGACGTACTTCACGAGTTACCACGCCTTGAAACAACGCGCGCAACTCACTACCGGCGAGACGATGCTGGTGCTGGGTGCGGCGAGCGGCGTCGGCACGACCGCTGTCGAGCTGGCCAAGCAGATGGGTGCGCAGGTGATCGCAGCCGCGAGCACCGCTGCCAAGCTCGAGGTCGCACGCGGCATCGGCGCGGACCACCTGATCAACTACTCAACGCAGGACCTGCGCGAGCGGGTCAAGGAGATCACTGGCGGCAAAGGCGTGGACGTCGTTTATGACGCCGTCGGCGGACCGTATGCCGAGCCTGCGGTGC
>JAABQQ010000186.1 GCA_011391405.1 Gammaproteobacteria bacterium
CGAGCCAGACGTCGGGCCGCGCGTCTCGCACCGCCCTCACGCGCGCAATGTCCGCGTCGAGGTCGCCATCGAGCTTCAGCTTGAGTGCGCGCGCTGCCGCAAACTTCAGGGCTCCGGCACGCACGGTCCCGGGATCATCCGCAGCGAGCGTGAACGTCGTGATCAGCGGCTTCACGCCATGCAGCCCGGCCAGCTGCCACACGGGACGCCCCGTGCGCTTGGCGTCCAGGTCCCACAGCGCGCAATCGAGCGCATTGCGTGCCCCGCCCGCCGGCAACAGCGTTGCCAGCTCCTCGCGCGTGATGCCGCGCTCGATCACCTCGCGATGGGTCTCGATCGTGCGACAGATTGATTCCGCATCGTCATTGAAATAGTAAACGCCATTGGCCTCGCCGCGTCCCGTGAGGCCATCGTCCGTGAGCGTCACCAGCGCGACCGAGCCCTCGGAGAACGTGTACCCCGAGATACGGAACGGCGTCGCGAGCCGCAGGCGTTCGACGGCATGCGTCAAGGCCAGGCGCCGCACCGGAACGCCCACGTCAGTAGTGCACGCTGAAGCGCAGCAGGTTGAATGCGATGGCGACCCACAGGCTCACGAGCAGCGCAGCCACCAGCAGCCCCGTCCACGCTCGCGCGAGCAGCCCGCGTTGACCGCGCAACGTCGTCCAGGCAGACCACAAGCCCACCAGCGTGCCACCGACGAAGACGATCGCCCCGCTCACCTGCAGTGCCCGCAGATAGCCGTCCATCTTCGGCGAGAGCATGCTGATGTTCGACATCATCACGTAGACCAGGCCCATCCAGCCCGCCCAGACCAGAACGGTGGCCACGGCGACGAGGCGCATCCGACGCTGCGCCTTCGCGTCGCTGACGCTCAGTGTCGACGGGACGCCATAATAGCGACGTACCAGCGCGCTGATCGGCCACGCGAGCGTCGTCACCAGCAGGATGACCAGCGCAGCGATCGCCGCCGGCAGGAGCCAGGTGCCCGACTTCGACAGTGGCGGCCGCTGGAACATCATGATGGACGCGTAGTCCCCGACGCTGAAGCGCTCGATGCGGCCGTCCTTCGCTTCGGCCACGACCACGTCGGTCCCGTGGACCTCGCGCCAGACGAACGGTTCGACCTCGCGCCAGCGGATCGGCTCCCCGGTCGGGCTCTTGAGCATCGAGACGCTGATCGTGCCGTCGTCGTTTGCGACGACCTTCACCTCGCCCGCCAGGTTCAGCAGGCTCAGGAAGTTGGTTTCGGGGCGACGCGAATTCCAGTAGTGGCCGGCGATGCTCTGGGCGTGCTCGCGCGCGGTCTTCTCGTCCAGCGGCGTCGACTTGACGTCCGGCACCGGGAAGTAGCGGTCGGCAAACTCGCGCAGCAGCGTGCTGCGCAGCGGGTGCGCAGCGCCTTCCTTGCCGAGGCTGTTGACCGAGACGAACAGGCCCACGCCTTCGTCGAGGAACAGGTTCAGGTCGCTGTGGAACCACTCCGTGTCGCCGCCGTGGGCAATCATGCGGCGGCCCTTGTAGTTGGACTCGTAGAAACCCAGCACCATCCGGTTGACCCGCGGCAGGATCGTCAAGGGCGTGCCATGCATCAACTGCACGGTCTCGGGCCGCAGGATCTGCGCCTCGCCATACTTGCCCTGCTGCAGGTGCGCAATCATGAAGCGCGCCATGTCCGAGGCCGTCGTGCTGACGCTGCCCGCCGGTGCCGCGCCGACCAGTTCGAATTTGCGCGGCGGATGGGACGCGTCCTTGTAGCCCTGCGCCATGCGCGGCTTCCAGTCGGCCGGCAGGGGCTGGCGGAACGTCGTGCTGTTCATGCCGAGCGGCGCGAAGATGTGCTTCTCGACGTAGTCGTCAAACGACATGCCCGAGACACGCTGCACGATGTAGCCGGCAAGTGAAGCGCCGTAGTTGGAGTACGCGGGCGTGGTGCCCGGGGCGAAAATCCGGGCCGGAACATGCTCTTTCAGGAGGGCGTCGAAGCCGGGGAGCTCGTTGCCTTCTTCGCTGATCAGGTTCTTGAGCGACTCCTCGAAACCCGTGGTGTGCGTCAACACGTTGCGGACGGTGACGGGTTTGCCGTCAAGAGCCGGGATCTTGAAGTCGATGTACTGGTTGACGTCGGCGTCGAGATCCACCTTGCCTTGCTCGATCACCTGCATGAGCGCAGTCCACGTGATCAGCTTGGACACCGACCCGGGACGTACGAGCGTGTGCTCAGGGTCCATCGGCTTTTCGGCGTCGACGTCCGCGTAGCCGTAGCCACGCTGCACCAGGATTGCGCCATCCTTGACCACGACGACCACGGCACCGGCGATGTCGCCCTGCTTGATCGCGTTCGGCATGAAGCCGTCGAGCCACGCGCTCAGGTCGGTGTAGGTCAGTTGCGGAACCTGCGCAGCGTCCTGAGCGGCCGCACCAGTCGAACCGGCCAGGGCAGCAACGAGGAACGCAATGCTGCAGCGTGAACGCAACCCGCTCAGCTTAGAAGTCGACATC
>JAABQQ010000187.1 GCA_011391405.1 Gammaproteobacteria bacterium
AGCGAGACCACGCTCCCCCTGGCTCTGGCTGACTCGCAACCGTTGGCCGCAGCAAGTCACTGGGGCCGGAAGGTTGCGGTACTCGTCGGCATCGGTGCCGCCCTGCTCGTGCTCGCGGTGTTGTCACGCTGACTCGGGGTGCCCGCGCCAAGGGCGACCCGGGATCGCTCTTCGCGGGTGGCATGGCTATGATTCGGCCATGCAGATCCTCGGCAGGGTCCTTGTTTTGCTCGCTCTCGGTGCCGCCTTTTCTGCGGCACCGGCGGATACCCCTCCGCACGTAACCGTTGCGACGGCTGAATCTGCCTTCCTCGACTACCTCGATGCCGTGGGCGCCGTCGGTTTCATCGAATCGGGCGGTGCGAAGTCGTTTGGCGACAAGGACCTTGCCGCCTGGACGATGCGGCTCGACGCACAGCGCAAGCAGTTCGACCAGGTGATGTCGCGTATCGAGCCCGACACACTCGACGCCGCCGACCGTGACGCCATTGCATCGATGCGCAGATCGGTGACTGACCTGGCGGCCGACGACACCACTGCGGGCGTGCAGGTCCGCACGTGCGCCGATGCTCAGCGCCGCGACCTCGACTACTCCTCGCTGCGTGCAGCGCTGGTCAGCTGCTACGTCGAGCACGGCAATCGCCTGCAGTTCGACGGCGGCACGATCGATCGCGGCACCGCGCTGCAACTGTTGCACGTCGTCGAGAACCGCGCCGAACGGCAAGCCCTCTTCGCAGCCTTCTTGCCGCTCTGGACGGCGCTCAATGGCCGGGGCGAAGCCGACAGCCCGTATCGGCGCATGATCGCAATGGCCGCCGCCGACGCGCGCAGGAACGGCTCGCAGATCGATGCGGCCGCTCGCGCCATCGGAGTCCAGACGACGGACGTCGAGCGCTGGCTCGTGCAAGTGCTCGCAGCCTGGCGCGACGCGAATCCCGCCGAGCCCATCGAGCCGTGGGACTTCCGTTACGTCAACGGTGCGGCCAACCGCGAGTTGCAGGCCCGCATTCCCGCTGCGGCGCTGTTGCCAGTGAATCAGCGCTTTTACCGCGACCTTGGCGCGGATCTCACGCAACTCGGCGTGGTGTTCGACCTCGAACCGCGTCCGGACAAGTCGCCGCTCGCCTACTCCGACTTCCTCGTGCGCGGCCGCACGGTGCAGAAGGAATGGCATCGCCCCATTGCGCGAGTGCTCGGAACGTACGCGGCCGGCGGCCTGTTCTCGCTCAACGAACTGGTGCACGAGAACGGTCATGCCGTGCACGTGAGCGCAATACACACACGACCTGCCTTCATGGACTGGCCCGACACACTCTTTACCGAGGCGTTCGCCGACGTCCCCTCGTGGAGCGTGCATGAACCGGCGTGGCAGAGGCACTATCTGGGAGCAGTCGTTGCTGAAGCCACGTCGATGCGCGCCTTGTTTGCCAACGTGATGCTGGACGTGGCCTGGTCGTTGTTCGAACTGCGCCTGCTGCGGGACCCGGCACTGGATCCCAATGCGGTGTGGACCGACATCACGCACGAGTACCTGCGCGTGGTCCCTCATCCGGAGGTTCCATGGTGGGCCATGCGCGTGCAGCTGGCGGGCAACCCAGGCTACATGGTCAATTACGGGCTCGGTGCGCTGCTGACGGCCGAGATGCGCGCACGCACGGCGGCAGTGATCGGTCCGTTCGACACCGGCAATCCCCGCTGGTACGCCTGGCTGAGCGGGCAACTGCTGCAGTACGGTTCCGAGCGTGACACCCGGCGGTTGCTGCAAGACCTGCTCGGACGACCCCTGTCGCCCGACGCGTTGCTCGAGCAGATCAAGCGCTGCGGGGCGCACAATCCATGATCCTCCCTGCCGCTGAGGCAGCATGACTGTCGAGCGCGAAACCGTCCTGCACAGCTGGTGCGCGCAATCCACCTGGAACGCGCCGACCGTCGTCGGTGGCGCCGGCGCCTGGCTGCACCTCGAGGATGGCCGCCGCGTGCTCGACATGAGCAGCCTCGCGGAGTGCAGCAATCTCGGACACCAGCACCCGCGCGTCGTCGCTGCGATCCGCGCGCAGGCCGAGCAGTTGTGCTTCGTGACGAACGCCTGGGGCGCAAAGCCGCGCGCCGACCTCGCAGCGCGCCTGCTCGAACTGAGCGGATTCGAGGGCGGTCGCGTGTTCTTCACGCTGGGTGGCGCCGACGCCAACGAGCATGCCGTGAAAATCGTGCGTCAGGCGTTCGGCAAGCTGAAAGGCGTCGTAGTGGCGCGCGATCGCTCCTACCACGGTTCGACGCACCTGGCGATGGCGCTCTCCGGCGACTCGCGGACGCGCGCCATGGTCGACCCGGACGCGATGGGCGTTACGCACGTCGAACCGCCCTACGCCTACCGCTGCCCTTTCGGCAGCAAGGATGCAGCGGATTGCGGTGACCTGGCGGCTGCCGCGATCGGGCAACGGATCGATCTGTTCGGCGTCGATTGTGTTGCCGCAGTGATCGCGGAACCGAACGCAGGATCCAACGGCATCGTCGCTCCGGACAGCTACTGGCCAGCCGTGCGCCGCATCACGCGGCCGCGTGGCATCCCGTTGATCGCCGACGAAGTCATGAGCGGCTTCGGCCGCTGCGGCGAATGGTTTGCCTGGCAGCGCTACGGCGATGCCGGGCGGCCGGACGTCATCACGCTCGCGAAAGGCCTCACGGGCGCGATGATGCCACTGGGTGCCGTGGTGATATCACAGGAGATTGCCGCGCGACTCGAGCACCAGGTGCTCGCCACCGGCCTGACGTACTGCGGGCACCCGTTGTCGTGCGCCGCGGGCGTGGCCGCCATCGATGCTTACCGCGACGAAGGCCTGATCGAGCGCTCGCGTCAGCTGGGTGCAGAACTGGAGCGTGAACTGCGTCGGCTGGCCGACCGACATCGGGTCATCGGCGACGTGCGTGGCGGACACGGCCTGTTTGCCGTGCTCGAACTCGTCGCCGATCGCGACACGCGTGAACCGCTGGCGCCCTGGCCACAGATGCCGCCGCCACTGGCTGCCTTGCTGCAGGCTGCGCTCGACGTGGGCGTGTCTTTCGGTGCGCGCGGCAACCTGATCCTGGTCGCACCGCCACTAGTCATCGACGAGCACGACCTCGCCAACGCGCTGGCGCTGCTGGATCGCCTGCTGGCGCGCTACTTCCCCGCCTGAACCTCATCAAATCGAGCCTGCCATGAGCTTCCGCCTCACCTACGCCACGATGTTCGAGCCGCCACCCGAGATGCACGGGCGCTTCGAGGCAGCGCTGGTCACCGTTCGCTCCATGCTCGGCGGGCGTCACTCGCTGTTCCTGAATGGGGTGGACACGGCCGCTGCGCACTACGTGTCCCATCGCAGCCCGAACGACAGTGACATCCAGCTTGGGGAATTTGCCGTGGCGACTGAGCAGGACGCTCGCGCCGCCATGGACGCCGCGCACAAGGCGTTCCCTGCCTGGCGCGCCACACCGCCCAGCGAACGAGTGCGCCTGCTGCTCCGTGTCGCGGACGTCATGGAAGCGCGTGTCTATGAAATCGCTGCCGCACTCGCCCTTGAAGTGGGCAAGAACCGGATGGAAGCGCTCGGCGAGGCGCAGGAGACGGTCGACTTCTTCCGGCACTACGCCGACGACTTCGAGCAACATGGTTATTACGAGCACGAACTGCCGAACGACCCGTTGCCGAACGTGGTGTCGCGCAATCGCAGCGTCATGCGCCCCTATGGCGCGTGGGTCGTGATCGCGCCTTTCAATTTTCCGCTCGCGCTTGCCGGTGGTCCGGCTGCCGCGGCGCTCGTCACCGGCAACACCGTCGTCGTCAAGGGCGCGACGGATACGCCCTGGGCCGGACGCCTCCTGGCGGACTGCATCCGCGACGCCGGCCTGCCACCCGGCGTTTTTCAGTACCTGTCCGGCTCGGGCCGCGAGGTAGGCGCAGCACTATCGTCGCACGCCGCCACGGCGGGCATCACATTCACGGGATCCGTTGCCGTCGGCACGCAGCTGCTGCAGCGCATGGCGTCGGGGCCCTGGCCGCGTCCGTGCATTGCTGAGATGGGCGGCAAAAATCCCTGCATCGTCACGGCGCGGGCCAATCTCGAAGATGCCGCCGCCGGCATCGTTCGCTCGGCGTACGGCATGGGTGGCCAGAAGTGCTCCGCCTTGTCGCGCCTGTATGTCGACCACGCGGTGGCCGACGAACTGATCGAAGGCATGCGCGCGCAGATCGACACGATTCGGATCGGTGACCCCTGCTGTCGCGAGAACTGGCTGGGCCCGGTCATCAATGCGAACGCAACGGCGCATTACGCGCGCTACGTGCGTGAACTCCGCGCCGGCGGCGCCACGCTGATCACGGGCGCGGGCATGCTGGATTCGGCAGAGTTCGCGCGCGGTCATTACGTGCAACCGGTGCTCGCCGAAGCCCCGATCGCGCATCCGCTGTGGCGGCACGAGATGTTCCTGCCGATCCTCATGCTGCATCGAGTCAGCGATCGCGAAGAGGCCATGCGGCTCGCGAACGACACCAACCTCGGGCTCACGGCAGGTTTCTACGGCGACGCCGACGAAGTGCCGTGGTTTCACGACAACATCGAAGCCGGCGTCACCTATGCGAATCGGCGCCAGGGTGCCACGACGGGCGCGTGGCCAGGCTACCAGCCGTTCGGCGGCTGGAAAGGGTCCGGTTCCACCGGCAAGGCCATCGCCTCGTTCTATTACCTGGCGCAATACCAGCGCGAACAGTCGCGCACGGTGGTCGAACAGTGACGTCGAAGATCACGACACTGCGTGATGCGATCGCCGCGCACGTACGCGACGGCGCCTGCGTTGCGCTCGAAGGCTTCACGCACCTGATCCCGTTCGCGGCGGGACACGAGATCATCCGGCAGGGCCGCCGCAACCTGCACCTCGTGCGCATGACGCCGGACCTGATCTACGACCAGATGATCGGCATGGGTTGTGCGAGCAAGCTCACGTTCTCCTGGGGTGGCAATCCCGGCGTTGGCTCGCTGCATCGACTGCGGGATGCCGTCGAACACCAGTGGCCCGCGCCGCTCGCGCTCGACGAGCATACTCACGCGGGCGTGGCCGCAGCCTACAGCGCAGGTGCCGCCGGGCTGCCGTTCGCCACGCTGCGCGGCTACCTCGGCACCGACCTGCCGTCCGTCAATCCGCGCATCCGCAGCGTCGACTGCCCGTTCACGGGCGAACGGCTGGCCGCAGTGCCCGCGCTGAATCCCGACGTCACGATCCTGCATGCACAGCGCGCTGACAGGCGCGGCAACGTGGCGATGTACGGCATCGTCGGCGCCCAGCGTGAGGCCGCGTTCGCTGCCCGCACCCTGGTCGTGACGGTCGAGGAAATCGTCGACGAACTGCCGTCCGCCATGAATGGCATCGTGCTGCCGCACTGGATCGTGAGTGCCGTGGCGCAATGCCGGGGCGGTGCGTATCCATCTTACGTCCACGGTCATTACGCGCGCGACAACGGCTTCTATCAACGCTGGGATACGATCGCGCGCGAACGCGACGGCTTTCTCGCGTGGATGCAGCAGCACGTCCTGGCAAGCCGCGATCACGCGACGTTCCTGGCCAGCCTGAGGGAGGTCGCATGAACGACTGGACCCGCGACGAAATGATGACCGTCGCCGCGGCGCGCCAACTGTGGGACGGTTGCGTCTGTTTCGTCGGCATCGGCCTGCCAAGTGCCGCGTGCAATCTCGCGCGCCTCACACACGCGCCCGATGTCGTGCTGATCTACGAATCCGGCACGCTCGAGACGCGCCCGGACGTGCTGCCACTGTCGATCGGCGACGGCGAACTCGCCGATACCGCGGCCTGCGTCATTCCGCTGCCGGAGGTCTTCAGCTACCTGCTGCAGGCCGGCCGCGTGGATGTGGGTTTTCTTGGCGCTGCGCAGGTGGACAGGTACGGCAATCTGAACAGCACCGTAATCGGTCCGTACGATGCGCCGAAGACCCGCTTGCCCGGCGCGGGCGGCGCCACGGAGATCGCGGCCCATGCCAGGCAGACGTTCGTGATGCTCAAGGCCACGCCACGCAGCCTCGTCGCACAGCTCGATTTCCGCACCAGCGGTGGCTTTCTCGAAGGCAACGGTGCTCGTGCGAGAACGTCGATGCGCGGCACCGGCCCGCAGTCCGTGATCACCGACTTCGGCGTGCTGAAACCGCACCCCGCAAGCGACGAACTGCAACTGTCGGCTCTGTTTGACGGCACGACCGTCGACGAGGCCCGCGCCGCAACCGGCTGGCCACTCAAGGTCGCTGCGACCGTCGAGACGATTGCGCCGCCGACGAAAATTGAACTTGAAACCCTGCGCGCCTTGCATGCGCGCACCCGCGAGGCGCATCGCCGCCCCGTGCGACTTCCCGCCTGAGGCGGGATTCCCTCCAGGAGCTTACCGTGACGAACCCGCATATCAAGACCGCCCTCCCTGGCCCGAACGCCCGGGCCATGCTCGCGCGCGACGTGTCCGTCGCTTCGCCCTCCTATCCGCGCGACTATCCGTTCGTGATGTCGCACGGGCGCGGCACCGAGGTCTGGGACGTCGACGGCAATCGCTTCCTCGACTTCGTCGCCGGCATTGCCGTGTGCTCCACGGGACATGCCCATCCGAAGGTGGTCAATGCCATCAAGGCGGCGGCGGACCAGTTCCTGCACGTCTCGAGTGACTACTGGCACGAGAACATGACGCACCTGACGGAGCGCCTGGCCGAAGTCGCGCCGATGGGTGAGCCCGTGATGAGCTTCCTGTGCCAGTCCGGCACGGAATCGGTCGAAGGCGCGATCAAGCTCGCGCGCTACGTGACCGGCCGCCCGCGATTCATCGGCTTTCTCGGCAGCTTCCACGGCCGCACGATGGGGTCGCTCGCGTTCACATCGAGCAAGTACACGCAGCAGAAGGGATTCGCGCCGACGATGCCCGGCGTGACGCACGTGCCGTACCCCAATCCGTACCGGCCCCTGTTTGCGGGCGCGGACCAGGGCAAGGCGGTGCTCGATTACATCCGCATGCTGTTCGAGCGCAACGTCCCGGCGTCCGAAGTTGC
The DNA here is from genome assembly GCA_011391405.1 of Gammaproteobacteria bacterium. Classification (GTDB taxonomy): domain Bacteria; phylum Pseudomonadota; class Gammaproteobacteria; order Steroidobacterales; family Steroidobacteraceae; genus RPQJ01. The sequence goes on from JAABQQ010000187.1 coordinate 7,074, forward strand.
CGCGATCCTGATCGAGCCGCTGCAGGGCGAAGGCGGGTACCTGTGGCCGCCTGAAGGGTTCCTGGCCGGCCTGCGCGCGCTGTGCGACGAGCACGGCATCCTGCTGATCTTCGACGAAGTGCAATCTGGAGTCGGCCGCACCGGCAGGATGTGGGCGTGCGAGCACTCGGGCGTGAAGCCCGACATCATGACCAGCGCCAAGGGACTCGGCTCCGGCATGCCGATCGGCGCGATCATCGCGAAGCGAACGATCATGGAGCAGTGGAAGCGCGGCGCGCACGGCAACACGTTCGGCGGCAATCCACTGAGTTGCGCTGCGGCGATCGCGACGCTCGACCTCGTCCAGTCGGAGTACGCCGCCAACGCGGCGCGCGTGGGCGAGCATTTCATGGGGCGCCTGCGCGAGATGCAACGCGACTACCCGTGCATCGGCGAAGTCCGCGGCAGAGGCCTCATGATCGGCATGGAGCTGATCGAGAACGATGCCGAGCGAACCCCCGCGCGGGCGCTGATCGATCGGCTCGTGACGCGCGGCTACCACAACGGCCTGCTGCTGCTGTCCTGCGGCGTCAGCACGCTGCGGTTCATGCCCCCGCTGTCGACGACGACCGCCGAAGTCGACGAAGCCATCGGCATGTTGCGTACCGCGCTCGACGAGGCACTGCAGGGCAAGGGCGCGTGAGGCGAAATGCAACAGCCGAAGGAACTCGGATTCTGGATGTGCACGGCCCTGGTGGTCGGCAACACGATCGGTATGGGTATCTTCGTGCTGCCGGCATCGCTGGCACCCTACGGCTTCAATGCGATGCTGGGCTGGGGCATCACGGTGCTGGGCATGACCATGCTCGCGCGCGTGTTCGCGCAACTCGCGCGTGAGTTTCCTGCGGCCGACGGCCCCTACACCTACATCGAGCAGACCACTGGCAAGCTGCCTGCCTACATCGCGATCTGGTGCTATTGGGTTTCGTGCTGGATCACGAACGCTGCACTGGCGATCGGTCTCGTCGGCTACCTGGGCAAGGTGCTGCCGGGACTCGATGCAGTGTCGCCGGTCTTGCTCGCCACTGCGCTGATCTGGCTGTTCGTCGGCGTCAACCTGCTCGGGGTGCGCACCGGCGGCGGCGTGCAGATCGTCACGACCGGGCTGAAACTGCTGCCGATGCTCTTCATCCTCGGCCTCGGTGCGTGGCTGCTGCTCACCGAACCGTCTGTCTACACGCGCCACCCGCCCACGACTCCGATCACGCTGGAAGCCCTGATGGCAGCGTCCACGATCGCGTTGTTCGCCATGCTCGGCATCGAGTCTGCGGCGGTACCGGCCGGCCGCGTCCGCGACCCGGAGAAGAACATCCCGCGTTCGACGATCTTCGGCACGATGCTGATGGCCGTCATCTACATCGGCGTGTCGGCGATGGCGATGCTGCTGCTCGAGCAGGAGCAACTGGCGCGGTCCTCGGCGCCGTTCGCCGACCTGCTCGACCAGTTCGTCGGTGCCGGCAATGGCCGCCTGCTGTCGGTCTTCGTGGTGATCAGCGGCCTCGGCGCGCTGAACGGCTGGACGCTGCTGGTCAGCGAGCTCACGGCCTCGATGGGACGCCATGGTTTCCTGCCGCAAGCCGTGCGCGGACTCAATTCGCGCGGAGCGCCGTGGTTTGCGCTGGTGCTGACCGCCGTGCTCGCCACCGTCATGGTGCTGATGAACTACAGCAAGTCGATGGTCGACGGCTTCACGTTCCTGTCACAGGTGGTGACGGCCGCCAACCTGCCGCTGTACCTGCTGTGCGCGATCGCGCTCGTGGTGCTGACACGCCGCGGCAAGCGCAAACTGCCGGGCAGCCTGTTCGTGCTCGGCATCCTCGGTACCGCATACGTCGTCTTCGCTTTCATCGGGCTCGGCCGCGAACCGTTCGTCTGGTCGCTCGTGCTCGGTGCGGCCGGCCTGCCGCTCTATTGGTTCATGCGCCGACGCCGGGCAGCGGAGTTGCCATGAGAATCGCCCTCACGCTTGCTGCGGCGCTCTGCGTCGGGACTGTGCCCGCCCTGCGCGCTGATGACTCGGTGGCGGTGCAGGCCGCGGCTGCAACCGCCGACTACACGGCCGACGGCCGGCTCCCGCTCGGCACGATCTTGGGCCGCTTCGACGCATTGTCGACTGAACATGGCTGGACCTCCGAGACGATCTATGACTATCCCGACACCCCGGGAATCGCAATCAAGTCCTGGCGCACGCCGCATCGGGGCGAGGCCTTGTGGATCCTGTCGGGCATTCACGGCGAGGAGCCCGCCGGGCCGAACGCCATTGCCGCCAATCTCGCGAGCCTCACGCAACTCGCCGACGCCGGCGTGCCCATCGTCGTCATCCCGCTCGCCAACCCGAAGGCCTATCGGCACAACTGGCGCTACCCGAACACTCCCGAACGCGATTGGAAGAAAGGCGGCGGCTACAGCGTAGGCGATGCCGAGTACCTGCTGCCGGATCTCGACGCAGGAACCCGACCCCGCGCGGACAAAGCGCCGGGACCGGAGACGGCCGCGCTGACGCAGTACGTCCTGCGCCTTGCACAGCAGTATCCGCCCCGCATGGTGCTCGACCTGCACGAGGACGAACTCTCGACGGAGGGCGGGTACATCTATTCGCAGGGCACACACCCCGAGGACAGTCCCGTCGGAGCGGAGATCGTCCGGCTGCTGCAGGCCGCAGGCATTCCGTTGCGTCAGTCCGGTCAGACTCGCTTCGGCGAAACGATCGTCGCCGGCGTGATCAGCCGTGACGACAAGGGTCAGCCGATCCGCGACGGCTCGATCGACGAGTTGCTCGCAGCGACCGAGGTGTTCGTCGACGGCAGGAAAGTCCGCGGTCCTGCGGCCCACACCGTGGTCGTCGTCGAAACGCCCGCCTTCGAGGGCTCGAAGTTCGACCTGCGCGTTGCGGCGCAAGGCGCCGTAGTGCAGCACGTCGGGGACCTGTGGCACGCGCTCGCGTCGGCACCGGCACCGGCAGGCGTGGCCATGGGAGCACCCGCCGCTCGCGCACAATGAGGCGTTGCGACGGTGGCGGCAGGACCCTGCTGCCGTACCTGCCGGCCACTGAGCGATGAGCGGCCGCCTGCTTGCGCTGCTGGCCCTGCTCTACTTCGCGCAGGGCCTGCCCTCCGGCCTGATTGCGAAAGCGTTGCCGGCGCTCCTGCGCGACCAGGGTGTCTCGCTGTCGCTGATCGGCTTCACCAGCGCACTCGCGCTGCCTTGGGCACTGAAGTTTCTCTGGGCACCCCTGATCGATCGCTTCGGCACACGCAAGCAGTGGCTGCTGGCGCTGAACGGCCTCTCGATGGCGCTGATGCTGGTCGTCGCGGCGCAGGACTTCGACGTTTGGGTCGCACGGCTCCCCTGGCTGCTTGCCGTGCTGTTCTGCGCCAACGTCGTCTCGGCGACGCAGGACATCGCTACCGACGGTTACGCGATCACCCAGTTGCGGCCGGAATGGCGCGGTCTAGGCAACAGCATCCAGGTCGTCGGCTACAAGCTCGGCATGGTGATGGGCAGCGCCGGCTTGCTGTGGCTGGTTTCGAGGTACGGCTGGCAGGCGAGCTACGGCAGCCTGGCGTGCATGATGCTGCTCGTGATCGTGCCGGTCCTGTTCATGGACGACGCCCGCACGCCGATCCAGCAGTCCGCGACGCACACCGAGTGGCACGGCCTGCGCGGCTACGCCTGGTTGTTCCGCGGCTTTGTCGCGCGACCGGGGCTCGGCTGGTGGCTTGCCACCATCGCGTTGTACAAGTTCGGCGATTCGCTCGCCTCGCGCATGACGGGACCGCTGCTGACCGACAGCGGCTTCTCGCTAGCGCAAATCGGCGTGATCACGGGCGTCGCGGGCGCTACGGCCGGAGTCTTCGGTGCGTTCGTCGGCGGTACGACGCTGCTGCGAATCGGTCACCGCGAGGCATTGCTGGCGTTCGGCGTGCTGCAGGCGCTGGGGCTCGCGGGCTACCTGCTGGTCGTCGGTGGCGTTCGCGACCTCTATGCAATCGGGGCTATCGTGTATTTCGAACAGTTCGCGGACGGCCTGTCGACCGTCGCCTTGTTCACACTCATGATGGACCGCTGTCGCGTCCATGCGCCGGGCACCGATTACTCGCTGCAAGCCTCGTTGATGGTGATGGTCACGGGCGTAGCCGCGATGATCGGCGGTCTGTTCACCGACCGGTTCGGCTACGGCGCCGTCTTTGCCACGGCCGCGCTCCTGACGCTGCTCGCGCTGGTGCCGGCGATGCTATTCTTCCATGACTCCGGCTACCGACGCAGGCCGACTACGCCATGAAAGCCCTGACCACGGCGCAAGTGCTGGTGCTGGCGCGCTTCACCTTGATGCTGCTCGAGATGGCGTTGATTCGCGCTCACCTCGTCCACGGCCGCTACACGCTGCAAGACACTCTCGCATCGATTGGTATGCGTGCCGGCAACTACGCAACCAACGTGGCGCTGGCGGGTGCAACGGTCGTGGTGTTTACGTGGGTCTACCAATTCCGGGTCTACGACATCTCGATGAGTTCGCCCTGGGCCTGGGCGGCGATCGTCGTGCTCGACGACCTGGCGTACTACTGGTTCCATCGCATCAGCCACGAGTGCCGCTTCTGGTGGGCAGCACACGTCAATCATCATTCGTCGCAGGAGTACAACCTTTCTACGGCGATCCGGCAGCCCTGGACCGGCGTGCTTGTCGGCACCTGGGCGCCGTGGTTCGTGCTGCTGCTGATCGGCTTCCCGCCGGAGATGATCTTCCTGCAGAGTGGACTCAACCTGCTGTATCAGTTCTGGATCCACACCGAAGCCATTCGCCGCATGCCGGCGTGGTTCGAGTACCTGTTCAACACGCCATCGCACCATCGCGTGCACCACGCGTCGAACCCCCGCTACGTCGACCGCAACTACGCGGGCATATTCATGGTGTGGGACCGGATGTTCGGCACGTTCGTGGCCGAACGCGACGATGACCCGCCGAAGTACGGCCTGATCCACAACATCGACACGTTCAACCCCATCAGGATCGCGTTCCATGAATGGGCGGCGCTGTTCCGTGACGTTGGACGTGCAAGGAGCCTGCGCGAAATCGGGGGATATGTCTTCGGCCCGCCGGGCTGGCGGCCGGATGGCAACGGGCCGACAGCGGCCAATGTTCGCGCCGCATGGATGGCCGCCCCGCAGGGTGAAAGCCCCGCTGCCTCATGACGCAGGGACGTCCAGCTACAATCCGGCGAGCTGCAATTCAGCGATGCCGATCTTCTGCGCGGCGTCGGGTCATGTGCGGACACTGCCTCGCCACGGGAGTCGAAGATTGGCCATAAGGAACACGCTCTTTTTTTTGCACTGCTCACGGGAGGGCCGGTCATGGCATTGGAAATCTCATCGACCGCCTTCGGTCCCGACACGCCGATACCCACGCGTTGCACGTGCGAGGGCAACGACATTTCGCCCGCGCTGCACTGGCGGGGCGTGCCAGCGGGCGCAAGATCGCTGGTGCTGATCGTCGACGATCCGGACGCGCCCGATCCGCGCGCGCCCAGGATGACGTGGGTCCACTGGGTGCTGGCGAACCTGCCCGTGGATTCAGGCGGGCTGCCGGAGGGTATCGCGCCGGCAGCCCTGCCTGCGGGAACGGTCGAGGGGTTGAACGACTGGAAGCGCACGGGGTATGGCGGCCCCTGTCCGCCCATCGGCCGGCATCGCTACTTTCATAAGCTGTACGCGCTGGACGTTGTGCTCGATGGACTCAAGCTCCCGACCAAGGCGCAGGTGGAGGCGGCGATGCAAGGTCACGTCTTGGCGCACGCGGAACTCGTGGGCACGTACGAAAAGACGAGACGATAGAGCCGCGCGCTCGCATTCGCTGCTTGACCGATTCACCTGGAATGAGTTCAGCGACGCATTGTTGCGTCGCTCCGGGATCGATGAATGCACGGATTTTCAAGTCGGGTGTGGCGGTGTATTAATGAACCTGCCATGGATGTGCTTAAGGACAAGCACCCCGACTACCGCAAACTCCGCCAGTCAATGGTGGACAGGCAGGTCGTGCACCGCGGTGTCCATGCACCGCTCGTCCTCGACGCAGTGCGCAGCGTGCCGCGCGAGGCATTCCTGCCGCCTGACCTGCGCGAGTTTGCCTACGACGACTCGCCCTTGCCGATCGAGGAAGGCCAGACGATCTCGCAACCTTATATCGTTGCGTTGATGGCCGAGGCCTTGTTGCTGCAAGGCGGAGAAACGGTCCTCGAGATCGGCACCGGATCGGGCTACGCGGCGGCAGTGATCGCAAAGATCGCGCAGCACGTCTATACGATCGAGCGTTACAGCCAGCTGGCAGTCAAGGCCGCGGCGACGCTCGCCGCGGAGGGCTTCGACAACGTGCACGTCCTGCACGGCGATGGCACGCTCGGCTGGCCCGAGCACGCCCCGTTCGACGCCATCGTCGTCGCGGCCGGTGGGCCCAGGGTGCCGGAGTCGCTGAAGCACCAGCTCAGGATCGGTGGGCGGATGGTCATTCCCGTCGGATCACGGGACCGGCGAACTCAGGAACTGCTGCGCATCACACGGGTTGCCGAGGAAGAATTCCAGACCGAGGAGCTGCTCGACGTGCGCTTCGTGCCGCTCGTTGGCGAGGAAGGCTGGACGCCGGACCGCCCTGACGACCAACCGGTCCAGCTCGCCCCTGCCCGGCCGGCTCCACTCGATGACGCCCGGATCGCGAGTTCGGTCGCGCTCAACTGCGAGGCCTTCACGGACATCGCTTCGGCCGACCTCGAGCCCCTGCTCGAGCGAATCGGTGCGGCCCGTGTCGTGCTGATTGGTGAGGCCTCGCATGGAACCTCGGAGTTCTATCGCATGCGGGCCCGCATCACGCGCGAGCTGATCGAACGCAAGGGCTTCGCCTTCGTCGCCATCGAAGGGGACTGGCCGGACGCTGCACGCGTCGACCACTACGTGCGACACTCGAACTCCCCGCCGTCCGAGTGGACGGCCTTTGCCCGCTTCCCGGTGTGGATGTGGCGCAATCGCGAGACCCGCGAGTTCGTCGACTGGCTGCACGCGCGCAATGCGGGGCTCAAGTTCACGCAACGCACCGCGTTTCACGGACTCGATCTGTACAGCCTGCACAGCTCGATCCGAGCGGTTCTGCAGTACCTGGACGACGTGGATCCGCACACGGCGCGCGTGGCACGACTGCGCTACGGTTGCCTCACGCCCTGGCAGACGGATCCAACTACCTACGGTCAGGCTGCGCTGACGGGGCAGTACCGTACCTGCGAGGACGAAGTGGTCGCGGTGCTCGTGGATCTGCAGCAGAAGCAGCAGGCCTACGCCGAGCACGACGGCGAGCGCTTCCTGGATGCAGCGCAGAACGCGCTGCTGGTGACGAACGCAGAGCAGTACTACCGGGTCATGTACTACGGCTCACGCGCCAGCTGGAACCTGCGTGACGGGCACATGTTCGAGACGCTGCAGAACCTGCTGCGTCATTACGGGCCGGCGAGCCGCGGGATCGTCTGGGCTCATAACTCCCACGTCGGCGATGCCAGTGCGACGGAGATGTCGAAGCGCGGTGAGTACAACATCGGCCAGTTGTGCCGCAATCACTTCGGCCTGGATGCATACTCGATCGGCTTCGGCACCCACAGCGGCACGGTCGCTGCTGCATCAGACTGGGATGGGCCCATGCTCGTCAAGGATGTTCGCCCGTCGCTTGATCAAAGCTACGAGCGCCTGTTCCATGCAGCCGGGGTGCCTGGATTCCTACTGCCCTTGCGTAAGCCCGCATCGAACGACCTGCGCAAGGCGCTGCTGAAGCCGAGGCTCGAGCGGGCAATCGGCGTGATCTATCGCCCCGAAACCGAGCTGCAGAGCCATTACTTCGAGGCCGTCCTGCCAGGGCAGTTCGACGAGTACGTCTGGTTTGACCAGACCTGCGCCGTCACGCCCCTCGACTCGTCCGAACTGAAGGGAGCGCCGGACACCTATCCATTCGGGATCTGAGAGCGGAGTCGTTCGTGGCGGCGTGCAGGGACATCGGTTACGTGCTCGACAAGCTCGCATGGATGCGCGCCGAGGGCATCTGGCCGAATGGCCTGCGCTACCTGTGGACCGACGCGTTCGGCGTCGTGCTGCTGGTGTCGTTGCACGCGGAACTGAAGGATCCGCGGTACCTGGAGCAGGCGCGCGCCCTCGTTGCAGATGTCGAGCGCGTGCTGGATCGCCCGCGCGGCATGCGCATCGGCGAGGCTCCCGACCGTAGCGGACAGTACTACCACTATCTCGCGATGTGGATGTACGCACTCTCCGTCCTTGGACGGTACGTGCCGGAATACACGGCCAAGGGGATCCAGCTGGCGCGGGACGTGCACGATGCGTTTGTCGTCCCGGCACATGGCGTCCGATGGAAAATGCTCGAGGACCTGAGCGGCCCGGATCCCGACTTCGAGGGCTTCGGCGCGCTTGATGCCTTCGATGGCTACGTTTCATACCGGCTGCTCGACGACGCTGCGCTGGCACCGCAGATCGCAGACCTGCGCCGACTCGTCGAGCGGTCTTACCTGGCACTCTCGATCAACCAGGACCTCGGCATCGGCATGATGCTCTGGATGACCCAGTTCTTCCCCCTCGAGAACTGGGCAGTCACGCAGCGCAATCGCTGCCTCAGGATGCTCGATCGGCTTTGGACAGACGAGGGCTACTTCTGCCGCGGCCTCGAGCTGCCTGGCGTCAAGTTCGCCTTCACGAATTACGGCGTCGCGATCGGGTTACAGGCCGTCGGTGCGATGTCCGAACGCGTGGATCGGCTGCATTCGTTTTTCGAGGGCTATCGATCCGGGGACGAATACGATCGCGAGGCCATCACGCACGTGATGGCGTGCGGCTCCCATCTGCCGGGATACCTGCTGCAGGGCTACGCCTAGAGAGCGGCGACCCGGCTCCGCGACTCAAGCCAGGTCCGGACCCGCTTGGCGTCCGCAATCCGCGTGTACTTGCCATAGGAATTGAGCAGAACCATCACGACCGGGCGGCCATCGATCACGGCCTGCATCACGAGACAGCGTCCGGCTTCCGGAATGTAGCCGGTCTTCTGCACGTCGACCTGCCAGGCTGGATTGGCGACCAGCAGGTTGGTATTGCGGAACTCGAGTTGGTGACGGCTGACGATCACTGTGTGACGGGCCGACGTAGAGTATTCGCTGATCGTGCGGTTGCCTGCGGCCGCCAGCACCAGCTTGGCCAGGTCCTCTGGGCTCGCCACATTGCGGCTCGACAAACCCGTGGGCTCGACGAAGTGCGCCGTGCTCATACCGAGCGCAGCGGCCTTCTTGTTCATGGCCTGCACGCAGGCACGCAGGCCGCGCGGATAGGATCGGCACAGCGCATAGGCGGCACGGTTCTCGGACGACATCAGCGCCAGGTGCAGCAGGTCCTGCCGGCTCAGCTTGTATCCCGCCGCGAGGCGTGAGCCGTTGCCGGCGGTCCCACGCACGTCATCGGCGGTGATGGTCACCCCCTGGTCCATGGGCTGACCGGCCTCGAGCACGACCAGGGCCGTCATCAGCTTGGTGATGGAAGCGATTGGAACGGCAGTGCGTTCATTGCGTGCAGCGAGTACCGATGAGGCCGACTCATCGAGGATGTAGTAGGCGTGGGAGCGAACCTCCGGGATCGTCTTCGGCGGCACGGACCCCTGCGTGGCAGCCAACGCGGCCAAGGGCGTGCACACGGCCAGCATGAAGCCCGTCAGCGTCATCAAACCCCTGTTTCTGCGCCAATACAGCATGTCTTCCATCGCTCCTGCACGAGTATCGCTGCCCCGGCCGCTCGCGAATCCCGCAAGCGTGTGCCGAGGCGGCCGGTAGCCTGCCACAATCCGCAGGGAATGTGACATAGCGTCAGACCGAAGACTTGCGTCAGTTTCACATTTCGGACGGACGCGCTGACAGTCTGCAGGGCTCACCGCCGCCTTTCTTCTGCAATGATCGAACCTGCAAATATCGTTCATGACCGGCGCTGCGCCGAGGCAGCTCGACCTGTGAACTGCGTCACAAGCGGGGCTGACATATTCGTACGGCGGTCACAGACCACCCCTGATCCGCTGAGGCTAGATGTCACGAATCTAAAGGGCTGCCGCGTATGGGAGACGCGGACCGAACACTATGTCCCCACAGTGGCCGACGAGCGATGGCATGACGAAGCGTGAGCGATTCAGTTCCGGCTGGACCGGCGCCGTTGCCGTCGGCCTGATCGTCTACATTGCGCTCGCCATCGCACTGATCCTGGTCGACGGTCGTGCCTGGCCGTGGCTCGACGTCTTCAACCTGTATTCCGACTCGGTGGCGAGCATCTGCGTGGCCGTCCTGACAGGGGCTGCCGCGCGAGGCTCGGCAGAGCCGGCCGCGCGCCGCACCTGGTGGCTGCTCACGGCCGCGCTGGCAACCTACAGCACGGGCAACCTCCTGCATTCGACTTACTGGCTGTACGGGATCGACCCTTTCCCTTCGATCGGCGACGTGTTCTTCCTGGGCTTCTATCCGCTGGTCCTTGCTGCGGTGCTGACCGTGATCCGCACCGCCGCCGTTCGCGTGCAATGGGTCCGGCTGGGGCTCGACACGGCGATCCTGATGCTGGGGTTCGGCGCATTTTTCTGGTTCTTCGTCATCTCGCCGACGGCGGACGCCCAACGCGACCCGAACGCGCTCAAGTACGTGCTGGCGCAGAGCTACATCGCCCTCAACTGCCTCATGCTGCTGGCCTGCGGCGTGTTGCTGATGCACTCGGGCGCCACGCCCATCCGGCGCCGGGCCCTGATGCTGCTCACGCTCGGCTTCTCGTCGATGTCCGTTGCCGACATCGTCTGGGCCATGTCCAAGGTGGACGGCAGCTACATTCCGGGCAGCGTCTCGGATGTCATCTACCTCTCCTGCTACATCTGGCTTGCGGCCGCCGCGCGCGAGCAGCTGCGTGGCAGGCCTGGCGCGCGTCGCGCCCCAAGTGCATTCAGCGTCGCACTCATCGAGGGGATGCCGTACATCGCCATGATGGTGTCGTTCCTGGTGCTGGTGTACGTCGAGAGCAGCACGGCCGCCAGCCCCGTGAACACGATGACCGTCATCATCTTCGTGCTGACCTCGCTGGTCATGGTGCGACAGGGCGTGCTCTCGCGCGACGATGCCCTGCTGCGCGAGCGCCGTGCAGCCGACATCGTCGAGGCCCGCTATGCGTCCCTGATCAAGAACGCGTCTGACGTGATCATGATCACCAACGCCGAGGGGATGCTGCAATTCGCCTCGCCGGCGGCCGAGCGTACCTTTGCGACCCACCCGGACGACATGGTGGGACGCAATCTCCTCGACCGCTGGGTCGATGGCGACAAGGAACGGCTGGCTGCATTCCTCGCTGAGGTGTCGGAGACGTGTGGCCGAGTCGTTGGACCCATCGAGCTGATCGTCGAATCAGGCGAACGGCGCAGTACCCTCGAGTGCGTTGGCAGCAACCTGATGGATGATCCGGCCATTGCCGGTCTGGCCCTGAACTTCCGCGACGTCACCGAGCGCAAGGCGCTGGAAGAGCAGCTGCGCAAGCTGGCATTCCACGACCCGCTGACGCTGCTCGCCAATCGCAGCCTCTTCTGGAACCGGGTCGAGCATGCGCTGACGCTGGCGCATCGGTCGCAGCAGCGAGTCGCTGTCATGTTCCTCGACCTCGACAACTTCAAGAACGTCAACGACTCACTCGGACACGATGCCGGCGATCGCCTGCTGCAGGCGGCGGCGCAACGGCTGGTCAAGTCGACCCGGCCGTCCGACACCGTGGCTCGCCTCGGTGGCGACGAGTTCGCAATCCTGCTCGAGGGCATTCGCAGCGACACGGACGTCGAGCGCATCGCCGTGCCGATCACCGAGGCGTTCAACCGGCCCCTGCTGGTGGACGGCAGGGAAACCGACGCCACGGCGAGCATCGGTGCGGCCTGCTCGCAACCCGGTGACGACGCCGAGCAATTGCTGCGCAAGGCCGACATCGCCATGTACAACGCGAAGTCCGCTGGCAAGGCGCGCTGCGTGCTGTTCCAGCCGCACATGCAGGAACAATTGCACGACCGCCTGCGACTGGAGCAGGACATCGACCTGGCCTTTGCGCGTAACGAGTTCTTCGTCGAGTTCCAGCCCGTGGTCGACCTGACGAGTCGCGAACTGCTAGGCGTGGAGGCCCTGGTGCGGTGGAATCACCCGCAGCGCGGCATCGTCATGCCGGGCTCGTTCATTTCGATTGCCGAGGAATCCGGCCGGATCGTCGAACTGGGTCGTCGTGTCCTCGTTGACGCGTGCACGCAGATCCGCGCATGGAGCGATTCCGTCGAGGCCGGCACCGGCTTGCGCGTGGCGGTGAACATTTCGGGTCGCCACCTGCAGCAGGGCGACCTGGTCGCGGACGTGCGCCACGCACTCGAGGTTTCGGGGCTCGACCCCGGCAATCTCGTGATCGAGCTGACCGAGGGCACGATCATGCAGAACACCGAGGTCAACCTGGAACGCTTCCGTGAGTTGAAGGCGCTCGGCGTGCGCCTCGCGATCGACGACTTTGGCATGGGTTACTCATCGCTCTCGTACCTGCACCGGTTCCCGATCGACATCCTGAAGATCGATCGCGCGTTCGTGAGCCGGCTGACTGAACACGACGGCGGTCCGGAACTGGCCCGCGCAGTCGTGATGCTCGCGACGACGCTCGGCCTCGAGACGGTCGCTGAGGGCATCGAAAACGAAAGCCAGGTGGCGACCCTGCTGGACCTGGGCTGCGTCGCGGGCCAGGGATTCCTGTTTGCGAGTTCGAGCCTGCTCGATGTCGTGGCGCAGACACCGTTCATGGCACGCCGAGCCGACCTGCGGGCGGCAGAGCGCGCTGCACAGGCCGACCTCACCGCGACTGGTCGCTTTCGCGCAGCGGAACTCTGGCCGCGTTCGGCGGCAGGGTGACCTGATCGGCCAGCCCAGCGGCAACGGGCGGCCGTAAGACGCTGCCGCCGTCGATTGCGCTGGCCGCGGGCTTTGAGCGGTGCCGTCATCAGACTGAAAATCTTAGTTTATTCATCAAGTTAGCAACGCAAGGCGTGCCATCGAACGGCAGCGCTCCGCCCTCTCCTTCTCACACCGCCGCGTATCCGCTAGCCTTGGCCGCAGAAGAGGCCTCGACGCCGACCTGCCCGCTCCACAGGACATTGGACGCACCAGGGCAAAAACTTGGCTCAAACCGCAGATGTTTTCCTCAGCTATTCGCGCGAAGACAAGGCGCGGGTACTCGAGTTCGCTGGCGCACTGCGGGCCGCCGGCGTGAATATCTGGATCGACCAGGGCGGCATCGACGGAGCAGCGCTCTGGGGCGAGTCCATCGTGCGCGCGCTCGAGGGGGCCAAAGTGCTGCTGCTGATGGTCTCGCCGTCAGCCGTCAGCTCCCACAACGTGGCGAAAGAAGTGATGCTGACGAGCGAACGCAAGGGAAACATCCTGCCCGTTCACCTCGAACCGACCACGATTCCACTCAGCCTCAAGTACCCGCTCGCCGGCATCCAGCACATCGAGTTCTACCACGGCGATCCAGATGAAAACCTGCAGGCGGTCCTGCGCTCGCTGGCTGGCCTCGGCGTCACCATCGCGCGCCCGCAGCCTGCTGCGCGCGTCGACGCGGAAACACGACCTGCCGCTGCCGCGCATGCGGCCGAATCCCTCCCGGAGCGCGGGGCGGTGGCCGTGCTGCCGTTCGACAACATCAGCCCCGATCCCGAGACCGACTACTTCAGCGACGGGCTGACCGAGGAACTGATCGCGCGGCTGTCGCTCGTGAGCGAGATCAACCTGATTTCGCGCTGGGCCTCGATGCAGTACAAGGGTCGCGGCCAGGACGTGCTCGCGATCGGCAATGCGCTTGGCGCACGCTACATCGTCGGTGGCGGCGTCCGCCGGTTCCAGGATTCGGTGCGCATCACCGTGCAGCTCGTCGACGTCGTAACCAACCTGCAGCTCTGGGGCAACACCTACAAGGGCAAGCTCGACGACATCTTCGACATCCAGGAGCAAGTCGCCCAACAGATCGTCGAGGCACTGAAGCTCAAGCTCACTTTCTCGGAACGACTGTCGCTGACCAAGCGGCAGACCCTCAATGCGGAAGCGTACGACCTTTACCTGCGTGGCCAGGACCAGCTCTACCGGCTGACCAAACGCAGCGTCGAATACGCGATCCAGCTGTTCGAGAAGGCCATCGAACTCGACTCGCGTTACGCGTCCGCGTATGCCGGTTGCTCCAGCGCCTACGGCCAGATGTACCAGCTGATCGCGCGCGAGGAGCGTTATCGCGAACTGGCACAGGAACTCAGCTTCAAGGCGCTGATGTACGACAACAACCTGTCGGAAGCGTACCGGGCGATGGGACTGTCCTATTTCCTCTGGGGCAAGCTGAACGAGGCCACCGCCTCGTGCACCAAGGCGATCGAAATCGATCCCGACGACTTCATCGCGCACTGGACGCTCGGGCGTATCTACTTCACCGAGGGTAAGCTCGAACAGGCGCTCGAGCTCTTCCGGCGCGTGGCTGAGATCAAGCCGAGCTTCTATGCGGGCCACCTCGACGTGGCGCAAACATGCACCGGCCTCGGGCGGGACGAGGAAGCGGCATCGGTCTATCGACGCCTGCTCGAGATCATGCCGAATTACCTGCTGCAGAATCCCGACGATGCACGCGCACGGTTGATCTATGCGAGCAAGCTCGGCTGGGCCGGCCGCAAGGAAGAAGCGATCCGCGAGGGCACCAAAGCGCTTGTGCTCAGTCCGGGCGATCCGGTCATGCTCTACAACGCTGCGTGCATGTACGTCGGTCTTGGCGAGTCGATTCGAGCCATCGACGCGCTGCACCAGGCCGTCGAGGCGGGTTATACCAATTTCGGCTGGATGCAGAACGACCCGGACCTGGTCTCCCTGCGCGACGACCCCGCCTTCATCGAAATGCTGCGTGACTTGAGCAGTCGCCCGACTTCGCCGTCGGCCAGCTAGCCAGCTCGAGCAGACTCACGCAGCTGGGAAGTGGCGATCAATCGTCGTTGTTCTCATGGCCGTGGCCCTTGCCCTTGCCTTGTCCGTGTTTCGAACCGTGATCATCGCTCGCGCCGCGAGTGTAATGCTCCTGATTCGCGTAACGCGGCACGTACTGGGCCTGGTACCAGTCCTCGCGCACGAAATAGACCGGCTGACCACAGGCGCCATACTTGCCGCAATGTTTGCTCCAATGCTTCTCGTGGCCCGGTGGCACGCGCAGGTAGACCGGCTGCAACCGAACTACCGCAGGCGTACGCTGGACCCAGATCGGCTCGGCGTAGATCACAGCCGGTCGCGGGAAGTCGCCAATGTTGATCTGCCCGTACAAGCCGGGTTGGCTGATCCCGATCGAGGCGCTGACGTCAGCGCCGAGGGCAGGAACAGCGACACCTGATGCGATGAGGGCGACAAGCAAGCGTTTCACGGATGTTCACTCCTGATGCGGTCGTACTGAGCCTGGATGGCCCGACGCCCGGACTTTCGTGTCCATCGCATACTAGAGATGGCCCGCGACAAGTCAGCAGAATCCCTGCCGGACTGTGAACAGGTGCACAGCCTTGACCCGTGTCGACGTCAGGTCAGCGTCGTAGCGACGCACCGACTGTGTCTTACCGTACAGATGGATCGGACTGCGGGGCATACCCTGACACCACGGGCTCAGTACAACCCGCCAGCACTACCGACAAATCGGTCGGACCCATTGCGGAGACATGAGATGAAGACCAGCCCCCTGACTCGACTTGGATTGACAGTCGCGATGAGCGCAGCGCTCGCGACGATGAGTTTCGCCAGCCACGCCCAACACGGACAGGACGTGTCGGCCCCGCACAAGGCCGAGGCACAGCAGGACAAACAAGACAAGCAGGAGCAGAAGGACGAGAAGAAAGAGGCGAAGGAAAAGCAGAAGCATCGCCTCTCGCAACAGGAGCAACAGGAACGTATTCGCCAGCAGAAGAAGCTCATCGCGGAGTACAACCAGCGTATCGCGCAACAGCAGGCGATCGCGCTGCGCAACGCGCAGCAGCTGGAACAGCAGAAACGACTGGCCCACTACCGCTACCAGCAGTCGTACTACGAGCAACTGCGCCAGCAGCAAGCGCGCCTCGAGCAAGACCGCTACGACTACGACAACGATCCGTTCTACTACACGCCTCCGACTTACCAGTACCGTCGGGGCGACAACAATTACCAGACCAATCAGTACGGCGCCGACCAGCTCCGACAGGCCTCGAACACCGGGTACCAGAAAGGCTACCAGGCCGGGCGCGCGGACAAGCAGGACAACTGGCGCTTCGACTACCGGGGTTCCTTCGCCTACCAGGACGCCAACTATGGCTTTGACGGCCGCTATGTGCGGCAGGACGACTACAACTACTACTTCCGCGAAGGTTTCCAGCGGGGCTATGAGGATGGCTACTACGGGCGCCGCACCTATGGCACCAATGTCAACGGTTCGGATTCGCTGCTCGGCACGGTGCTCAACATGATCCTCAACCTGCAGCCGCTGCAGCAGTAGAGTCTGTCCGGGTCATTTACGATACACGGGGTAAAGACCGTAGCGCTCGTCCCAGGAAGGATGGCGGCGGTAGAAAAATTCGAGGCGCGCGTCCGGGTTGCCCGCGAATGCAGCATCCTCGCGCAACCGCCGCTCGAACTCCGCCTTGAGCGCCGGGTCCTGTGACAGCATCTGTCGCGCCACGGCCTCGGTGACGTAGTTTTCCATGTACTCCTTGCGTTCGAAGGCCGCACTGAAGTAGCCCCACGACACGAATGAATCGGGAGCCTGCGGCTCCAGCAGCGACATGACCAGTCGCGCCTTCGGCTGCGCAATCGGCACGAACAGCGCACCGGGGCCGATGTCGCGCTTTTCATCTCGCCAGGCGCCGTCGACCGTCATGAGTGATCGCCCCTCGAAGGTCTCCGCTGCAGTCGTCGTCTGGTCGGCGCGGAACGTCTGCACAACGCTGGCCGGCTGTGGCGCGATGACATGCTGGAACTCGACTCCGTGCAGCGCCAGCTTTTCCGACATCCACGCGGCGTGCGCGCCCGGCACGAAATAACCGGTGGCCGGCGCCGTCACGGTCAGCGCTGGCTGCACCTCATACCGCAACGGCAGCCGCCAGACCGTGGGCCTGGTGGAGTCGTAGCGTATCCAGGGCTGACCCGAGACCGAGGAAGGCTCCCGCGTGTACTCATACCCGCGCAGCTCGACGGTCCGCACGGCGTCCGTATTCCTGAAGCTCAACGCAACCGGCTTGCCACCGAGCAGTCGTGCACGCTCATCGGCAGCGCGTGCCGCCCCGAGCCACTTCGCGCCGTCGCGCGCAGTGAGTTCAACCATGGCATGAATGGTCTCGCGCGTGGCGGCGACGCGTCGCGGATACTCCTGCCACGAGTGCGTCTCGACCAGGGCGCCGAAGCGGTTGCGGGTGGCCCAATAGCTGAGACTGAAGCGGGGTGAGCGCACGTCCGCGGCCAGACCGGATTGCGGATCGTCGGCGCCGACGAACTCGGGATAGAACGGCAGCGCATGAAAGCCCTTGCGTTGCAGCCGGGCCAGCACCTCGTCGCGCAGCGCATGTCCCGTGTGGCCCAGTTCGAGGTCCCAGCCGTCCCCAGGCTCGACTTCGACCGACAGGTCCTCGCGCAGCTCCGCACCGTCCGTGACGTGCAGGTCCGCGTACAGAATCGGGTCCCAGGCGTTCAGGAGTCCGAGCAGGGCGCGCATCTCCGGCGCATCGGCCTTGGTGTAGTCACGGTTGAGATTCAGGTTCTGCGCCGTCACGCGCCACCCCATCTCCACCGGACCGCGCTGGTTGGGCCGGTTCCATGCCCCGAACCTCTCGTGGCCATCGACGTTGAATACCGGCACGAACAGCACGGTCGCCCGCATCAGTGCGCCACGATTTTCGCGCCCTTCGAGCAGTTCGCGCAGCGCGATGAAACCCGCATCCTTGCCGTCGATCTCGCCCGCATGAATGCCGCCCTGGAAAAGCACGACCGGTCGCTGGTGCGCACGGACGGACTCCGGGTCGAGGACGCCATCGTCCGACACGGCGACAGCCAGCAACGGGCGGTCCTCGGGTGAACGCCCGAACTCGAAGCATCGCGCCTTGTCGGGCCAACGCGCGGCAAAAGCGGCGCACAACTTTTCCACTTCGTCGTAGCGACCGGTGCGAGTGAATGCGGATCGCTCGGCGATGGTCGTGAGCTCACTGGGGCTCGCTGCGGAGGCGGCGGACAGGTGCACGGCAGTGAAAACGAGAAGCAGGCCGGCACGCAGCCGGCAGGGGTTGGTGTAATTCATCATGAAGAGCCTAATCGTACGGTCGCAGGAATGCGCGGCCCGGAGCGGTCAGTTCGCCGTGCCGCGCGCCACGAGCACGCGATAGTCACGCGCGATGACTGCCGCATCGTGCGGCGCGCCCGATGTCGCGACCAGCCTGCCGTCGGGACCAATCAGGAACAGTCTGGACGTGTGGTCCATCGTGTACCCGCCGCCTGCCAGGGGCACACGCGCATACGCGGCGCCGAGCGCGCTGGCCAATCGGGCAAGACTGGCCTCGTCGCCCGTCACTGCGTGGAAAGCGGGGTCGAAATGACGTACGTAGGGCGCCAGCCTCGTTGGATCGTCCCGCGACGGGTCTACCGTCACGAGCAGCACGTCAGGGCGCAGTTCGGTCGGCAGGTCGCGCAACGTGCTTCGCACGGTGGCGAGCGTGGCCAGCGTCGTCGGACAGATGTCGGGGCACGAGGCGAAGCCGAAGAACACATACGTCCAGCGGCCCTGCAAGCGTCGTGCATCGAACGGGGCGCCGGATTCGTCGACAAACGCCAAGTCGGGCAGCGGCAAGCCGTCGGGCAACCAAACCGCGCGCTCGAGCACAGGCGGCGCAGGGCGGTCGGGCATCAATGCGCGCGCGCCGAGCAGCGCCGCGAGGAACGCCGCTGTCGCCAGCAGCAGGGTGCGGAGCAGGTGGGGATTCACGGCCGATGGACCGGGCAGATCACCCTGGCCGGGTTCGCGCGCACTGCGGCGGCAGCGGAATTCCTCATGGCGACCTCGCAGCGTCTCGCGCTAATCCAGCAGGAACCTGTGCAGCCGCGCGTCGTAGGTCTTGAAATGGTCACCGAACCAGCTGGCCAGGCGGTTCGAGAGCGCCTGGTCGTCAAGCACCCCATGCACGCTGTACTCATCCATGATGTCGCGGATATCGTCGAGCAACCGCTCGTGATCCGCCTTGTGCAGGCTGAACTCCGTGTACTTGCGCGACCGCATGTCCTTTTCTTCAAGAGCAAAATGCGCCGAGATGCTGGAGTGGATTTCGCCGAGGAATTCCTCGATGCGCTCGGAGGAGCGGTCCGCCTCCAGGGCGGCATGCACCTCGTTGATGAGGCCGATCAACAGCTGATGTTCATGATCGACTTCGGCGATGCCGATGCGGAAATCGTCACGCCATTGGAGCAGGGTCATGGCGGGGTCTCCTGCGTAGACAGACCATGCGCTGGCGCGCGGCCGAACTGAAAGCCCCCTTCCGTACCGCGAAAGTCGATGACGTAATTCTGGCCGGGGCTGAGCGTGACCGTGGCCGAACTTTCGTAGTCGAATCCCGTCGTGCGGCCACTGTCGCGGAGGCGCGCCGTGAGCTGGTGCGTGCCTGCAGGCACGCGGAAGCTTGCGTAGACCGTGGAAGGACCGTCATCCCACAACCCTGCCGGCTGGTGGGTGGCGCGATGTATCGTCCGTCCATTGAGGAAGAGTTCCAGGTCGACGGGCCACCGTCCGCGCTCGCACGTCGTGGCAGTCCGTTCTGCGAACGGCAGGTTCGCGAGTTCCTGCGGACTGTAGTGACGACACTCCTTCAACGACCGGGCGGCATGACTGAAGCTCAGCTTGAGCAGGGCTTGATCGTGATTCAGGTAGGCGTAGGTCGGTCGCGTGGCGAACCACCCCACCAGTACCGCGACGGCCCCGAGCACAGCCACCTGGCCAGCGATCCGCAGCGGAAAGGGCAACTGTTTCAACCGCGCCCGCCAGGCCACGCCGGTGCGCCCCGGCCGCGGTGACGCGGCGAGGTCATGCAGGTGCTGGCGGAATTGCGCCAGGGTCTGACGGGTCCGATGCTGCTGCACGGGGGACGCCCACGACACGGCCACGCGGTCGCGGTCCACCCGATCACGCAGGTACGGGTCCCTCTGGCTGCCGATGCGCTCTTCCGTCCACCGATCACCGAGCCTTTCGTAGCAATCTTCCTCAGCGCAACCGGCAATCAGCACCCCGTCGGCGTGCTTGCGCGCGATCACGAGGTCGATGAATGACGGCGGCAGCATGCCGACGCACGGCATGGCCACGACGGCGACACCCGTATCCGCCAGTGCATCGAGGTTGCCGGCGTGCGCGCACCGGACGACGACTACGCGGTCGTTACCCTGCAGCTTCGCCGTCGCGGCGACTACCTGATCGCGCAGGCCGGCAATGGGATCCGCCGGCAGTTCAATACCGGGCACCAGTGCGCTCGCACGGCGGAAGGGCGTCGCGGTCGGGCAGGCTCCGACGCAGATTCCGCAACTCATGCACATGTCGGCGTCGACACGGGCCTCCTGGTCGAATTCGGCGCCGTCGGTCCGCCCGACCATCGTGATTGCACCGAACGGACAGTCGGCGAAACAACGCCCGCAGCCATTGCAGTTTTCGAGGTTGACCACGGCGGGCGGCGCCTTGCGCAGCGGCGGCAGCCACGGCAGCAAGGTGAGGAACACGCTGCCGCCGACCAGCACTGCCCAGAGCGTGCGGCCGCTCACGACGTCGAGCAGCGGGTACACGGTGAGGTAAAACCAGTCGAGGCCGACGTTGAACGGGGCGCGATCCAGGTCCGCCGGCGCCTGGCTCATGGCCGGCACGACCAGCGAAAGTGCGACGAGGGCCACGAGCACCGCGATACCGAGCTGGCGCGGCGGGTTCACCCTGGCATGGGCATGGCGCTGGATGTGCACCCACATGAACAGCAGCATGATCAGCGGCACGGCGATGTGAATGTAGGCCATCAGCGTGAAGAACCGCCCGGCCAGGTGCGAGCTGTCGAGGAAGTTCCGCGCGATGGGTTCCGCAAAAATGCCGATGCTGTCGAGCCATTCCGTGGTGGAGATTGCCACGTACTGGGCGAGCTGGTCCCACACCAGCCAGTAGCCGGTAATACCGCAGGCGTAAAGGAACCACAGCAGCGGCACGCCGGTGACCCACGGGAACCAGCGGTTGCCGCGCATGCGATCCATCGCGAATTCGCGCAGCAGGTGCAGCATGACGACCACGACCATGCCGTCGGAGGCATAGCGATGCAGGCTGCGCATGATTCCGCCGAGGTACCACTGCTCGCGCGAGAGGTACTCGAGGGACGCGTAAGCTTGCGTCACGCCCGTGTCGAAAAACACGTAGATGTAGATGCCGGTGACGGTGACGATCCAGAACAGGAACCAGCCCAGCGAACCGAGATGCATCAACGGATTCAGGCTCGGCCCGAAGAACTTCTCGCAGACCTGTTCCAGCCGCAGGAAGAGCGCACGCAATCCCGATTTGAGGAACTTCACGCCGATCGATCCTGTCTGCAGGCAGCGGGTGCCGAGCCGGTCAATGCGAGTTCCGCCAGGAAATCGCAATCGCGATTGCCACCATGCCGAGGGCGAGGATGCCCGCGATCGCGTCGGCGACGATCGAGTAGTCGAAGCGGTAGCGGCCGCTGGCGGGGTCGTAGATCGTGCAGAAAAGTTTCACCGAACGAATCATGCCGGCTAGCGTCCCGCGCTCGATCTCCTGTCCGCGGATGAGCCGCTTCAGCGGCTCGACGAGATTCGGCGGATTGAAGTCCTGGCCGTACACCTGCAGCACCACGCGCCCAGCGCGGTCGATGACCGTCGTCTGCGTGATGTGGTCGAAGCCCTTGGGCGAGGCCCGGTAAGTGAAGCCAACGTCGCGCGCGAGTCGTTCCAGTGTCGCCGCGTCGGTGCTGGCGAAATACCACCCCGGCATGTCCGCGCCACGATCCTGCGCAAACAGCCGCATCCGTTCGGGCGTATCGTTCGGCGTATCGAACCCGACCGTCAGCACGGTGAAACTGTCCGGGCCAAGCGCTTTCCGAGCCACCTTGGTGATGTCGCGCAGGTGCACGGTCAGGCCCGAACAGACGTAGTAGCAACTCGTGTAAACGAGGCTGAGCACGACCGGCTTGCCGCCGAGATCCGACAGTCGGAACGCCTGTCCGCGCTGGTCGACGAACTGGTAGTCGCCGAGTTGCCGGGCGATCGCCGCCTGGCTGGTCGCCAGCGCGGCGTCGTCGTCAGGGGCCGCCGTCTGTGCGAGCACCCCGGCGCTTGCCACGCACGCGAAAATTATCAGGAGCACGCCTTGCAGCGTTTGCCTTAGAAGATGCGCGCGCATGGCTCAGTAGGCGACCAGACGGCCTGCGACGGCTCCATCGACGATGGCCCCGACCAGCAGCAGGGTCAACTGCAGCAGGGACGCCAGGAAGTTGCGGATTGCGTTCTTCTGCGTCGGCTCGCGCACGAGGAGGACGCTGCGGTAGAGGAAATACGCGCCGCCCGCCACGGCGCAGGCAAGGTAGAAATTCCCCGCGCCCCAGGCGACTGGCAACAGCGCCAGGAGCACCAGCGGAACCGTGTGGCCGAGAATCACACGGGCCGCGACCCGGTCACCAAACACCACCGGCAACATGGGTACGCCCGCGTCGGCGTAGTCCTGGCGGTAATACATGGCGAGGCTCCAGAAGTGCGGCGGAGTCCAGAGAAACAGCACGACCGCAAACGTCCACGCCGCCGGCCCGAGATCCGGGTTCACCGCCGCGGCGCCGGCGAGCACGGCAAAACTGCCCGCCAGGCCACCCACGACGATGTTCAGCCACGTCCGCCGCTTCAGCCACAGGGTGTAGACGACTCCGTAGGTGAAAGCCCCGAGGAACACGAACGTCGCAGCCAGCCAGTTTGTCGCCAGCCCGGCCGACACGACGGCAATCGCCAGCAGCAAGCCGATCACGGCGATCCAGAGCGATCCACCGGCGAGCTTGCCGGTGACGAACGGACGTCCGCGAGTGCGGGACATGCGAGCGTCGAGGTCGCGCTCGGCCAGGTGATTGAGCGCACCGGCGCTGGCGGCGGCAAGGAAGACCGCAGTCGCCAGCACCAGCAACTGCGGCAGCGGCAGCCCGCTTCCCTGTGCCATCGTTACGCCGGCGATGCCGGCGAACATGATCTCCAGCCCGATGCGCGGTTTGAAGACCTCGACCGCGCTCTGCCAGGAAGACCGCTTCCCGGCGAATCCCGCATTCTGGGCGACAGCATCCTGCATGTTCGCTCCTACTTCAGCGGCCAGACCTCGGCGAGGTACTTCCAGTTCACGAAGTAGTACAGGACGAACGACACGAAGAACACGCCGACCAGCACGACCGTGCCGGGGATCTTGAGCGTTCCCTCGTTGCCATAGCGAGCCACTGCTGCCGCCGATGCCGCGCCCGAGACCGGACCAAGCTGCACCACTTCATTGTCGCCGATCTTGCGGCCAAGGAAGACCGAGCAGACGACGACGACGATGTACATCGCGCCGCCGATCGCGGCCACGATTGCCGAAAGTCCGTTGAGAGCCAGCATCAGGAACGCGGCCGGCGAGAACTGGAACTGGGATAGCGCATCCGCGAAAGTGATGTCCCAGTGCCTGCGGGGCACCCCGAGGGTTCCGGCACCCATCATGAACAGCGAGATCCCGGCGATGCCCAGCCCGAACACGTACGGCTGCCACTGGGCGATCTTCTTGAACATGACCTCCCGCCGGAAGATGAGCGGCACGAGGAGATAGGTAATCGCCATGAACGCCAGCGTCGTCCCGGCGACCACGGTCGCATGGAAGTGCCCCGGCACATAGATCGTGTTGTGGATGATCAGGTTGATCTGCTCGGTGCCCATCACGACACCGGAGATGCCGCCAAGGAAGCCGAACATCACGAGCGACAGGAACATGCCGGCGAAGGCCGGGTTGCCCCAGGGCGCCTTGCGCAACCACTCGAACAAGCCCTTGTTGAAGCCCTTGGCGCGTTGCGCAGCCTCGATCGCGCCCGGCACGGTCATGCCGTGGATCATGCTGCCAAGGACCGCCAGGTACATCGCGTAGCTGGTGTTGAAGATCTTCCAGCTCGAGCTCACGCCAGGCTCGACCAGCAGGTGGTGCGCGCTGGCGAGCTGCAGGAACAGGATGTACATGAGAAACGCCATGCGGCTGACTTTCTCGGAGATCGGCTTGGCGCCAAGCACCATGGCTCCGATGGCATACCAGACGGCGACGTGTGCAGCGACGTTGATCTGCTGCGAGGAATGTCCCATGCCCCACCAGACCAGCTTGTACATCAACGGGTCGACGCCACTGATGATGCCGATCGACCACAGGAACGTCGGGATGAGGATGATCGCGCCACAGGCCAGCGTAAAGACGGCGATGATCGCCGCGGTGATGGCGCCGAAGGTGACCAGGGGTACCGAGCCCTGGTAGGTCTTCTCGTCCCTGGCCACCACCAGCGTGCCGAAGAACACCGCGCAGCCGATCAGGGCGCCGACGGCGAACAGCACCAGGCCAAGGTAGAAGTGCGGGGCCGCCAACAGGGGTGGGTAGGACGTGAACATCACGGACGAGTTGCCCTGCAGCACGGCGACGTTGGTCATCACCGCGCCGACCAGCATGAGCCAGAACTGGGCCCAGCCCCAGCGGGGTGCAGCAATCCGCGAATTGAGCAGTACGGCGGATGCGAAATACAGCACTGCCATCTCGAAGAAAATGATCCAGACCAGCAGGACGTCGAAGCCGTGCGCCGTCAGCGCAAGGTAGAACCAGTCGGCCGGGAGCAGGTGCACGGCGGGCCAGCGGGTGAGCGCGATCGAGAGGCCGAACAGGCCACCGATGAGCAGGAACACCACGGCAACGACGGCGTTTGCCTTGATCAGATTTTCCGCGGACCGGTCGATTTTCAGGCCGGTCGTCGGGCAGGTGCGAAAGTGGGTTGCAGCTGTCATGACGGGCCTCTTATTTGTTATCGACGACGTAGATGCGGCCGGTCATCGTGTGATGACCGAAACCGCAGTACTCGTTGCAGACGATGCCGAACTGGCCCGACTGGTTCGGCGTCATCGTCACCACCGACTCGTATCCCGGGTGCACCTGGAGATTGATGTTGACCGGTTGCAGGGAGAAGCCGTGCTGCAGGTCAATGGACGAGAGGTGCAGGCGGTAGGTCTCACCCTTCACGAGTTCGAGCATCGGCCACCACATGTAGACGCGGCCCATCATGTAGACGTCGCTGCCGGGTGGGGGGCGCACGACCGGAAACGCGCCTTCCTGGCGCACCGTGTACTGCTCGGTCATCTTGTCGACCTTGGCCGCGTAGGCTGCCGGCGTAATCCGGTACGCCTCGTTCGAGAGGTTCTGATTACCGACTCCGTGCCAGTAGATCATCATGAAGAACATCCCGAGTCCCCACAGGAACGCGACGATGATCCAGATCAGCTCGACCTTGTGAATGGGCTCTTTCCACCAGCCCGCTCTCGGCGATGCGATTCCCATGACTGCGGTCTCCGGTCAGGGTGAAGCGAGGGGAATCTGGATGATCTCCATGATCCCCCAGATGAGATAGACGACCGTCGGGATGGTGACCCCGAGGAACAGCAGCAGGAACGGGTTGTCGAGCACGCGCTGGAAGAAAGGCGTGCGTTCTGGCTGCCCAGGTTCGTTGGACTGTGGTCCGGACATGAAGCCCCCTGTTAATCGTTCGTTATTGACCGTGCCCGGAACACTCGCGCGGCCCGGCGTACGGAAATCGACTACTAAACGCTAAATCGGTGCACGTCCTTGATATAAATCAAGTGCACTGCAAAAAGGAAGTACCGACGATCTATAAACCCTGGTATCCGCACCGGTATGTTAATCCACACCGACGAAGCGGCGAACCGCCGCAAACGTCACCAGGCTGCCACCCAGCAGCAGCCCGAAGAATATCAACGAACGATTTTCGAACCGCCGCCCGGCGCGGCGCTCGAGCACGTCGAGCAGGCGATCGCACCCTACATAGAGGAAGATGGCCGCCAGCGTGAAATACAAGATCGTCATGGCAGCCCGACTGCGCACGAGTTGCGGCTGCGGCCAGGGTAATTCATCGCCGCGCCCCTTCCCTGCTCCCGACCGGCGCAGCATCGTTGACGTCGACGACGCGGAACACCTGCCGCAGCGACTGCAATTCGTCGCGGTGACGCTGGGCGACCCGGTGCACTGCACGCCGGCCGCGATCCGTCAGATGCACCTCGACATGGCGCCCGTCTGCCGCGCTGCGGTGCTTCGCGACTAGCCGCAACGCGATGCAGCGGTTGACGAGCGCGGCTGTCCCGTGCGGGCTTGCCTGCAGCCGATGCGCCAGTTCGCCAACGGTGGCCCAGTCACGCTCAGGATGCCCGACGATGTGCAGCAACATCAGGTACTGCGTCTGCGTAAGCCCGCCCGCCCGCGAGGCAGCCACGCTGAAGCGTTGGAATCGCGCGATCTGGTAGCGGAACTCCGACAGGGCGACAAGCTGTTTCCTGCTAAGCACGCGATGGACTGGGGTTGATGACGAGCGGAATATATATCATGCCATGCTATAACTTCCGTCCCGTGGACAACACCTACCTAACGCCAATGGAAGTGACCATCCCGCGACTCGAGGAGCAACTTCCGCAGCTGCTGGAATTTGTCCGCACCCTCGCCAGGCAGATCGAGGCTGGTGAAATCCAGGATGGCGATGCGCTCGGCGCGCGAATCCGCGATTTCTACACAGCGGAACAGACGGCCGCCATCGAGAACGTTGCCCCGGGCTGGAAGGAAATGGCTGCCTATGCCGACGGCACCACCCTGCACCACGTCACCCAGGTCCTGATCGCGCTGCAACTGCTGCCGGAGTACCGGCAGGCCTCGCGGTACCTGCAAGCCTTGATGGAATGGAGCGTGCTGTATCACGACCTGGGCAAGCAGGTCATCGCCGGCCAGCGCGACGCCCTGCATGCCTTTCGCTCAGGGACGATGGCGGCGCGTACGCTGCCTCGCCTGGGATTCCAAACCAGCGCAGCCTACCCGACGAAGCTCGAACCCTGGAGCCGGTTGGTCCTCAGCGCCTCCGTTGCGACACCCGACGGCAAGGGATCCATGCAGGACAATCGCGCGCTGCCGGAAATCCTGCAGGGAATTGAACAGCTGTTCGGCGCCGGAACTGCTGCCGCACTGATCGTACAGGCGGCCCTGCTGCATCAGTCCTTGAACGTCGTACCCGAATGGCCGAACCCTGGCAGCCTGACCGAGTCACAAGTGCCCGAGTGCATTCGGCCGGACCTGGTGCCACTGCTGGAGGGCCTGATGCTGGCCGACAGCGACGCCTGGCAGCTTTTTGAACCAGACAAAAAAGCGAAATTCCGCGAGAGCACGCTGGCAGTCTTCGCCGCCGTGCGCCAGGTGGTTGCAGGCTGAGAGACGAATTGGCGCCGGCGGTCGCGATAAAACGGCCGGAGTGATTTACGCGACCTATCGCATTGATAGAAAGGATCGACTGTCCGAATACCCGACCGATGAATCATAGTCCGGGGGGTATCGCGATCACCTCGGACAGCAGGAGTACTTTTCAATGCGTCACAGAACGTCAACCTTGACGACCGCCGGGGCAGTTATGGCCCTGGCAGCAGCCTTGTCGCCGGTCGCGATAACAAGCGCCGCCGAGACTGCTGGCAGGCCCATGTCGAACCGGGACTGGTGGCCGCAGCAGCTGGACCTCAAGCCACTGCGCCAGCATTCGTCGAAGTCCAATCCGATGGGCGACGACTTCAACTATGCCGAGGAATTCAGCAAGCTCGACCTGAATGCCGTAAAGGCGGACATCAAGGCGCTGATGACCACGTCACAGGCGTGGTGGCCCGCCGACTATGGTCACTATGGGCCGTTCTTCATTCGCCTGGCCTGGCACAGCGCAGGCACGTACCGCGTGGCGGACGGACGCGGTGGCGCCGATGGCGGCCAGCAGCGCTTCGAGCCGCTCAATAGCTGGCCCGACAACGTCAGCCTGGACAAGGCGCGGCGCCTGTTAGGGCCGATCAAGCAGAAATACGGCCGGCAGATTTCCTGGGCCGACCTGATGGTCCTGTCGGGCAACGTCGCGCTGGAATCGATGGGCTTCAAGACCTTCGGCTTCGCCGGTGGGCGCGTGGATGACTGGGAGGCCGACATGGTCTACTGGGGCCCTGAGTCCAAATTCCTCGCGGATGAGCGATACAGCGGAGACCGCAATCTGCAGCGCCCGTTGGCCGCCGTGCAGATGGGCCTGATCTACGTGAACCCGGAGGGGCCGAACGGCAACCCGGATCCGCTCCTCGCAGCAAAGGACATTCGCGAGACGTTCGGTCGCATGGCGATGAACGACGAAGAGACCGTCGCACTGATCGCAGGCGGACATACCTTTGGCAAAGCCCATGGCGCCCACGACCCGGCCAAGTGCGTGGGTCCAGAGCCCGCCGCCGCCGGTCTCGAACAGCAAGGCTTCGGCTGGGAGAACAAGTGCGGCAAGGGACACGGCGCCGACACCGTGACCAGCGGCCTCGAAGGCGCCTGGGGCCCGGCGCCCACCGCGTGGTCGACGCAGTACCTCGACAACCTGTACGCCTTCGACTGGGTGCAGACGAAGAGTCCGGCCGGCGCAATTCAGTGGGTGCCGGCCAACGGCCGCGGCGCAGGCATGGTGCCCGATGCGCACGATCCGACGAAGCGTCATCAGCCGATCATGTTCACCACCGACGTGGCTATCAAGATGGATCCTGAATACGCCCGCATATCGGCTCGCTTCCGCGAGAACCCCGAGGAGTTCCGGCTCGCGTTTGCCAAGGCATGGTTCAAGCTCACGCACCGCGACATGGGCCCCCGCGCGCGCTACCTGGGCGCTGACGCTCCCCAGGAAGTGCTGTCGTGGCAGGATCCAGTCCCGACGGTCGATCATGAACTGGTCAACGCTCAAGACATCGCGCAGCTGAAGTCCAGGATCCTGGCCTCGGGGCTCACCGTCCCCGAACTGGTCAGAACGGCCTGGGCCTCTGCAGCGAGCTACCGTGGCACCGACATGCGCGGTGGGGCCAATGGCGCTCGCGTTCGCCTCGAGCCGCAGAAAGGCTGGGACGTCAACAGTCCGGCTGAGTTGGAGAAGGTATTGAAGGGTCTGGAGGCCATCCAGAAAGACTTCAACCGCACGCAAACGGGCGGTAAGAAGATCTCGCTGGCCGACTTGATCGTGCTGGGCGGTGCCGCCGCGATCGAGCAGGCCGCGAAGCAGGCCGGGCAGGTCGTGCAGGTTCCGTTCGCGCCGGGTCGCACTGACGCCTCGCAGGCACAGACGGATGTCCAGTCTTTTGCTGCGCTGGAACCAAAGGCGGATGGGTTCCGCAACTACTTCGACAAGAACAGCCGGCTCT
>JAABQQ010000188.1 GCA_011391405.1 Gammaproteobacteria bacterium
CAAAGTAGGTGCGGACAGCTTTCTTGATGGGCGGCGTGGCAAGAACCACCACCGTCTCGGTGTTTTCCAGCTCGCCTGCACCTGGTTGCCGGCGCTCGACGCGGATATCGGCCGTGGCCGGAATGGTGGCGGCAATCTCGCGCAACAGCGCTTCTGATTCGGGCTGCGCCACGTCGGGGCTGCATTCCAGCGCGATCGGCGCAGCCAGCGTGACCCACTCCGGGGGATTCGTGCGCTCATCCCAGTTGCACGGCATCCAATCGGGCTTGCGCTTGAGATGCAACGAGAAGGCGCGAACCATCTGCGCACGTTCCTCGATCTGGCGAAACTCGAACAGGTATTGGTTGAGCTGCTGGAGGATGGACTTCAATTGCTCCCGGAACGCCGGGATGCGCTCCTGCAGCAGGGAATGAAAGGCCAGGTCGAGTTCGTCCTTGCCGGCGAGCTGTTCCGCGAAGTCAGAAAAATGAAAATTCTCGAGCAAGGTCACGAGCTTTTCCGTGCGCGCCTGATAGTGCTGGTTCTGGCGGCGCTTTTCGGCAATGGTCGAGACGGCCGCAAACTTCGTTTCGACCAGCGCGTGCAGCAGGGTCAGTTCGTCGTCGATCGCGTCGGCGATGTCGCTGATCGCTTCGCGGATGTCGAACTCGTACTGCTCGCACGCCGCATCACGACCTTCCTGCAAGGCATACGAATGCTCGGTGATGAGGCTGTCGAGCCGGCCGAAGTAGCCGCCGAAGTCGGCACCGACGGCAAAGAGGCGCTGAGTGCTGAGAGCCGTATTGAGAAAGTGGCGGAAAGCCGAGCGCAGCTGGAAGGTATCGCGAATCCCCGGCGCCAGCAGACGATTGCGGCGCAGCAACTCGATATCGGTCGCGTTTTCGTCGTCCTTCGTCACCTCGCCGTTGTAGTACGCGCGGCTGACCGTGCCGCTGGCCTTGAAAAGCTGCGCAATGAGGACCTGGACCGGGGTCGAATCACTCAAAACAGCCTCCCGCTTTCCGGATCGTCGTCCTTCTGTTCGGTGTGGATGTCCGTCTCGTTCTCCATCAGGAACGCGAGCACCTGATAGTAATAGTCGAGCTTGCCGGTAAAGCGCCAGCTCTCCTGCTCGCGATTGAAGAGGACAATGTAGCCAGCCCGCTCAAGCTGCTGGAAGACCTTGGTCAACATGGCGCTGGGTGAGGCATCGCTGGCCGTGAATTCCTTGCCGAGATTGCCGAATTCGCGCAGGCGTTCCAGAAGGTGCGGGTTCTCGGCCACGCGCTTCAGAAGCGTCGCGTAGTCGAGGCGATCGCCCGGGGCGGGCGCAGCATCGCTGCCCTGGCTGTCCATGCACAGTTCGATGAACTGGATCACGGGGCGCAGCGTCTGCTTGATCGTCGTCATCGCGCGCTTTGCATCGGTCCGCTGATCGGAGCCGACACGCACCCAGGTCGCATAGTAGGCCTGCCCGTTTGGCGTCAGCGTCAGCTTGCGCTTCAGCTTGCCGAGAAAGGCATCCACATCGTCGCGGATACGCGGGTCGGCGAGTTCCCGGAACTGGCCGGGTGCCGTGGCCTCGCAGATGAACTGCCCCTCCAGGAGGCGGGTTGCGATCTGGTCAAACATACGCGTCCTCCGATTCGAGCTTCACCGTGGCCAGCATGCGCCCCGGCAGGATCTTGTAGTTCCTGTTGAAGAGCGGGGCGAGATCCGGATCGACGTCGGGGAAAGCAGAAACGATGTTGATGTTGTTCTGCGCGAGCAGGTTGAGCAGTGCCGTCGCGTTGCCGACTGACAGATCCTTCAGTTCATCAACAACGAACGGGATGACGATCTTCTCCTTGCCGCGAATGCTGTTGATGAAGCCGATCATCACGACGCAGAGGATCAGGTAGGACAGGCCATTGGAACTCATGCGTACGAGCGCGGCCTCGTTGTTGGCCACCTTGGTGCCATCGCCGTCGATATTGGCGGTGATCTGCAGCGTGATGAGATCCACGGGGTCGGCGATCAGCCCCTTGTCGTCGTGGAGCACGGTGGCCACTTCACGCGCCGCAGCGATGAAGGCTGGTGGCGGCAGCGCATCCCCAAGGACGTGCCAGGCATCGTATTCGTTGTGCAGCGACTGAACCGCCTGCCAGTAACCCTGCTTGTCGACCTCCGTGCCGATGATGACCGAGACATCGGAAATATTGTTGAAGACCTGCCCCTGCAACAGGTGCGGCTTGAGGCGGTTGGCGAAGTTGCCCACTTCCTTCTTGAACCCGGACAGTCTGGTGAAGAAGGCCGATATGCCCTGGGCGAAGGTCTTGCCCAGCTGGATCAGGTTGCTGCGGTTGTCCTTGTGTTCATGGCTGAACCAGCCGCGCAAGCCCTCGATCCAGAGGTATTCGCGACCGATCTGGAGCGCACCGAACTGCTTGGCCGCATTCGTGTAGTAGCGTTCCGGGCCGGTGCCGACCACGGACGCCATCTGGCGGCAGATGGCATTGACGTCCTCGCCAATGCGTTTCAGCA
>JAABQQ010000189.1 GCA_011391405.1 Gammaproteobacteria bacterium
GAAGGAGGAGCTGCACGATGTCTTCGTCGACGTCGCTCCCTATTACGACCGTGCCAACCACATCGCCAGCTTCGGCCTGTGGAACTGGTTCCTGCGTAATTTCATGTCCATCATCGAGCTGCGCCCCGGCCAGCGCGTGCTCGACGTCTGCGCCGGCACCAACGCCGTCGGCATCGCGCTGCTGCAGCGCGAACCCAGTCTCGAGCTTCACGCCATGGATCGCAGCGCGGCGATGCAGGAAGTCGGCCGCCAGCGTGCCGAGGCCCGCGGCCTGAAGCTGGCCAGCAGCACCATCGGCGACGTGCATGTGCTGCCTTTCCCCGACAATCATTTCGACGTGGTCACGCTGCAATGGGCGTCGCGGCACCTGCGGGTGCGCGACCTGTTCACCGAGATCCACCGCGTGCTCAAGCCGGGCGGCCGCTTCCATCACTGCGACATGCTGCGTCCGGGCAATCCGGTCGTCGAGAAGCTCTACTACGCCTACCTGCGCGGCAGCCTGGCGATCACCGGCCTGCTCTTCGGCAGCGGCAACGCGGCGCTCGGCGCCAAGAAGTACTTCATCGAAGCGCTCGAGATGTTCTATTCCGCCGATGAGTTGTCCCAGGTGCTGCGGGAACTCGGTTATCGCGACGTCATCTCCAAGTCGCTGCTGGCCGGCATGATCGGCCTGCACCGCGCGGCCAAGCCGCTGGCCGACTGAGCGGCCGGGGCGCGGCGCCCCGGCATTCCGGAACACCTGTGCGGGGGAGGTCCAGTCGCCATGACCCCCGTCGGTGCTTTGGCTGCGTTCGATCGCAGGATCCTCGAGACCTATAGCCATCGCACTACCGATGCCTTGCGCGGCGTGCTGCCGCTGCGGATGGCGCTGCCGCGCATCGAGCCGTTCCTGGCCCTCAACGTCGCCAAGGAAGTGCAAAAGGATACGCTGGTGATCCGGCGCGCCAGCGAGGCGCTGCACCACGGCGCGAGCCCAGACCACACCATGCTGCGGCAGCTGTTCCATGCGACGCAGGAGATCGATCGTGCCTTCCTGGCGCGGGTCAGCGGCCTGCCCATCGGCATCGTGATCCGCTACGAGGAAATCGAGCCGATCCGCATGCGCCGCATCGAGCGCCTGCTCGGTGCGGCCTATGCCATTCTCGGCCACTGGCCGCAGCACCAAAGTTGGCGAGCGGCACTGCGGGCAGCTTATCCGCGCGGGGAACTCGAGCAGCTGCTGCACGAATTGCTGCGCCTGTATGCGCAGGAAACGCAGGCGCTGAGCCGCTCGCTGCGCCTGCCGGCGCTGCTGGTGCCGCTGCGCGAGGGCATTGCGCGCAACCTCTACCAGATCATGAATGCGGCGGCGATTCGCCTGGCGCGGGAATTGACGGCAACCGTCCACCGTCCGGAAAAAAGCTGAAGCGGCGATCGGGCTCGCGCGGTGGTCTCGAGCGCGATGGATTCGTCGCCGCGAATGCATTTTTTTGCGCCGCAGTAAAAGCCTTGCTATATAATCAGCGCCTAATGTCCGGCGCACGGCAACGGCCGCCGGATGTGCAACGGGCGTCAGGCAGCACCGCAAGACAATGTCCGGGCCGTCGTGGTGAAATTGGTAGACACGCTATCTTGAGGGGGTAGTGGCGAAAGCTGTGCGAGTTCGAGTCTCGC
This sequence comes from Gammaproteobacteria bacterium, assembly GCA_011391405.1. GTDB lineage: Bacteria > Pseudomonadota > Gammaproteobacteria > Steroidobacterales > Steroidobacteraceae > RPQJ01. The sequence continues at coordinate 1,654 of JAABQQ010000189.1, forward strand.
CGACGGCACCAAGTTTTTAGCGGTTCGTTTTTCGGGGTCAAGCAGCGCAACGATTACGCGGCACAAGCCACCAAAATGCTGGAAAACTATTTTCCCGTCCTCATTTTCATATTCGTTGCCCTGATCTTCGGCTGCGTCCCGATCATTGTCGGTCGCGTGGTCGGTCCCCATCGCCCCGATCCGGAAAAGCTCTCCGCCTTCGAGTGCGGCTTCGAGGCCTTCGAAGATGCGCGCATGAAGTTCGATGTGCGCTACTACCTCATTGCCATCATCTTCATCCTGTTCGACCTCGAAATCGCCTTTCTCTTCCCTTGGGCGACGATCTTCAAGGAGATCGTCAATACCGAATCCGTGAAGCTGTTCGGCTTCATCGAAATGCTGATATTCATCGCCATCCTCGTCGTGGGCTACGTCTACGCCTGGGCCAAGGGCGCACTGGACTGGGATTGACCGTGGAGGCCAAGGCGTGAGCATCGAAGGCGTACTGCAGGAAGGCTTCGTCACCACCTCGCTCGACAAGCTCATCAACTGGACGCGCACCGGCTCGCTCTGGCCCGTCACCTTCGGTCTCGCCTGCTGCGCCATCGAGATGATCCACACCGGCGTGTCGCGCTACGACCTCGATCGCTTCGGTGTGGTGTTCCGTCCCAGCCCACGGCAGTCGGACGTGATGATCATCGCTGGAACGCTGACCAACAAGATGGCCCCGGCGCTGCGCAAGGTGTTCGACCAGATGGCCGAGCCGCGCTGGGTGATCTCGATGGGTTCCTGTGCCAACGGTGGCGGCTACTATCACTATTCCTACTCGGTGGTACGTGGCTGCGACCGCATCGTGCCGGTG
>JAABQQ010000190.1 GCA_011391405.1 Gammaproteobacteria bacterium
CCTGCCAGCCGTGTCGCTGGCCCAGAGCGTGAATGCGTCGTACTCGATCCGGTACAGCCCGCTGGCGCGCTCGGGGGCGCTGGGCTTCGTTGCCCAGAACCTCGCCATCGCCCGCACCGACCCTGCTGACCCGGACCGCAACCTGCAGATCTACGTGGGCCGCGCGCTGGCACGGTTCCGCGAGCGGCACGGTCGCGATCCGGCGAACGACGTCGAGCGCGCCATGGCCGTCGTCGACTGGGTGGCCACCGTGATGCGCCATCCCGCGTTCTATCCCGAGGATCCCGGCCTGCCTCGCCTGTATCCGCAGGTGTCCTCGCCGGTCTACGAGACGCTGGCCGGCGAAGCGGTTCGCATCCTCAACTACACGCTGGCCTTCGACCCGGGCGACTTGGCCAACTGGCCGTCACCCCTATGCACCTTCCAGAACTATGCCGCCGCCGGCATGCTCAACCTTCTGGGGCTGCATGCGAGGTTGGTCGACGTCGAGGGGCACACCGGCCTCGAGTTCTACTCGTTCACGCACTACAAGTGGATCTGGATGGATGCCACCTACAACGAACACTACGTGGCGACGGACGGCAAGCTGCTGGGTGTGCTTGATCTTCATCGCCTGACGCTGCGCGGCGGCATCGACCAGGTGCGTCCCGTCAAGCACGGTTATCCGACCGCGGCCTTCCGCAGCAATACCTACCTGTGGCTGCAGCCGCGCGGCTTTCGGCAGTACGCGGTGACGCTGTACATGGACAATTTCGGCAGCAACGGTCGTCGGCTGAGCAAGTTCCACACGGTCGTGTACTCGCCCGTGCCTCCGCCGGATTACCAGCCGCTGCCGGGCGAGATCCTGAACTACGACCGCTATCCGGAGTCCGGAGGCTGGAACCAGTGGCCCCAGACCGACAATCCCGAATCGCTCGACACGCCGATCGGCCGACTCGCGATGTTCGACGGCGTCACGCCCGGCAGCAACGGGATCAACTTGAGGCTGCTGTCCTATTTGCCGTACACGGAGCGTTTCGAGATGCGCCTGGGCAATGGGACATGGCTCGCGGTCCATACGTACGAGCGTCCGGAAAACGGCCCGGTCCTGTCGTCCGACATCGTCGCACCCTGGAGCGGCGGCACGGTCAGCGTGCGGGCAGTCGACAACGTCGGCAACGCGACGCTGGCGCTGGTCATCGCGATGACACCCTGAAATGGCGCCCCGCGCCGATCGCTCTTGCGGGTCGCTCGCGGCAAGGGCGGCGCGATAGTCGGCGAGTCTCAGGGCCGATGATTCTCGACAGGGCTGCCATATTGTGGAATTGCCCATTGACGAGAGATGCTCTATCAACCCCAGCCGCAGGCGTGCACGCAAGAACGGCCACCGATGGGGCAGAGCATCGGCCCGCTGCGCGGCGTCCGAGAGCCGCGCCCAGGACTGGCCGGTCCGGTCAGTGGGGGCCACGGAGAAAAGACTTGCAGGACCGACCACCTACAATCGAAGCATGTTCGAGTGGCGTGGATGTCTGGCGGCCGGCATGGTGGCGTCATTGCTGGTCCTCGGGGCGTGTGGCGGAGGCGCGTCCACTGACCAGGATCTTTTCCCCGCCGTCAACCGCGCCCCGGTGGCGTCGGCGTCCGCACCGCAGACCGCCGCGATCGGCGCGCCTTTGACGCTGGACGGCAGCGCCAGCCTCGACCCGGACGGCGACGCGCTGCGCTACCGTTGGGCGCTCGTGGCCTCTCCGCCGGGCTCTAGTGTAGCCCTGAGCGATCCGACGCAGCCGCGCCCGACCTTCGTTCCCACACTGGCGGGCATCTACACTTGGTCGCTGGTGGTCAACGACGGAGCGCTGGACAGCCCGGTCGTGACGGCCAGTGTCGTGGTGCATGCCGACAACGACGGTGGCACAACGGCGCAGGAGATCCTGATCGACCCGCCCGAACCCGTGACCGGCGTCGTCGTGTTCACGCTGTCCGGTCGCCACGATGGCCGCGTCAGCTGGTACCTGGACCTGCAACCGTTAGGTTCGGTCGAAGGCAGCGAGAACGCAATGATGTCGTGGGACACCGCGGGCGCCGCGACCGGGCCGCACTTGATCGTCGCGCGGCTGCTCGACGATCAGGGTGGCTGGCGGGAGATTCGCCGCAGCTTCGAGGTCGGGGTCGCCCCGGTCTCGTTGGTGGCGCGCGTGAAGGGGACCACCGGGCTGATCGCCGTGGACGTCAACGCGTATTCGCCGTACGGCATCGAAAGCGTATCGGCCACGCTCGACGGCCAGTTCGTGGCGCGGCTCGAGCAGCGCAACGGCTGTGGTGTCTACACGCTGCATGGATGCTTCGGCCCGCCGTTCTCCGCCTGGCTGTTCACGCTGGATGCCGAGGTCATCGGTCCTGGTCGCCATACGATGCTGATCACCGCGACCGATCTCGAGGGCCGCAGCCACACGCTGTCGCAGGAGATCGTGGTCGGCCCGCTGATTGCGCTGGATTGGCCG
>JAABQQ010000191.1 GCA_011391405.1 Gammaproteobacteria bacterium
TCAGGACTTCACCGGGCGCCGCCGCGGGGGTCGGGCGGTCGGCGGGCCTGAGGACTTCGGGGCCGCCGGGGGTGGTGATCTCGATCGCGCGCATGGAGGTAGGGAGGGGCTGGGACATGGCTTGTTCCGGGTTGGCTGGGGATTTGCAGGCTCGATTTTGGCAGGTTAGGCGGGCGTCTGCGCGCGCCACGTCCGCCATCGACCCGACTCAGATGCTCGCAATCTATACGCCTAAGGCGTATAGTGTCCGCGTGCTCACTGTCATCGAGACCCTGCTTTTTCCAAAAGTTGTGGCCCCTCTACTGGACGGAGGATGAGCGGGGAGCGTTCGCTGCCTATATCGCGCAGAATCCCACGGCAGGTGATGTCGTTCCAGGTTCCGGTGGAATTCGCAAGGTTCGCTGGTCCAGGCGCGGGGTGGGCAAGTCGGGTGGCGTGCGCGTCATCTACTTCACCCGTAACGCGGAAGGCGAGGTCGTGCTGCTCACCCTGTATGCAAAGGCGAAGACAGGCAACCTCACCGGCGCAAGGCTCAAGGAGATTCGTCGTGCCCTCGAAGAATAAGCCCCTCACCAAGGCGCAACTGGCTGCCGCCGAGGCCAAGCGCGACCTCGCAGCCGAATTGCTCGAGTCCATCCGCCAGATGAGGGCTGGTCAGACCCGAGTGGTCACCTCTCCTGCGGCCGAGGCCCGGATGCGCACTGGACTTTCGCAATCCCAATTTGCCGCGCTCATGGGTGTGTCGGTCCGCACGCTGCAGGGCTGGGAGCAAGGGCGAAAACAACCCAGCGGCGCAGCACGCACGCTGCTCGCGATTGCCTGTACCAATCCGAAAGCAGTTCTGGCGGTCGCGAGCAAGTAATCGGCTGCATCTCCACCCGCAATGCCGTCGGCAGCCAACGCGGGCTGGTGTTCGCCTGCCCGCAGGTGGCGCCAATCATCTGGTTCGTCGCCACTGGTGAAGCGCGTCACGCTTGATGGGCGGCTGTCGACCCTAAGCAGAGGTAGCGGGGTCTGACTGAAAGCCGACATAGCGACAAGTCCCAAATTCAGATCAAGGGGCCGTTTCCAAGCCGTGAGGGGGCCGAAGATCCCCGGGCAGGTCACTCCATCAAGCCACGTCGAGCAGCGCCTTCGGATTGCGGCTGGCGATCAGGGTGAGTGTTCGCGCCGCGCCAGAGGGTGCCCGCCGGCCTTGTTCCCGCTCCTGAAGGGTTCGTACTGCACGACCGGTCGCTACGTTGCCGTGAAGCTGGCCAAGGCCGACCGCCTACGTCTCGTGTGCATCGAGCCGGAAACTTGCGGTCGCATCCTGCGCGAGCGCACGCGTGAGCCAAGGCATGATGCCAAGCATCTGTTCGGAAAACGTCCACGGCGGGTTGACGATAAACATGCCACTTCCGTGGAGACCCAGCCCTGCGGGCGAGGGCGCTTTCACTTGCAGCGCGACGTCCAGCCAGTCCACGCTCGTCGCCTGCCGGAGCTTGTCGGGCAGTTCGATGGCGTCGCGACGTTGAAGAAGCGGATACCACACCGCGTATGTGCCGGTTGCGAACCTCTGCATTCCATCGCGCAGTGCGGTCACAACTGCCCGGTAGTCGGACGCGAGTTCGTACGAGGGATCGATCAATACGAGTCCCCGACGCGACTGAGGCGGCAGCATCGCCTTCAGGCCAGCGAAACCGTCCCCGACGGTGACCGCCACGCGGCGACCGTCCTGCGCAAACTGCTGGGCGAGAATCTGCCCTTCGGTGCTGTGCAACTCGAACAGTCGCAGGCGATCCTGAGGCCGGAGCACCCCCAGTGCAATCCGGGGTGACCCCGGATATTGCCGCAGCACGCCATCCGCGTTCATGGCGCGGACCTGGTCGAGATAATCGGCCACCGGCGCCGGCAGATCGTTGCGCTCCCAGAGCACGGCGATGCCGTCGCGGAATTCTTCGTTCCTCATCGCAAAGCCTTGCTCGAGCGAATACATGCCGGCGCCAGCATGCGTGTCGAGCACGACGAGCGGCTTGTCCTTGCGAGTGAGAATACGCAATAGTGCGACCAATGCGACGTGCTTTATGACATCGGCGTGGTTGCCGGCATGAAAGCCGTGGCGATAGCTCAGCATCTGGGAGATGTCCGGGTTCGGCAGGGAGCACCAGCGCGGTGCATGACCACGGGGCGCACGGCCATGCGATGCATTGTAACGGCGAGTACGCGCGACCGGCGACGAGTCCTATTCACTGCATACCGGCATGGAAATATGACCAGATTTCGAGCTTATTCGGCGTCCAATTCTGATCACCCCTGCGATTCGGAAAGTACTTCAGCTTAAGACGGCTTTTGCCGCAAATCTCTGGTCGCAATTCGGTGCCGAAATGTGGTCCGGATTGCTCGCCGGTTGACACCTCAAAGCCCGCGTGGCGTGGGGGTTTGCCAAAAAAAGAGCCCTTCACATGG
>JAABQQ010000192.1 GCA_011391405.1 Gammaproteobacteria bacterium
CGACCAGCAGCCGCGCATCCGGGTCGCCAAACGGAGCTACGGGAGCGCAGTGATATTGCGGGTACTGGCGCTTGCCCGCGGTGAGAAACTCGGCGAGCCGCGGGCACAGCGTGCAGTGCGGATCAAAGGTCGTGTTGGCGGGCGTCGTCATTGCGCGAGGAGCATAGCAGCCGTCCCCGCGCCTTTCCGCGAGCTTGGAAGGGCCGACACGCGCATCGGATCGGTCGTTCGATCCGGGACCTCTCCCAGAGCTTGGAAAGGCAGACACGCGCTCTGGGAGAGGTCCCGGATCAATCGCCCGACGTTACGCGCGCCGTGCACCTTTTCCGCCCTAGCGGAAAAGGTGCTCAGGCGCTGTGGCGCAAGCGGTCGATCCGTGGCTTTTCCCAGGGCGCGTGTCTGCCTTTCCAAGCCCTGGGGAAAGCCACGGATTGGCCGCCTGCAGCCAGCGCCCTGCCCCGCCTCTCCCGTCGGACCGGGAGAGGTGTGAGGAGCAGTCAGCTCAGTGGTGCGCGCCACCCGTGGCGAACTGCTCTTCCTCGGTCGACCCGTGCATCGCGGTGGTCGACGAATGACCTTCCTGGATCACGTTGGTGACGTCGTCGAAGTAGCCCGTGCCCACTTCCTGCTGGTGCGACACGAACGTGTAGCCACGGTCGCGCGCCGCGAACTCGGGCTCCTGCACCTTCTCGACGTAGGCCGTCATGCCGCTCTTCACGTACTCCTGGGCAAGGTCGAACATGTTGAACCACATGTTGTGGATGCCCGCGAGCGTGATGAACTGGTACTTGTAGCCCATCGCGCCGAGTTCGCGCTGGAACCTGGCGATGGTCGCGTCGTCGAGGTTCTTCTTCCAGTTGAAGCTGGGCGAGCAGTTGTACGCGAGCAGCTTGCCCGGGAACTGCTTGCGGATCGCCTCGGCGAACTTCTTCGCGAACGCGAGATCCGGCTTGCCGGTTTCGCACCAGACCATGTCGGCATACGGCGCGTAGGCCAGCCCGCGCGAGATCGACTGCTCGACGCCCGGCTTCGTGCGGTAGAAGCCTTCAGGCGTGCGCTCGCCCGTGCAGAACGGCTTGTCGTTCGGGTCGACGTCGCTGGTCAGCAGGTCCGCCGCTTCGGCGTCCGTGCGCGCGAGAATAATCGTCGGTACGCCGGAGAGGTCTGCCGCGAGACGCGCGGCAACCAGCTTCTGCACCGCTTCCTGCGAAGGCACCAGCACCTTGCCGCCCATGTGGCCGCACTTCTTCACCGAGGCGAGCTGGTCCTCGAAGTGCACGCCACCCGCGCCCGCGCGGATCATCGCCTTCATCAGTTCAAAGGCGTTCAGCACGCCGCCGAAGCCCGCTTCCGCGTCGGCGACGATCGGCGCGAAGAAATCGACGTAATCCTTGTGGCCTGCCGTGATGCCCTTGGAGTGCTGGATCTGGTCGGCGCGCTGGAACGACGAGTTGATGCGCTCGACGACCTTCGGCACGGAGTCGACCGGGTACAGCGACTGGTCGGGATACATCGACATGTAGCTGTTGTTGTCGGCGGCGACCTGCCAGCCCGAGAGGTAGATGGCCTTGATGCCGGCCTTCACCTGCTGCATCGCCTGACCGCCCGTGAGCGCGCCGAGGCAGTTCACGTACGGCTCGGTGTTCACGAGCTTCCAGAGCTTCTCGGCACCGAGTCGCGCGAGTGTGTATTCGACCTGCACGCTGCCGCGCAGGCGGACGACGTCTTCGGCACTGTACGGTCGGCGAATGCCCGCCCAACGCGGATCTTTCGCCCATGAATCTCTCAGTTGTTGAGCCGGATTCGTCATGTCGTCGTCCTCTGGTGGTATTCATTGCGGGCAGACACACCGGACCCCGGCCTCGTGTTGCACCGCACAATGAAGAATAGACGCGCGGTTCGGTCCGGGCAAGCGTGAATTCCCCGCATCCGGGACAATCGGGTTCATGCAGCTCGTCCTGTTCAACAAGCCCTTCCAGGTGCTGCCCCAGTTCACCTCACCGGATGGCCGGCGGTCCCTCGCGGATTTCCTGCAACTGCCCGGCCTTTATCCGGCCGGCCGGCTCGATTACGACAGCGAAGGCTTGATGCTGTTGACCGATTTCGGCCCCTGGCAGGCTCGCATCAGCCAGCCGGGCTCGCCGCTCGTAAAACGTTACCGGGTGCAGGTCGAGGGCGATGCGACAGACGCAGCCCTCGAACCCTTGCGACGGGGCCTCATGCTCAACGACGGGCCGACCCGCCCGACCCCGGCGCACGTGATCCCCGAGCCCGAGGGACTGTGGCCACGCGACCCGCCCATCCGCAGTCGCAAGGCGATTCCCACCGGGTGGATTGAACTGGAACTGAGCGAGGGTCGGAACCGACAGGTCCGGCGGATGACGACCGCGGTCGGCTTGCCGACGCTGCGACTCATTCGCTGGGCGGTGGGACCC
>JAABQQ010000193.1 GCA_011391405.1 Gammaproteobacteria bacterium
GGCCATGCTCATGGCCTCGGTCTGGTCGTGCGTCACGTAAACGACGGTCAGCCCCAGTCGCTGCTGCAACTCGCGCAACTCGTGGCGCATTTCCTGGCGCAGCTGCGCATCGAGGTTGGACAGCGGCTCGTCCATCAGGCAGACCTTGGTCTGCGCCACCAGCGCGCGGCCGAGCGCGACTCGCTGCTGCTGGCCGCCCGACAACTGCGACGGCTTGCGCTCGAGCAGCTGATCCAGCGCGAGCAGCTCGGCGGTGGCCACGAGGCGGCGCTTCGCCTCGCCGGCCTCGACTTTGCGCACCGACAGGCCGAAGCTGATGTTGTCGGCCACATTCAGGTGCGGGAACAGCGCGTAATTCTGGAACACCATCGCGATGCCGCGCTTGGCTGGCGGCTGATGCGTGACCTCGACGCCATCGACGAAGACCTGGCCGCTGCTGGCGGACTCGAGCCCGGCGATGATGCGCAACGTGGTCGACTTGCCGCAGCCCGAGGGGCCGAGCAGGACGCAAAAGCTGCCCGGCTCGATGGTCAGGCTGATGTTGTCGAGCGCCCGGGTGTCGCCCCAATGCTTGCTGACGTTGAGCAACTGGATCGATGACATGGGCAGAGTGTGATCAGTTTGCGTGACGGTTCGGTGGATCACGGCGCAAGGCAAAAGGTCGCAGTATCGCCGCCAGTCCCGCCCGCAGCGGCGGGTTCCCGGCGATGCACTCCCTGGCCTCGAGGAAGTCAGGCTCACCCTGGAAGTTGCTGACCTGGCCGCCCGCTTCACTGACCAGCAGGCCCCCGGCGGCCACGTCCCAGGCATTCAAGCCGAGGTCGAACGAAGCATCGCAATGGCCGGCGGCGACCGCGGCCAGGTCAAGCGCCGCCGAGCCCGAGCGGCGAATCGCGCCCACCCGTTGCATGACCTCACCCAGCATCTGCATTGCCGCAGCGAAGGACGGCGCGGCCCGGTGCGGGCAACTGGTCGCGACCAGCGCTTCGTGCAGTGCAGTGCGCGCAGCCACCCGCAGCCGCCGGTCATTGCAGAAGGCGCCGCCGCCGAGCGCCGCGTGGAAGACATCGCCGCGACTGACATCGAGCACCACACCCAGCTCGACCCGACCGCGTACGGCCAGCGCAATGCTCACCGCATAGGCCGGATAGCCGTGGATGAAGTTGGTGGTGCCGTCGAGCGGATCGACGATCCAGACATGCTCGGCGCCCGGGCTGCCGTGCGCTCGCAGCGACTCCTCGCTGCGCACAGCGTGACCGGGGCAGGCATCGAGCAGCGTGCGCACGATGGCCCGCTCCGACGCCAGGTCGACCTGGGTGACGAAGTCGTTGGGCTGCTTCGTGCGCACCTGCAGCGAGCCGGGCTCCGCTGCCGCTGCACGGATGATCGCGGCTGCGTTGCGCGCTGCGGCCACGGCCAGTTCGAGCATCGGATGCAGGGAGTTCATTGGCGCGGGGCGTGGGGGTTGCGCAGGCAGCGGCGGCTGGCGATTCGAGTATCCCGAATACGCCGGAGTTGACAATCCGCGCTGGCACCAAGTGGACCCATCCCCGGCGCGCCTGGGCCGACGGCCTGATCGCTCCGCCACAGAGTGCGCAAGCTATCCTCAACCCATGCAGGCGATCCTCTCGGTCAAGAACCTCTCGAAGACCTACGCCTCCGGCTTGCACGCGCTCAAAGGCATCGACCTGGAGATCCGCCGCGGCGAGATCTTTGCGCTGCTCGGCCCCAACGGCGCAGGCAAGACGACGCTGATCGGCGTCATCTGCGGCATCGTCAATGCCAGCAGCGGCACGGTGCTCGTCGATGGCCACGACAACGTGCGCGACTACCGCGCTGCGCGCTCGATGATCGGCCTGGTGCCACAGGAGCTGACGACCGATGCTTTCGAAACGGTATGGGCCACCGTGACGCTCAGCCGTGGGCTGTTCGGCAAGCGCGCCGATCCGGCGCACATCGAGGGGGTGCTGCGCGCGCTGTCGCTGTGGGACAAGAAGGACAGCATGCTGCGCACTCTGTCGGGCGGCATGAAACGGCGCGTCATGATCGCCAAGGCGCTGTCGCACGAACCGCAGATCCTGTTCCTCGATGAGCCGACCGCGGGCGTCGACGTCGAGCTGCGGCGCGACATGTGGCAGCTCGTGCGCGGGCTGCGCGACACCGGCGTCACGGTGATCCTGACCACGCACTACATCGAAGAGGCCCAGGAGATGGCCGACCGCATCGGCATCATCAGCAAGGGCGAGCTGATCCTGGTCGAGGACAAGGACGCGCTGATGGCCAAGCTCGGCCGCAAGCAACTCACCCTGCAGTTGCAGCAGCCGCTGGTGCAACTGCCGCCCGAGCTCGCCGCCTACCCGCTGGTGCTGGGCCAGGGCGGCCGCGAGCTGACCTACACCTACGATGCGCAGGGCGGGCGCGTCGGTATCGTCG
>JAABQQ010000194.1 GCA_011391405.1 Gammaproteobacteria bacterium
AACGGCGGTGGCGGGCGAGGTCGTCTTCAACACCAGCATGACCGGCTACGTCGAGTCGCTGACCGACCCATCCTATGCCGGCCAGATCCTGGTCCTCACCTATCCTCTCGCAGGCAATTACGGCGTACCGGCCGGACTCGGCGGCACCAGCTTTCAGTCGTCGCGAATCCAGGTGCAGGGCCTGGTGACGCAACACCTGTCGCGACACTTCAGCCATCACCGCGCCAGCCACTCACTCGAGGCGTGGCTCGCAGGTGAAGGCTTGCCGATCCTCAGTGGCATCGACACTCGTGCCCTGACCCAACGTCTGCGTGAGCGCGGCACCATGCAGGGGTGGCTGTATTCCAGCGGACTGGAATTGGCTGATGTGCAGCGGGCTGCCACGGCGATCGACATGAGTGCCGAGGTGTTTGCGCGGGTGGCGCCTGCAGCGCGTTCCACGCATGGCGACGGCAAGTTGCGGGTCGTCCTGATCGACGTCGGCGCCAAGGACGGCATCGTCGAGTGTCTCGTGCGCCGTGGTGCCCGTGTGACCCGCGTGCCCTGGCACCAGGATTTCCTCGCCGACGCACGCGATGCTGACGGGATCATCATAGGCAACGGCCCGGGCGACCCCCAGGATCTCGACGCGGTGGTCCAGCGGCTGCGTACCCTGATTGGCAGCTTCAGCGGTCCGATCTTCGGGGTCTGCCTGGGTCATCAGCTGCTGGCACGCGCAGCGGGCTTCGAAACCTACAAGCTCCGCTACGGGCATCGCGGTAGCAACCAACCCGTCCGCGAAGTGCACTCTGGACGCTGCTATATAACGAGCCAGAATCACGGCTACGCCGTCGACCAGACCCGCTGCCCCAGCGACTGGGAGCCTTGGTTCGTCAACTTGAACGATGGCACCAACGAAGGCATCCGAATGAGCGACCGGCCGGTTTACTCGGTGCAGTTTCACCCTGAAGGTCGACCTGGCCCGACGGACACCGAATTCCTGTTCGACGATTTTCTGGCGCTCTCAGGGTCGCTGAAGACCATGCAGCCGCGATGACTGCGATCCAGAACGTCCTGCTGCTCGGTTCGGGACCACTGCAGATTGGCCAGGCAGGCGAGTTCGACTATTCCGGATCCCAGGCGTTGAAAGCGCTGCGCGAGGCAGGCGTCCGCTCGGTTCTCGTCAATCCGAACATCGCCACCGTGCAGACCAGCAACGATCTCGCCGATCGCGTTTACCTGGCACCTGTCACCCCCGAGTTCGTGGAAAAGATCGCAATCCGCGAGAAGATCGACAGCATCCTGCTCGCCTTCGGCGGCCAGACCGCACTCAACTGTGGCCTGGCATTGCATGACAGCGGAGTGCTCGACGGCCTAGGGATACGCGTGCTCGGAACACCCGTGACGGCGATTCGCGATACCGAGGACAGGCGTCGATTCGTCGAACGCCTGGCGGAGATCGGAGTCACGACGGCGCGCAGCGTCGCTTGCCACTCGGTCGCGGAGGCGCGCGAGGCCGCCCTGAGCCTGGGCCTGCCCGTCATGCTGCGGGGAGGCTTCTCGCTGGGCGGCAAGGGCAGCGGCATCGTCGACAGTCGTGCCGAACTGGATCCCGCGCTGTTGCGTGCTTTCTCGGGAGGTGCGCCACAGGTCCTGGTCGAGGAAAGCCTGCGCGGCTGGAAGGAAATCGAGTACGAAATCGTTCGTGATGCCGCTGACAACTGCATCACCGTGTGCAACATGGAAAATTTCGATCCCATGGGGATCCACACGGGCGAGTCGATCGTCGTGGCTCCGTCACAGACCCTGGACGACACCGAGTATCAGTTGCTGCGCTCCATCGCCATTCGCACGGCTCGGCACCTGGGGATCATCGGCGAATGCAACATCCAGTTCGCCCTCGACCCGGCGTCGCGGCAGTACCGGGTCATCGAGGTCAATGCTCGCCTGTCGCGGTCGTCCGCACTCGCCAGCAAGGCAACGGGTTATCCACTGGCGTATGTCGCTGCACGAATCGCACTGGGACAGGTGTTGCCGCAGATCCCCAACGGGGTGACGCGCAAGACGACCGCATTCTTCGAACCGGCCATGGACTACATCGTCTGCAAGATTCCGCGCTGGGACCTGACGAAATTCGGCGGTTCGCTGAAGCAGCTCGGCAGCGAGATGAAGAGTGTCGGCGAGGTCATGGGAATTGGCCGGACATTCCCGGAAGCCCTGCAGAAGGCCCTGCGCATGCTGGACATCGGGGTCGACGGCCTTGATCCACATGCTTACGCCTTCGACGATCTCGAGCAGGAATTGCAACACGCGACGCCGCGTCGCGTGTTCGCCGTCGCACAGGCGCTCCACCTCGACCAAAGCGTGGACGCTGTCAGCTCGCTGACTCGAATCGATCCCTGGTTCCTGCAGGAGATCGCAAACATCGTCAGCGCC
>JAABQQ010000195.1 GCA_011391405.1 Gammaproteobacteria bacterium
AGCAGAAATTCCCAGTGGGCACGGCCGGTGGTCTCGGTGAAGGCGGCCGGCAACACCAGCAGATCAAGTTCCCCCAGCGCGCGAAACAGTTCGGGAAAACGCAGGTCGTAGCAGATGCCGAGGCCGATGCGCCCCCACGGCGAGTCGAATGCCACCGGCACGCTGCCTGGCTCGATGGTGGCCGCCTCGTCGTAGCGCTCCTCGCCGCGCGCGAAGCCGAAGAGGTGGATCTTGTCGTAGCGCGCCACCTGCCGGCCGGCAGCGTCGAAGACCAGGCAGGTGTTGCGCAGCTTGGCGGAGTCGTCGGCGTCGGTCGGGATCGAGCCGCCGACCAGCCAGATGCCGTGGTGGCGCGCCGCGTCGGCGAGGAAGTCCTGGATCGGCCCCTCGCCCACGCGTTCCCTCGCCGCCAGCCGGTCGGCATCGCTCGCGCCGATCAGCGGGAAATATTCGGGCAGCACCACCAGCTGCGTTCCCTGCGCGGCGGCCGCGGCGATCAGGCGTCCGGCTGTCGCCAGGTTGCCGGCCACGCCCGGGCCGGAGATCATCTGCACGGCGGCGACGCGCAGGTCCTTCACGGCTTGCCGCCATCCTTCGGCGGTGCGGCAATCTTCTCGGCGCCGACCTTCTCGACTTTGGGATCGGCCCAGCTGCCCGTCACCGCGTACTCGAAGGAAAAAGCCTGGCCCAGCGGATCCTTGAATAGCTTCTGCGCCAGCCAGGCCACGGCACCGACCGTCGGGTTGACCAGCGCAATGGTGCCGAGGGCGACAGTGTCACCCAGCGCCGGATTGACGCGCACGCGGAGATTCTGCGTTTCATTGGGCAGGTTGACGCTGCCGTTGAGCATGACGCGTGCCGCAGGACCGGTGATCTGCAGATCCTTGGTCTCGAGAATGCCGCGCGTCACCGTCGATTCACCGACGATGCTGTCGAAGGCGAAGCCCTCGCTGAAGACATCGCGGAAGTCGAGGGTGATGCGCCGCGGCAGCGACTGCAGCGACAGCACCCCGAGCAGGCGGCCGACGCCGGGCTCGAGCTTGCTGAACTGGCCATTGGCGGCATCGAGCTTGAGCTTGCCCGAAAGCGACGGGTAGTCGATCGCCAGGGGCGAGCCAGCCCAGCCCAGCGAGCCTTCGAGCGTCGCGCTGCCGCGCTTGATCGCCTGCGGATAGCCGAAGCGCGTCAGCAGTTTTTCGACGCTCTTCGCGTTCAACTTGAACTCGAGCTGGGTCAGCGGCGCGCTGAAGTGCGGCCGCCAGCGGCCCTGCCCGGACAGCGTGCCGTCCTCGTTCTTCACGTCCATCCGGGCATGCCATTGTCCCTCGTGGTTCTCTGCCTGCAGCTTGACCTCGCCGAAATCCTTGCCGCGCAGATTGAAGCGGTCGATGACGAGGTTGATCGCCGGCAGCTCCCTCGGTTCCTCGCCATCGCCGGCAGTGGCAGGCGTCGTGCCTTCAGGGATGACGACGCGCGACAGGCGGCCGCTGAGGTGACCCGCGCCCTCTCCGCTCCATTCGACGTGGCCGGCGAGCAGGTCGCCATGGACATCGGCGCGCCAGGTGTCGCGATCGTGCGTAGCCTGGACGTTAAAGTTGTTGAAGCTGCGGCCGAGGATCAGGAACTTGTCGGCATGAAGTGCCACCTGGCTTATGGGCACGGCGGCATGCGCGCCCTCGCCGAACACGCGCCGCCAGAAATCGACATCCAGCGTCTCCACCTCGGCCGCCACCAGCAGGCCGCGTTCCGGCAGACGCGGCGGCAGGCCGATGGCCACGACCCCGCGCTCGATCGCCGCCTCCTCGGCATCGAGACGCCGCTGGACCTGCGCCCGGACGCTGTCGCCGAAACTCAGCAACCACTGCTCGCGCGCGGATGGAGGAGCGGCGCCGGGCGACGCAGGGGTAGCGACTTGCACCGGCTTGCGTTCGACCACCAGAGTCCGCGCCTCGGTCGCGCTCTTGTTGAACGGCGCGGGCAGACTCGAGGCGATGCCCTTGAGCGAGGACTCGAGGCGAATCTCGACATGACCCTTGCGGATCTGCGCCACCCCCGTCCATGGCGTGCTGCCGGAAAGATAGTCGAAGACGGGATGGCCGAAATGCTGTCGCAGTTCGCGCACGCCCGCGGTGCCCGCAACCTTGACGCTGACCAGGCCATCGCGGCCCGTCGCCACATCCACCGTCAGCGGCGCGCCCAGCAGAACGGCGCGCACCTTGTTCGCTTCGAGGCCGTCGGCGGTGAAACGCAACTCGCCATTGACCTCCGTCAGCGGCGGCAGGCCGGGGTCGGCTTTGAGACTGTTGCCGCTGAAGCGGTAGCGGCCCTCGACCTGAGTCTTGTCGAGCTGGCGCAGGGGCATGACCAGCTTCAGATCGAGTTCGCCCTTGCCGACCGCGGCGATCGG
>JAABQQ010000196.1 GCA_011391405.1 Gammaproteobacteria bacterium
TCACCCTGGTCGCCGATTACCTGGTCTGCACCTTCGTAGCCTTTGGCGGTCAGGCGGGCGACGATGTCGGCGTTGGTGAGGTAGCGCGAGCTCTCGATCATCAGGCGGTGGTTCTCGCTCTCCGGCACGCGCACGTCCCAGTGCGACAGCACGATGTCCGAGGGGTCGCCGCCAGCGGCGGACAGCAGGAACGGTGCCGCGATCAAGGCACCGGCACCCGGGAACAGGCCGTAGGTGATGTAGGTGATCACCGCCCACTCGAACAGGTCGCCGAGGAAGTCGGCCACGTCGCGATACCACGCGTGGCGGTCGGCGGTGTCCTCGGGGCTGCCCAATTCGTCGCCCGCGGGTTCACTGCAGCCGATGATCGTCGAGTAGCTCGCATCGGACAGCTTGCCCCGCGCGGCCAGCAGTTGGGCATACATGTGGTCGATGGTGCTTGGCGCCAGCAGGCCGCCGGCGCGCTGGCCGATCGGGTTGCTCAGGTTGAGCACGCGCACCAGTTCTCGCACGTTGACGTCAAATTCGCCTTCGCTGCCAAGCGACAGCGTGGCCAGGCAGGGGACGCCGGAACTGCCGAGCTGCGTGGTCTTGCGCATCGCCATGATGGCTTCGTTGACCTGGCGCGACATGCACTCCCGCGTGACGCGGACCTGCACGAGCACACCCTCAGGCACAACCACCTGGCCGTTCTCCTGGCGCTCGCGCTGAAGGAAATGGGCCGTTTCCTCGGCGCAGGCGGTCGGCCCGGCAGCGCGCAACAGCCGGTCGGCGGCTTCGAACTGCTCGAGCGTGAGGCTGGCGTCGGGATTGAGCGACCGGTGCCGGAACATCAGCCCGCTGCAGGCCGGGCTGAACAGCATGGGGTTGCCGGCCCGGATGAAGGCAATCTTGGCCACCAAGATGTGCGCGAGGTCTTCGCCCTGGTGGTCGAAATTGCCCGCCGCCATCTCGCCGCGGATGCGCAGGTAGTCGTCTTCGCGGCTGCAGGCGTTCACCGCGATCACCGCGCTGGCCCGCGTGTCGAACTCAGCAGCGGCGGCAGCAGCCGTCGTCGGCGAGGCCGGGAACGGCAGCGATTGCGCCAGGCCGCTTCCCGCAGCACAGCAGACAGAAGCGGCAACACCCAGGCGCAGCCAGAGCGAAGTCATCGTCAGCCTTCGAACAGGCTCCGTGAGGTGCTGTGGCTCGGCGCGCGGCGTCCGCGCCTGCGGGCTACCCGATGCGCACGACATGGGGCTCGGTCTCTGTTTCGGCCGCGGCGCCGCCGGCCGTCACGAAAGCCTGCACCTGGTAGTCGCCCGGCGGCAGGCCCAGATCGGCTTGGAGCGTGATGCACCCCTGCGCATCGGTCAGCGCATGTACCAGGACAGTTGCGCCCGAGCGGTCCTTGACCTCGACCGTGATCGGCACATTCGGCAAGCCCGGCTGCAGACAGCCCTGGCCAGTGATGCCGCCGCGCGCATTGCCCGACACCTCCCAGTGGAAGCTCACCTTGCGCGTGGCCTTCACGTCGGCCAGGATGCCTCCGATGGGCAACCAGCGATCGTCGAAAGCGGTCCAGCCTTCGATGCGCGCCAGCGCCTGCGGCACGATGTGCTCGTGGCGTTGCATGCCGTCCGGCGTGAAGCTGTAGGGCGCGTTCAGATCGGTCCACACCACGGCGCGCACTGCGCGCTCGCCCTTGGGGCTGGTCCACACCCAGTGATGGTCGACCACTGCATGCCATCCATAGGGCAGCCCACGCACCACCATGTCGACGCGCTTGTAGATGCTGAACGGGCTGCGCACCATGGCCTCGATGAGCACCGGGTCGTGGCTCGATGAGCCGGCGCTGTCGAACGTAAACACGTTCTCCTGGGCAAAGTTGTTGCGGGTCTCGATTTCGCCGATCTGCGGAAAAACCGCCACCTTGATGCACGAATGCGCGTCGGCCGCTGGCTGCCAGCGAACCTTGACGAGCTGTTCGCCGCTGCCGGACTTGGCGGGGTCGTGCCCGTCCACCGTGGGTAGCACCACCGTGTCGAGCAGGCTCCAGTTGCCGTTGTCGCCGATGCCCGGCGGCGACGTGGTGTAGACGCTCACGTACACGTCCTTCACCGCCTGCGGCCCGGTGTTGCGGATGCGGGCGATGATAGTGTTGTCGTGCTTCACCCAGGGCCTGTCGCCGTTGAGCCTGGGGCGGGTGTTGTCGCTGCCTTCGAACTGCTCGTAGATCGGCGTTGCACCGGAATTGTTGCGCGGGCTGTCGATCCAGATGTCCGGCGTCTCCCACAGGTCGGTGTTCCAGGGTGTGAGGGTCAGGTCGAACTTGCCGTTGGGGTCCCCGGCGATGAACTGGTTCCACTTCACGCGCACCCTGTACACCGCGGGCCGGGCCTGCACGAGCGCATC
>JAABQQ010000197.1 GCA_011391405.1 Gammaproteobacteria bacterium
AGCGGTCACGGCAATCGCTTACGCAATCGTCGTAAACTCCTGTAAAAATTCGTTTACAGTCAATGAGATATGACGGGGGCTTGTGTACGGTGCCGGAATAGCATCTACTCTCGATATTTATCGGGAGGCGCAGATGACGTTGCTGGAGGCGTTTGCACAGGTAGAGGATCACCGCAGAGGGCCGGCACAGCGCTACGATCTGAAGGAAATGATCGTGATGGCGATTTGTGCCGTGCTGTGCGGTGCGGACAGTTGGGTCGATGTCGCGGATTGGTGCGAAGGCGAGCAAGAATGGTTGAAGAGCTTCCTCACACTGAAGAAGGGGACGCCTTCGCATGACACGTTTGGCGAGGTGTTTCGCGTTCTGGACGCAGCGGTGTTCGAGCGTTGTTTTCGCCAGTGGGTTGCCAGCATCGTTGGCGTGGCCCAAGGCGTTGTGGCGTTTGACGGCAAGACAGTGCGAGGATCGAAGGACGGAGCGAACACGGCGCTGCACATGGTCAGTGCCTACGCCAGCGCGCTGGGCGTATCGCTGGGGCAGGAAGGCAGTGCGGGCAAGGGCAATGAATTGGCCGCAATCAAAGCGCTGCTCGATACGCTGGTGCTCAAGGGTTGCATCGTCACCCTGGACGCTCTGGGCTGCCAAACCGACGTTGCTCAGAAGATCGTCGCGCAAGGCGGTGATTACGTCCTGGCGGTAAAGGACAACCAGAAGAATCCGTCGCAGGCTGTCGTTGAGTTCTTCGACACCGCCGCGGCGTTTGACTGGCGCAACATCAAGGGGCAAGAACTCACCACGATCGAGAAGAATCATGGCCGGATCGAAACGCGCCGGGCGCTCTTGGTCCCCGATGTGTCGTGGATGGACAAGCCCATGCGCGAGGCTTGGAAGAAACTTGCCGGCGTCGGCATGATCGAGTCCGAACAGCAGATCAAGGGCAAGGTGAGCGTCGAGCGGCGCTACTTTATCGTCAGCGCCGGGGTGAAAACGGTCGAGCAGTTCGCTGGCGCAGCGCGAGATCACTGGGGCGTTGAAGCCATGCACTGGGTGCTTGACGTGACCTTCCGCGAAGACGACAGCCGCGTGCGCAAAGGCCACGCCGCCCGCAACCTCTCGGCCATCCGCAAGTTCGCCCTCTCGGCTTTGCGCACGGATACGCTTCATCCGACCATCAGCTTACGTCGGCGCCGCAAACTCGCCGACCGTCGCCCAAACTATCGCGCGGCCCTCCTCGGAATCAAGCTTCCCCAATGAAACCGGCTTCTGACTCATGACGTCTATGTGTGCGATTGCCGTGATTTGATGGCAGGGCGAACCGTGCCGCCCGCTTACGGCGGGTATACTTCAAGGTGACGTTGGCGTCACACCTACGCACTCGATCGGTAAGGAAAGCTGAAAGATGCCTGAGTCAACCAGCATCCTGATCGTCGATGATGATCCGAGGCTGTGCCGCGCGCTTGCCCGCTACCTCAAGCTCGAGGGCTACGCCGTGCGCACGGCCACCAGCGGTCGTGAGATGCGGGAGCATCTTGCTGCGGAGAAGCCGGACCTGATCCTGCTGGACCTGATGCTCCCCGATGAGGACGGGTTCACCCTGGCCCGCGAGATTCGGGCGACCTCGGACCTGGCCATCGTGATCCTCACCGGGAAGACCGACACCACGGACAAGGTGGTAGGCCTGGAGCTCGGGGCCGACGATTATGTCACCAAACCGTTCAGCGACCGGGAGCTGCTCGCGCGGATCCGCAGCGTACTGCGTCGGACCGCCGAGACCGGTCGGAGCGCGTCCAGGCCGCAGCCCCACATCGCCCACTTCGCCGGGTGGCGGCTAGACCTAGAGTCCTACGAGCTCACATCGCCGGCCGGCGAGCGGGTCCCCTTGACGCCCCACGAGTTTCAGTTGCTCGGCGCCCTGGTGCGACACGGGAGTCGCGTCCTCACCCGCGAGGCCATCCTGGACCTGGTGGCCGGGCGCGATTGGTCCCCGGAGGACCGCAGCGTCGACGTGCTGGTGGGAAAGCTGCGCAAGAAGCTGGAGTCGAGCCCCGAGGAGCCGCGGCTGATCGAGACCGTGCGCAGCGTCGGCTATAAGCTGGCAACCAGGGTCCAGTTCGATTAGCGCGGCACCGGGTACGGCAAGAACCGTCGCCTTCTTGACCCGCGCGATCAGTACCCGGCGCCAATCCACCAAGGATGCCCTTCGTCTCCCGGTAGGCCGCCCGGCCTAGCGGTGACGGATGAAGTCGTAGATATTCAGTTAGTCCTGCCACGGATGGTTCCAGGAGTTGTCCGAGCGCATGGCGTTCTTCATCAGCTCCCGGAAGTGGTCGGAATGGTTGTAGTGGCAGGCGATGGCCCGGCCGAGGGCCGATTCGAGCCCCGGGGCGTCATTG
>JAABQQ010000198.1 GCA_011391405.1 Gammaproteobacteria bacterium
CGCGTTCTCGCGCCTGCGCGATGCGGAAGTCGTGACCAAGCTGTTTGCCGAGCTGGGCCCGCGCTTCGCCGCGCGTCCGGGCGGCTACACCCGCATCCTGCACATGGCAGTCCGTGCCGGCGACAATGCCGACATGGCGCTGATGGCGCTGGTCGATCGCGCTGCCCCGGCTGCCGAAGCCCCGGCTGCGGACGAAGGCGAAAAGAAGCCGAAGGCCCGCAAGAAGAAGTCAGCCGACGCCGCTCCCGCCGCGGAAGCGGCTGCCGGCGACAAGCCGGCGAAGAAGCCGCGTGCGCCGCGCAAGACAAAGGTCGCGGCAGCCTGATCAAATCGACATTTGCCGCGGTCGGGGCGATTCCCCTGGAGTCCTGATGCCGCGAGCAAGACGAAGCCGGACCCGTGTCCGGCTTTTCTTTTTCCTGGCCCTCCCATACCGTGCATCGGATCCACCAGACACTACGGAGCGGCAAGCACATGAGCATCGTCACTGAGTTCAAGGAATTTGCCATGAAGGGCAACGTGCTCGACATGGCGGTCGGCGTCGTGATCGGTGGCGCGTTCGGCAAGATCGTCTCGTCGCTGGTGGGCGACGTGGTCACGCCGATGATCGGCAAGGCTGTCGGCGGCGTGAACTTCAAGGACCTGGCGATCAGCCTCGGCACGGATCCAGCTGGCGCGCCGATCCTCGTCAAGTACGGCATGTTCCTGCAGAACATCTTCGACTTCGTGATCATCGCGGCCGCGATCTTCATGGCGGTCAAGGCGATCAACAGGCTGAAGACGCCGCCGCCGCTCGCTGCGGATCCGGCGCCGTCTGCGGACGTGCTGCTGCTCGGCGAGATTCGCGACCTGCTGAAGAAGCAGTAGTCGTCTCACCGCTCCCGCTCGGCGGGAGAGATTGTCCGAGAGGGTGGGTGAGGGCCGCGGTATCCGCGGTATCGACGGCACGCCGGGAGGAGATGACCTCCGCTGCGTACCGTGTCGGACGCCGCGGCTCGAGCGCAGGTGCGAGGCGGCACTGCCGGTTCTGTTGCTTCGCTGACACCATCGCCTCGCACCCGCTCGGGCAAGGCTCGCCGTGAATCGTGCGGTTCCTCCGCGCGATTCACGATGCGCGGGAGACCCCGGTACGCAGCGGAGGTCATCTCCTCCCGGCGTGCCGAAAGACCGCCTCAACCCGACCGGTCGCCAGCCCGACCCTCCCGCCCCGCGGCGGGAGAGGGAGAGCAGCACAGACCGCTAAGCGACCCGCGCGAACGCGTCCCGCGTCAGGTTCTCGGGAGTGCCCGACGCCGAGCAGGCGACGTCGTCCTCGATGCGGATGCCGCCATACGGCTGCAGGCGCCGCACGACATCCCAGTCGATGTAACGGCCGAGGCCGTTCTGCTGCGCCTCATCGAGCAGCAGGTCGATGAAGTACAGGCCCGGCTCGATGGTGACGACCATGCCCGGTTCGAGCCGGCGCGTCAGGCGCAGGTAACGATGGCCCGTCGGACGCGGTAGTTCGGTGCGGCCCGAATCGTCCGCTGCGAGACCCGCCACGTCATGCACCTGGATGCCGAGCAGGTGTCCGATGCCATGCGGGAAGAACACGCTGGACACACCGTTTTCCGCGGCCTGCTCGGCCGTGCATCCGGTGACGACGCCCGCCCGTACCAGCGCGCCGGCAATCAGGCGATGCGCGAGCAGGTGAATCTGGCGGTAATCGAACCCCGGTTGAACGGCGGCGCAGAGCTCCAGCTGCAGCTTCTCCATTGAAGCCATGAGTTCGAGAAACGTCGGATCGGTGTCAGCCGAATCCGCAACGTGCGTGCGCGTGATGTCGCTCGCATAGCCGCGGAACTGCGCGCCCGCGTCGATCAGGAACGTGGGGCGCGGCACGTCGCGCCGGCGGCCCAGCGTCGTGTAGTGCAGGATGGCGGCTCCCTCGCCAAACGCGATGATGTTGCCGTACGGCAGCTCCTGTTCCCGCAATCCAACGGCAGAGCAGTACGCCTGGTGCACCTCGAATTCCGAGGCCCCGGCGTGGTAGGCCGCGGCCGCGGCAACGTGACCGACTGCACCGAGCCGTGACGCCTCGCGCATGCACGCGAGCTCGTAGGGCGTCTTGGCAGCGCGGTGGTAATGGAGATTCGCCAGCAGGCCGGCTGGATTCGTGGCACTGAAGCCCCACTCTGCAAACTCGCCGGGCAGCTCGCCGATGCAGGCCAGGCGACGATTGCCGGCGTCGAGCAGACCGCGCGCTGCGGCGGGCTCCCGGATCACGGTGAGGTCGAATTCGCGGGTCCAGGCGGCGGTTGGTACCGCCGGCGGCTTGTGCCAGTAATCGGCGGGCTGGTGAAACACCAGCTGCGGGCGGCGGCCGGGCAGGTAGCGGACGAAGCAATCCGGCGCTTCCTGCAGGGGTGCCCAGTGCAGGAAATGCGGGTTCGCCTTGAAGGCGGGACCGTGGTCGTCGAGGAAATGCGGCCCGGGGCGGCCCGAATACACGACGAGGCCGTCGTAGCCTTCGCGCTCCAGGGCACGGTCTGCAAGTGCCTGCACGTACTGCAGGTGGGCAGGAAACAACTGGTCGATGGCATCCGTCATGGTTTGGGCCCCAGGGTCAGGAACCCATGATCATAGGAGAACCGGGGCCCGACGGGCGGCCTGTCGGGTGCTGCGACCTTGCCCGCTGTCGCCAGATAGAGACAGTTTATCGGCTTACGTTTGCAAAGCAGGGTCCTAGAATCGCATCCGCGCATCAAGCAGGCCTGCCGCAAGGTGGGTCGGTTGAAGGTGCAAGGTGTTCGACATCATCAGACTGCAATTTTGGGGTATTTATTCAATGAACGCGAAGATCGCTCTCGCCGCCGCCCTTGCCGCCCTGGTTCTCGCCGGCTGCGCCAAGAAGGAAGAAGCCGTCGAAGCCACGCAGGAAGCTGCTGCTGACGCCGCCGCTGCCGCTGGCGAGGCTGCTGACGCCGCCACGGACGCCGCCGCTGCCGCGACGGATGCCGCCGCCGCCGCTGGCGACGCCGCCGTCGATGCGACTGCCGCTGCTGCTGGCGATGCCGCCGCCGCCGCTGGCGACGCCGCTGCCGCTGCTGGCGACGCCGCTGCCGCTGCTGGCGAAGCCGCGCAGGACGCTGGCGCTGCCGTCCAGGAAGCGACCAAGTAATTGGCGCTGACTGTTCGTCGGCCCGTTGCGGGCTGACGAAAGGATGGGGCGGATCCCGGCTGGGGTCCGCTCCATTCTCAATGCAGGAAACCAGCCCCGGCGCCCCGGCGGCCCGGTGATCAAGGCACCCGCTGGAGGCGGGTCGAGCAGTGCCTGTAACGGTACGTGACGCTCGCAGCTCGACCCAGGACCGCGAATGGATCCGCGCGGTCTACCGTGACTATCTGTCTGAGCTTTCCGCGTCAAAGACCGGACTGTTCCCGGCGCTTGGCGAATGGGATGCGCGCGAAAGCGAGTTTCTGGCCGGCTGGTTCGCCGATTCCGGCGCCAATCCGTTCGTGATTCTCGACGAGGGCCACCGCGCCGGCTTCGCCCTCGTATCGCGTCCGCCTGCGTTTCCGCGCACGTCGGTCAACTACCGGATGGCTGAATTTTTCATCGTTAGCGCTGCGCGCCGCCGCGGCGTTGGCGCGTTTGCCGCCTCGCTGCTGTTCAACCGCTTTGCCGGCGACTGGGAAGTCCTCGAGGACGAGCAGAACCGCCCGGCGCTGCAGTTCTGGCGCCGCGTGATAGCGCGCCAGACATCGGGTCAATTCTCGGAGACGCGTAGCGGCGGGGAAGTGCGCCATCGCTTCCGCACGGAGGCGAATCCCTCGGTTCGCGGTGCGAGCTGACCGCCTCACTTCTACGAGTCGACATCCCCGCGAGGCGTTGATCCCGAGCCTTATCCCCCACTTGGAAAGGCAGACACGCGCTCGGAATAAGGCTCGGGATCAACCCCTCGCGAAGTGCGGCGCCACGTCCATACGGAACGGCTCGCCTCCAGGCGCTTGCAGTCTGCCGCGATGCGGCGGGCGTACGTTCGGGCCTGTCCTTTCGTGCCTGCCTTATCGCGAGTGCGTGTCTGCCTTTCCAAGCGAGGGATAAGGCAGGCACGAAAGGACAGGCCGGACCGTGCGCCGACAGTGCGAACTTCACCGCGACGCCGTACGCTGGGCCCCGGGTCCCGGGCGTCGCGACCCAGTCAGCGCAGCACGCGAGCGAGATATTCGCCGGTGTGCGACGCAGGCGTGGCAGCCACCTGTTCAGGCGTGCCTTCAACGACGAGCGCACCGCCGCCGTCGCCGCCCTCCGGTCCCATGTCGACGATCCAGTCCGCCGTCTTGATCACGTCGAGGTTGTGCTCGATGACGACGATCGTGTTGCCGTCGTCGCGCAGCCGGTGCAGCACGCCGAGCAACTGTTCGATGTCGTGGAAGTGCAGGCCCGTGGTCGGCTCGTCCAGGATGTAGAGCGTGCGGCCCGTGGCCCGCTTCGCGAGCTCACGCGCGAGCTTGATGCGCTGCGCTTCGCCGCCCGATAGCGTCGTCGCGTTCTGTCCCAGCCGCACATACGACAGGCCCACGTCGAGCAGCGTTTGCAGCCTGCCGGCGAGCGCCGGCACGTTGCGGAAGAACACTGCGGCGTCCTCGATCGTCATGTCGAGCACGTCGTGGATGTTGCGGCCCTTGTAGCGGATTTCCAGCGTCTCGCGGTTGTAGCGCATGCCGCGGCACGCATCGCACGTCACGTACGCATCGGGCAGGAAATGCATTTCCACGCGGATCAAGCCGTCGCCTTCGCAGGCCTCGCAACGGCCCCCACGCACGTTGAAACTGAAGCGGCCAGGGTCGTAACCGCGCGCGCGGGCCTCGGGCACTTCGGCGAACAGTTCGCGCACGGGACCGAAAATGCCCGTGTAGGTCGCAGGGTTCGACCGCGGTGTACGGCCGATGGGACTCTGGTCGATATCGATCACGCGATCGATCTGCGCGAGCCCTTCGATCGCACGGCACGGGGCGGCTTCCCCGCCCGAATCCGTCAGCGCGTCCGCCGCGTGGCGATACAACGTGTCGATCACGAGCGTCGACTTGCCTGAGCCCGAGACGCCGGTGACGCACGTCATGAGTCCGATCGGGAAAGTCGCGGTGACGCCGCGCAGGTTGTTGCCCGTGGCTTCGACGATGCGCAGCACTTTGCCGGGTTGCGCCACGCGGCGCTCTTTCGGGTATGCGATGCGGCGCCGTCCGCTCAGGAACGCGCCCGTCAACGAATCGGGATTGTCGGCGACGGCCTGCGGCGTGCCCTGCGCGACGATGATGCCGCCGTGCAAGCCTGCGCCGGGCCCGAGATCGACGACGTAGTCCGCCTGCCGGATCGCGTCCTCGTCGTGCTCGACGACGATCACGGTGTTGCCGAGGTCGCGCAGGCGCACCAACGTGTCGAGCAGACGCTGATTGTCGCGCTGGTGCAGGCCGATCGATGGTTCGTCCAGGATGTACATCACGCCGACCAGGCCCGAGCCGATCTGGCTGGCGAGCCGGATGCGCTGGGCTTCGCCGCCCGAGAGCGTTTCCGCGCTGCGGTCGAGCGAGAGGTAGTCGAGGCCGACGTCGCTCAGGAACGTGAGGCGGTCCGAGATTTCGCGGACGAGACGGGAGGCGATTTCGCCGCGCCAGCCTTCGATGCGCATGTCGCCGAAGAAGCGTCGCGCCTCGGCGATCGACATCGCGGCGATCTGCGGCAGGGCGCGACCGGCAACGAATACGTGCCGTGCCGCCTGGTTCAGGCGGCTGCCCCCGCAATCCGCGCACGCGCGCACGCCGCGGTACTTCGCGAGTTCCTCGCGCACCGTCGTCGATTCGGTCTCACGGTAGCGCCGCTCGAGGTTCGGCAGGATGCCTTCCCACGCGTGCGAGCGCTTCGTGCTGGCGCCCTTTGCGTCGACGTAGCGGAACTGGATCTTCTCGTCGCCGCCGCCCCAGAGCAGCGCGTGGCGCACGGCTTCGGGCAGGTCGTTCCACGGCGCTTCGATGTCGAAGCGGAAGTGCCTGGCGA
The DNA here is from genome assembly GCA_011391405.1 of Gammaproteobacteria bacterium. Classification (GTDB taxonomy): domain Bacteria; phylum Pseudomonadota; class Gammaproteobacteria; order Steroidobacterales; family Steroidobacteraceae; genus RPQJ01. The sequence goes on from JAABQQ010000198.1 coordinate 6,038, forward strand.
GCGACTGGATCAGCTGGAAGTAATACGCGTTGCGACGGTCCCAGCCGCGCACCGCCCCGCCCGCGAGCGAGAGGCTCGGATTGACGACCACCCGCGCCGGATCGAAGAACTCCTGCACGCCAAGGCCGCCGCACGTGCCGCACGCGCCGTTCGGGTTGTTGAATGAAAAAAGTCGCGGCTCGAGTTCCGTGAGGCTGTAGCCGCACACCGTGCAGGCGAAGCGGTTCGAGAACACGAGCGGTTCGCGGTCGGGCTCGTCGTGGAAAGCGAGGCGCGCCGAGCCCTGCGCCAGTCCGAGGGCCGTCTCGAACGATTCAGCCAGTCGTTGCGACGCGTCGGGACGCACCTTGAGGCGGTCGATGACCGCTTCAATCGTGTGGCGTCGCCGGCCATCGAGTTCCGGCTTGACGTCGAGTTCGACCAGCTTGCCGTCGATGCGCGCACGCACGTAGCCCTGGCTGCGCAGGTGATCGAGCACTTCGGTGTGTTCGCCCTTGCGGTCATGCACGATCGGCGCGAGCAGCAGCACGCCCGTGCCTTCCGGCAGCGCGAGCACGTGGTCGACCATTTGCGTGACGGTCTGCGCGGCCAGGTCCTGCCCGTGTGCGGGGCAGCGCGGCACGCCGGCCCGCGCGAACAGCACGCGCAGGTAGTCGTGGATTTCGGTGACGGTGCCGACGGTCGAGCGCGGATTGTGCGACGTCGCCTTCTGTTCGATGGCGATGGCGGGGGACAGGCCTTCGATGTGGTCGACGTCCGGCTTCTCCATGACGGAGAGAAACTGGCGTGCGTAGGCCGAGAGCGACTCGACGTAGCGGCGCTGTCCCTCCGCGTAGATCGTGTCGAACGCAAGCGACGACTTGCCCGAGCCCGACAGCCCGGTGAAGACGATCAGGCGGTCGCGGGGCAGGTCGAGGTCGATGTTGCGCAGGTTGTGGGTGCGCGCGCCGCGGATGCGGATGACGTCCATTCAGCTCAGCTTGCAGGCTGCCAGGAGGCAGCCTGCTAATATAGGCGGCTATTCCGATCCGAGGCAAAGACCATCCGACCCCGTGACACGATCCCGCGGCCGGCGATGACGCCCATCGAGCGCCGGTCCGTCGGCGCGCTGGCGGCTATCTACGCATCGCGCATGCTCGGCATGTTCATGATGCTGCCGGTGCTGGCCCTGTACGCCCACACGCTGCCCGACTACTCCCCCGAGATGCTGGGCCTGGCGATGGGTGCGTACGGCCTGACACAGGCGGTGCTGCAGATTCCGTTCGGGCGCTGGTCGGACCGCTTCGGCCGCAAGCCGCTGATTACCATCGGATTACTGTTCTATGCCATGGGCTCCGTGCTCGGCATGTTCGCGCACACCACGTGGCTGCTGGTGCTGGCGCGCGGTGTGCAGGGTGCCGGTGCCGTATCGGCGTCGGTCACGGCGCTGCTGGCCGATCTCACCCGCAACGAAGTGCGTACCCGCGCGATGGCCGTGATCGGCATCAGCATCGGGCTGTCTTTCGTCGTAGCGTTGATCGTCGCGCCTGCGCTGGATGCTGCGGTCGGCGTGCCAGGTATCTTCGGCATCATGCTGGCGATGGCGATCCTGGGCTTGTTGCTGCTGCATCTCGCGGTGCCGGCCGAGCCGGAGCGGACGGGTGGGGCGGAAAGCCGGAAGCTGTCCGGCCTGCTCGAGATCATGAACCGGCCGCAGTTGCGCCCGCTGTACTTCGGCATGTTCACGCTGCACGCGATCATGACGGCGACGTTCATCTCCGTGCCGCAGGTGCTGGAGCAAACGCTGGGGGTCGCCAAGGCGTCGCATTGGGTCGTTTACCTGGGTGTTTTCGTCGCCTCGCTGGTTGGCACTATCCCGTTGATCCTGCGCACCGAAAGGACCAGCACCAGAGGTGCAGGGCTGTTCATACTGTCGGTCGTGCTGGTCGGCGTGGCACAGGCCATGTTGGGCCTCGATCATGCCGACTACTGGGTCGTGATGGCGGCGCTGACCCTGTTCTTTGCCGTCTTCAACTTCCTTGAAGCCCGCCTGCCGGCCCTGCTCACGCTGACGGCCCCGGCGGCCGATCGGGGTGCCGCCCTGGGCGTCTTCGCCACCTCCCAGTTCCTCGGGTCGTTCTTCGGCGGCGTGATGGGCGGCATCCTGCTGGGTCGATTCGGCATCTCCGGCGTGTTCTGGGGCTGCGCCGGCATGGCCTTCGTCTGGGCGCTGCTGGCGTTCCGGCCCTCACTGGCCGGCCCCGAGGTCATTTCCAGCTGAACCCGGCCATTTTGCATGCTTACGCGGCGGCCCCCCGGTTGCCGTAAAATCCCAGCCCTTTCCCCACTCCTGCGCAGGCTTCCCGAATGGCACGTGGCATCAACAAAGTCATCCTCGTCGGCAACCTCGGCAAGGATCCAGAGACGCGCTACATGCCAAATGGCAAGGCGGTCACCAATTTCAGCATCGCCACTTCCGAGAGCTGGAAGGACAAGCAGACGGGCGAGCAGCGCGAACAGACGGAGTGGCACAACATCGTCATGTACGACCGCCTCGCCGAGATCGCGGCCGAATACCTGAAGAAGGGCTCGCAGGTCTACGTCGAAGGCAAGCTGCGCACGCGTAAGTGGCAGGACAAGGAAGGCCGCGACCGCTACACCACGGAGATCAACGCCAACGAGATGCAGATGCTCGGCGGCCGCGCGGGCGGCGGCGGTGGTGGTGGCGGCATGGGCGGCGAGTCGCGCGGTGAAGGCCGTCCGGCGCCTGCCAGCACTGGCGGTGGTGGTCGCGCACCGGCGCAGGGTCCGGAAGAATCGCCGTTCGACGACGACATCCCGTTCTAGGAATCGCCGCTCGAAATCGCTTCGCGCACGTCGGGCCCGCGGTCGAAGCCGCGGGCCGGTTTTCCCCCAGCGCGCACCGGCGACTGGTACAGGACTGTTTTCCTTGGACTTTTTACTTTCCGGTCACCGCCGACGGGCGTGCGTGGCCGCGACGTTCCGTATACTTGTCGCCCCATGCCTCGCGTACACCTCAAGACCTTCGGCTGCCAGATGAACGAGTACGACTCCGCGCGGATGGCGGACGTGCTGCGTGACTGCGGCGGCTACGAGACCACCGAGCATCCGGAAGAAGCCGACCTGCTGCTGCTCAACACGTGCTCCGTGCGCGAGAAGGCGCAGGAGAAAGTGTTTTCGCAGCTCGGCCGCTGGCGCGACCTGAAGGCCGCGCGCCCGCACGTCATCATCGGCGTGGGCGGTTGCGTGGCGAGCCAGGAAGGCGAGGGCATCACCGCGCGGGCGCCGTTCGTCGATCTCGTGTTCGGCCCGCAGACGATCCACCGTCTGCCCGACATGCTCGCGCAGCTGCGCAAGCAGGGGCGCGCGGTGGTCGACATCAGCTTCCCCGAGATCGAGAAATTCGACCGGCTGCCAGCGCCGCGAGCCGAAGGCGTGACGGCCTTCGTCTCGATCATGGAAGGCTGCAGCAAGTACTGCACGTTCTGCGTGGTGCCGTACACGCGCGGCGAAGAAGTCAGCCGCCCGCTCGAACAGGTACTCGCCGAGGTTCGATCGCTGGCGACGCAGGGCGTCGTCGAGATTACGCTGCTCGGCCAGAACGTGAACGCGTATCGCGGCCCGATGGCGGGGGGCGGCCTGGCTGACCTTGCGGCGCTCATCTACCTCGTCGCGGCAGTGCGGGGCATCGAACGTATCCGCTTCACCACTTCGCACCCGGTCGAATTCCGCGACAGCCTGATCGAGGCCTACCGCGACGTGCCGCAGCTCGCCAACTACCTGCACCTGCCGGTGCAGAGCGGCTCGGACCGCGTGCTTGCGCTGATGAAGCGCGGCCACACCGTGCTCGAATACAAGCAGAAGCTGCGCCGGCTGCGCGAAGTCCGGCCGGACATCAGCCTGACGACCGACATCATCGTCGGCTTTCCGGGCGAGACGGAGCGCGATTTCGCGGCCACGCTCGACCTCGTGCGCGACGTCGGTTTCGACCAGAGCTTCAGCTTCATCTACAGCCAGCGACCGGGCACGCCTGCGGCGTCGTTTCCCGATGACGTGACGCACGCCGAGAAGCAAGCTCGCCTCGAGCGGCTGCAGGCGCTGCTCAATGCGCAGGCGCAGGCGATCAGCTTACGGATGGTCGGCACGACTCAGCGCGTGCTGGTCGAACGGCCTTCCAGGCGTGACACGCGCCAGCTCGCGGGCCGCACCGAGAACAACCGCTGGGTCAATTTCGATGGCCCGGTCTCACTCATCAACCGCTTCACCGACGTCGTCATCACCGAGGCGATGCCGAATTCGCTGCGAGGTCGGTGGGTGGCCGCAGAGTCCGCACGGAGCAGCGCTTGAACGCACAGGTCGAATCGCGCGAACTCTCGCTCGCTGGCGCCGACAATTCGCGACTCGCAAATTTTGCGGGACCGATGGAGCAGAACCTGCGTCACGTCGAGGAACGCCTCGGCGTCGAAGTTCGCCGGCGCGGCTACGACGTGCAGGTGCTCGGTCCGGCCGAGGCGGTAGCCAATGCGTCCGCGGTGCTCGCCCGGATGTTCGAGCTGTCCGCGCAGGAAACCCTCTCGCCCGACCGCGTGCATCTCTGCGTGCAGGAATTCGGGTTCCCACGCCCGGTCACGGAGCAGGCGGCGGGTGGTGGCAGCGAGACGATCGTGCACACGCAACGCGGCGGCATCCGCGGCCGCGGACCGAACCAGCGTCAGTACATGGACCAGATCCGCGTGAACGACCTCACGTTCGGCATTGGACCTGCTGGCACGGGCAAGACCTATCTCGCCGTCGCCAGCGCCGTCGAAGCGCTGCATTCGGGCAGCGTGCGACGCATCGTGCTCGTGCGGCCGGCAGTCGAAGCCGGCGAACGACTAGGCTTCCTGCCGGGCGACATGGCGCAGAAAGTCGATCCCTACCTGCGGCCGATGTACGACGCGCTCTACGAGATGATGGGTTTCGACCGCGTTGCGCGCAACATCGAACGGCAGATCATCGAAGTGGCGCCGCTCGCATTCATGCGTGGCCGCTCGCTCAACGACTCGTTCATCATCCTCGACGAGGCGCAGAACACCTCGGTCGAGCAGATGAAGATGTTCCTGACGCGCCTCGGCTTCGGCTCGAAGGCCGTCGTCACCGGCGACATCACGCAGGTGGATCTCCCGCGGCAACAGCGTTCGGGACTGCGTCACGCAATCGAAGTGCTGCGCGGCGTCGATGGCGTCGCCTTCACGTTCTTCAACGCGCTGGACGTCGTGCGTCACCCGCTGGTGCAGCGGATCGTGCAGGCGTACGAACGCAACTCGGACGCCGAGGATGCCCGGGATCGTTGATGCGCAGCCAGTCCACCCGCGGTTCCGCCAACGCGCTGTCGCCGCTGCAAGTCGAAGTGCAGCTCGCCACGCGCCGGCCCTGGGTGCCGGGCGCCGTCACGCTGCGGCGCTGGGTACGCGCGGCCCATGCGCGGGGGCTCGCGTCCCTGCCGGCGCGCAAGCTCCGGATGCACGAATCGGTGGAGCAGGGCGCCGCCGCGTGCCTGCGCGTCGTGGGCAACGCCGAGAGCCGTCGCCTGGACCGCGAATACCGCGGCAAGGATCAGCCGACCAACGTGCTGTCGTTCCCTTCGTCGCCCGAGGAGCGTGTCGCCACCGGCATCCTCGGTGATCTCGTGATCTGCGCCCCGCTCGTGGCGCGCGAAGCCCGCGAACAGGGCAAGCCGCTGCGCGCCCACTGGGCCCACATGGTGGTGCACGGCACGCTGCATCTGCTGGACTATGACCACGCAAGCCCGCGCGATGCCCGCACGATGGAGGCGCTCGAGGTGGAAATCCTGCGCGGATTGGGGTTTCATGACCCGTACTCCCAAGTCACCGAACAGGCTGTATGAGTAGTAGCGGACAAACAGGTTCGACGGGCGGCTGGTTCAGGCGACTGGCCAGCTCGATCACGGGCGAGCCGCGCGACCTCGACGAGCTCGCAGCCATCCTGGTCGAAGCCCGGGAGCGCGGACTGATCGACGCCGACGTCCTGCAGATGCTGGAGTCGGTCCTGGAAGTCTCCGCGATCCAGGTGCGCGACATCATGGTGCCGCGTTCGCAGATGGTCGTAATCAACCGCGACGAGCCGGTCGAGAAGATCCTGCCGGTCGTCATCGAATCGGGGCACTCGCGGTTTCCCGTCGTCGGCGAGGATCGCGACGAGGTGCAGGGCATCCTGCTCGCCAAGGACCTGTTGCGGTTCTTCGTCGAGGACCAGCCCGACGACTTCGACATCAAGGAATGCCTGCGTCCCGCCGTGTTCATTCCGGAGAGCAAGCGCCTCAACGTGCTGCTCAAGGAATTTCGCGTCACGCACAACCACATGGCGATCGTCGTCGACGAATACGGCGGCGTGTCGGGCCTGCTTACCATCGAAGACGTACTGGAGCAGATCGTGGGTGACATCGGCGACGAATACGATGTCGACGAGAGTGAGGGTATCCGCAAGGAAGGCGACCGCAGCTGGACGGTGCCTGCACTCACGCGCATAGAGGACTTCAACCAGGCGTTCGGTACGCGGTTCTCTGACGAGGAATACGACACCATTGGCGGCCTGATCCTGCAGGAACTGGGACGGATGCCGCGCCGCGGCGAAGCCGTGCAGATCGGCGGGCTCGAACTGAAAGTGACCCGCGCGGACCGGCGCCGCATCGAGACCCTGCGCGTGACCTCGCCGCGCGACCTCGAATTACGCCCGGCGGATGGCGGCTAGCCGGGTGGACGTCGCGGCCCGCCTGCGAGGCCTCCTCCGCTGGGGACGCTGGCTTGCGCTGCCGCTCGGCAGCCTGCTCGCGCTCGCCTTCGCGCCCAGCGCTCACTACCTGCTGGCCTTCGCGTGCACGGCCGCCTTGTTCGTGCTCTGGCATGGCGCGAGTCCGCGCGAAGCGGCCTGGCGCGGATTCCTGTTCACGGTCGGCACGTTCCTGGCGGGCACGTACTGGCTGTTCCACAGCATCCACCTCATCGGTCAGGCGCCCGTCTGGGTTGCGCTGCTGCTCATGCTCGGGCTCGTTGCGATCATGGGCGTCTACACCGCGATCGTCGGTTACGTCGGCGCGCGCTGGGCACCGGACAGCGGTGCGCTGCGCTGGCTGTTTCTGCTGCCCGCGACGTGGGTGCTCTCGGAGTGGTTTCGCGGCTGGTTCCTCAGCGGATTTCCGTGGCTGGCACTCGGGTACTCGCAGCTCGCGACACCGCTCCGTGGCTTTGCGCCGCTGCTCGGCGTGTACGGCGTGAGCCTCGCCGCCGCGGTCACCGCGGGTGCACTGGCCGCTTTGCTGCTCGGCGGGCGACGTGACCGCATCGTCGCTGCCGTCATCGTCCTGTGCGTGTGGGGCACCGGCACCGCACTGACCCGCATCGAATGGACGGTGCCGCGTGGCGCACCCATCCGCGCCGCGCTGGTGCAGGGTGCCGTGCCGCAGTCGATGAAGTGGGCAGCGGATCAGCGCGCGCATACGATGCAGTTGTACGCAGACATGATGGTGCCGCACCTCGGCGCGGACGTCATCGTGTGGCCGGAGTCGGCGATTCCAGCACTCGAAGCGAACGTGCGACCCTACCTCGCGCAGATGTCGGCGCTCGCGAACGAAAACGGTTCATCGCTGCTGATGGGCCTGCTGCGGCGCGACGAAGCGACAGGCTCGTACTACAACTCGGTCGCGGCCTGGGCGCTCGAACAGCCGGTGCAGTGGTACGACAAGCGCCGACTCGTCCCCTTCGGCGAATTCTTCCCGGTGCCGCAAGCGGTGCGTGAATGGTTGCGGCTCATGAACCTGCCGTATTCCGATTTCCAGCCGGGACGCGCCGATCCGGCGCCGCTGCGGGCGGCGGGCGAAACGTTCGCGCCGACCGTCTGCTACGAGGACGCCTACGGGTCCGAGCAGCTTGGGCTGGTCCGCCAGTCGTCGCTGCTCGTCAACGTCACCAACGACGCCTGGTTCGGCGACTCGACCGCGCCGCATCAGCACCTCGACATCAGCCGCATGCGTGCGCTCGAGAGCGCGCGCGCGATGCTGCGCGCGACGAACGACGGCGTCACTGCGCTGATCGGGCACGACGGTGTGCTGCTCGGAACGTTGCCGCAGTTCCAGCCCGGCGTGCTCACGGGTGAAGTGCAGCCGCGCACGGGTCTCACTCCTTACGTGCGATTCGGCAACTGGCCCATCCTTGCCGTGCTCTGGCTCGGACTCGCTGTCATCGTGGTGTCGTACCGTCGGAGCATCCGACGATGAGCGAACACCGCGGTGCGTTGACCGCCGAAGGCGAGCTGTACCCGTCGCCGCGCCGGGCGCTCGATTACCTGGAGACCGAGCCGCCGGAACCCGGCCGCGCCATCGAAATCGGCGCCGGCCTGCGCTGGGCGCGCATTCCGCTGCCGATGGAGTTGAACCACATCAACGTCTGGCTGCTGCGGCACGAAGACGGCTGGATGCTGGTGGACACGGGCCTTGCCGACGACGTCTGCCGCGCGGCGTGGCACAGTCTCGAGACGCACGATCTCGAGGGTCGCGCGCTGCGCCGGATCTTCATCACGCACGATCATCCGGACCACATGGGTCTCTCGCGCTGGCTGCATGAGCGCCACGGCGCGCCTGTGTGGATGTCCGAGATCGGTCACCGTTCGACCGGGGGCTACCTCGCTGCATCGCCGGACGCCTTGCGCGAGCAGCAGCTCGCGTTCTTCACCGCGCACGGCATGGAGGTCGAGCTCGAGACGCTGCGCAAAGCCTCGGGCCGGGAGCACGGCGCCTGGTACGGCGGCCTGCCTCCGCTGGCTCAGGCATCTGCCGGCGGCGAGCGAGTGCACGCCGCAGGTCGCGACTGGGACATCATCGAGACCAGCGGGCATTGCCGCGGGCACCTGTGCCTGTATGACGCGCAGGACCAGATCCTGATCGCCGGCGACCAGGTCCTGCCCACGATCTCACCCAACGTAAGCGTGCTGCCGTCGCGGCCGGACGCGAATCCGCTGCGTGAATTCCTGGAGTCGCTCGCGCGGCTCGAGCACTGCGCGCCGAACACGCTCGTGCTGCCGTCCCACGGCCGGCCGTTCCGGGGGCTGCACCGGCGCGTGGACGTGCTGCGCTCGCACCATCTTCAGCAACTGGAAAGCCTGCGCAAGGCCTGTCGTGACCCGCAAGCGGCCTACGGACTGCTGCCGGTCATGTTCGGGCGTCCGCTGCGCGGCTATCACCGCTTCCTGGCGCTCGGCGAGACCGTCGCGCACCTGAATTACCTTTGGCACGCCGGCGATCTCAAGCGTACCGTGGACGACGCCGGCCGTATCCATTTCGTGGCTGGCTGAGGGAACTGGCATGGAATTGTCCGCAGCGACGGTCTGGTGGGTGCTGGCAGGGATCGCGGTCGCGGTCGAACTGTCCACCGGCACCTTCTACATGCTGATGCTGGCGCTCGGCCTCGCGGCCGGAGCGATCGCGAGCCACCTCGGCTTCGGAGTGCCACTGCAGATCGTCGCCGCGGCTGCGGTCGCCGGTGGTGGGACCGCGTTCTGGCGCTGGCGCCGTGCGCGCGAAGCGCCGTCGTTGCCCGCAGCAAGCAATCGCGACGTCAATCTCGACATCGGTGAGCGCGTGTTCGTGCAGGAATGGTTTCCGAATCGAACGGCGCGGGTACAGTATCGAGGTTCACCCTGGGAAGCACGGCTGGCGCCTGGCGCGCCAGCCGCGGCCGGCGAACATCTCGTGAGCGCTGTGGAAGGCAACTGGCTCGTGCTCGAACCCGCCGCCCCGCGGCAATGACCGGCACGGCAAACTAACTCAGGATAGGGACGGACTGATCAATGGAAATCGCACTCGTACTCGCAGTCATCGCGATCATTTTCGTCATGCAGACAATCAAGATCGTGCCGCAGCAGCACGCCTGGATCGTCGAGCGGCTCGGCAAGTACGATCGAACGCTGACCCCCGGTCTCAGCTTCGTAGTCCCGTTCATCGAGCGCGTCGCCTACAAGCACTCGCTCAAGGAAGTGCCACTCGACGTGCCGAGCCAGGTCTGCATCACCCGCGACAACACGCAGCTGCAGGTCGACGGCATCATCTACTTCCAGGTCACCGACCCGATGCGTGCCAGTTACGGCTCGAGCAATTACGTGCTTGCGATCACCCAGCTGGCGCAGACGCTGCTGCGCTCTGTCATCGGCAAGATGGAACTGGACAAGACCTTCGAGGAGCGTGACGCGATCAATAAGTCGGTGGTGAGCGCGCTCGACGAGGCGGCCGGCAACTGGGGCGTGAAGGTGCTGCGCTACGAGATCAAGGACCTCACGCCGCCGCAGGAAATCCTGCGTTCGATGCAGGCGCAGATCACGGCCGAGCGCGAGAAGCGCGCACTGATCGCGGCCTCGGAGGGCCGCAAGCAGGAGCAGATCAACATCGCCACTGGCGAGCGCGAGGCTTACATCGCGCGCTCCGAGGGCCAGCGGCAGGCCGAGATCAACCAGGCACAGGGCGAAGCGTCCGCGATCGTCGCAGTGGCCGAGGCAACGGCGGATGCGATCCGCAAAGTCGCGCAGGCGATCCAGTCCCCGGGCGGCGAGCAGGCGGTGCAGCTCAAGGTGGCCGAGAAGGCCGTCGAGGCCTACGCGCAGCTGGCGCAGAAGAACAACACCATGATCGTGCCGGGGAACATGACCGAGGTTTCGGCGCTGATCGGCACCGCGATGGCGCTGATGAAGGCGCGCACGCCGTAGGGTTGCTGGAAATAGGTGAACGTCCCCTATTTCCCAGTATCCTGTGCAGTCCGCCACGCGCCCCATCCGGTCGACCATGCAGGAACGATACGAACCCTCCGTCCTCGAGCCGCAAGCCCAGGCCTATTGGGATGGCAACGGCAGCTTTGCCGTCGCTGAGGACCCGTCCCGCCCCAAGTACTACTGCCTCTGCATGTTCCCGTACCCGAGCGGGCGCCTGCACATGGGACACGTTCGCAACTACACCATTGGCGACGTGATCACGCGCTACATGCGCATGCAGGGTTACAACGTGCTGCAGCCGATGGGCTGGGATGCGTTCGGCCTGCCAGCCGAGAACGCAGCGATGGCCAACGGCGTGCCGCCTGCGAAGTGGACGTACGACAACATCGCGTACATGAAGCGGCAACTGCAGTCGCTCGGCTTCGGCATCGACTGGTCGCGTGAAGTTGCCACTTGCCGGCCCGACTACTACCGCTGGAACCAGTGGCTGTTCCTGCGCATGCTCGAAAAGGGCATCGCTTACCGCAAGACCGGCACCGTCAACTGGGACCCGGTGGACCAGACCGTGCTCGCCAATGAGCAGGTGATCGACGGTCGCGGCTGGCGCACGGGCGCGCTGGTCGAGAAGCGCGAGATCCCCATGTATTACCTCGGCATCACGAAGTATGCCGACGACCTGCTTGGCGCACTGAACGACCTGCCGGGCTGGCCCGAGCGCGTGCGGCTGATGCAGGAAAACTGGATCGGCCGCTCCGAGGGCCTGGAGATCGAATTCGACGTCGAAGGCGGCGGCACGCTCGGCATCTACACGACCCGTCCGGACACGCTGCTCGGCGTCACGTACATGGCCGTCGCGGCCGAGCACCCGCTGGCGCAGCGCGCCGCGCAGGGCAATCCCGACCTGCAGCAGTTCATCGCCGAGTGCCAGCGCAACGGCGTCACCGAAGCCGCGCTCGAGACCATGGAAAAGCGCGGCATGCCGCTCGGCATCCACGCCATCCACCCGATCAGTGGCGAACGTATCCCCGTGTGGGTCGCCAATTTCGTGCTGATGGGTTACGGCACCGGCGCGGTGATGGCCGTGCCGGCGCATGACCAGCGCGACTACGAGTTTGCGCGCCGCTACGGCCTGCGCATCCACCAGGTCGTGCAGCCGGCGGACGGCTCGCTCGCCCGCATCGACGAGGAGGCGTACCTCGAGCACGGCACGCTGATCAACTCCGGGCAGTTCGACGGCCTCGACTTCGACGAAGCATTCGACGCGTTCGCGAAGCTGTTCGAGGCGCAAGGCCGCGGCAAGCGCCGCGTCAATTTCCGCCTGCGCGACTGGGGCATTTCGCGCCAGCGCTACTGGGGTTGCCCGATTCCGCTGATTCACTGCAGCGAGTGCGGGGTGCAGCCCGTGCCGGACGACCAGCTGCCGGTCGTGCTGCCCGAAGAGCTCGTGCCGGACGGCAGCGGCAATCCGCTCGGCAAAAACGCGAAGTTCCTCGAGTGCCAGTGCCCGAAGTGCGGCCAACCCGCGCGCCGCGAAACGGACACGATGGACACGTTCGTCGATTCGTCCTGGTACTACTTCCGGTACGCCAGCGCCAACAACGACCGCGCGATGGTCGACGCGCGTGCGCAGTACTGGATGCCCGTCGACCAGTACATCGGCGGCATCGAGCACGCGATCCTGCACCTGCTGTATTCGCGTTTCTGGACGCGCGTGATGCGCGATCTCGGGCTGACGCAGGTCGAGGAACCCTTCGCCAACCTGCTGACGCAGGGCATGGTGCTGAACGAGATCTACTTCCGCAAGCCGGCGGAAGGCCGCATCGTCTACTACAACCCGGCCGACGTGGACGTGGTGCTCGACGACAAGGGCGCGCCGGTCGGCGCGGTGTTGCGGGCCGACGGCCAGCCGGTCGAGACCGCGGGCATTGGCACGATGTCGAAGTCGAAGAACAACGGCGTCGACCCGCAGTCGCTGGTCGAAACGTACGGCGCGGATACCGCGCGTCTGTTCATGATGTTCGCCGCGCCGCCGGAACAGTCACTCGAATGGAGCGACGAGGGCGTCGAAGGCGCATTCCGTTTCATGAAGCGGCTGTGGCGGGCGGTGCACCAGCACGTGCAGGCCGGTCCGCTCGAGGCGGTGCTCGACAAAACGGCGCTGTCGCCCGTGCAACGCGACATCCGTCGCCAGGTGCACGAGGCCTTGCGCAAGATTACGCACGACATCGGCACCCGGCGCACGTTCAATACCGCGATCGCCGCGGTGATGGAACTCATGAACGCGCTCGCGAAGTTCGACGACCGCAGTGCGCAGGGCCGCGCGGTGCTGCAGGAAGCGCTCGAGATTGTGGTGTTGGGGCTGTCGCCGGTCGTGCCGCACGCCTGCCACGCGCTGTGGCACGAGCTGGGTCACGCGGGTGCGGTCATCGACGAGCGCTGGCCGCAGGTCGACGCGGACGCCCTGATGCGCGATGCGATCGAAGTGGTCGTGCAGGTCAACGGCAAGCTGCGCGGGCGCGTCACGGTACCGGCGAGCGCCGATGAAGCGACCGTACGCGAGGCGGCCCTGGCCGACGCAGGCGTGCTCAGGTACGTCGACGGCAAGCCGATCCGCAAGTTCGTCTACGTGCGCGGCAAGCTCGCGAACGTGGTGGTCTGATCGCGATGCGCGCGACGACAACCATGGCGCTGAACAGCGCTGTTCTGGATATCTGCGCAGTCGTGCGGAGAGTTCATTCGACAGCATTTACATGGCTTACCCTGCTGATCGTCGTTGCATTGCTCAGCGGCTGCGGCTTCCACCTGCAGGGCAGCGGCTCGCTGCCGGAGGGAATGCGCAAGTTCTACGTGATCACGGCCGACCAGGTCACGCCCTTTGCGGTGGAGCTGCGCCGGGCCATCGAGCGTTCAGGCGGCCAGCTGACGAGCACAGCGGCGGAAGCGGACACGGTCGTGCGTATCCAGCGCGATCGCAGCGGGCGACGTGTGCTCTCGGTTTCCGCGCGCAACACGCCGCAGGAATACGAGATCTTCTACCTGGTCGAGTACTCGGTGGACCGCGGCGGCAAGGAAGTGCTCGAGTTGCAGCCGCTCGAGATGATCCGCAACCTGAGCTTCGATGAATCGCAGCTGCTCGCGAAAGACCGCGAGGAAGCCATCATCCGCGAGGCGATGGCACGCGATCTCGCCGTGCTGGTGACGCGCCGGCTCGAGTCACTCTGACCTGTTCGAATCGATCCCGACAGCCTGTCACCGCGCGAATCGATCGGTCGCCGACACGAGCTCGTGCGTATTGCCGGCCTCCAGCGCCGAATGTCCCGCGTCGGGAACCACGCGGAAGTCGGCTTCCGGCCATGCCTTGTGCAGGTCCCACGCGCTGCGCATCGGGCACACGACATCGTAGCGGCCCTGCACGATCACGGCCGGGATGCTGCGGATCCTGCGTACGCCCCGCAGCAGCTGGTCTTCGTTGTCGAAGAATCCCTGGTTGACGAAGTAGTGACACTCGATGCGGGCCACGGCGATGGCGAAGTCGTCGGAATTCCAGGCGGCGATGTTCTGTTCGTTGACGAGCAGGTAACTCGTCGCGGCCTCCCACTCGGCCCACGCTTTGGCGGCCTTGAGCTGTACCGCACGGCTGCGGCTGGTCAGGCGCTTGTAGAACGCGCCGACCAGGTCGCCCCGTTCCGCTGGCGGAATCGCTGCGAGGTAATTGGCCCAGTGATCCGGGAAGATCGCGCTCGCGCCGTGCTGGTAGAACCAGTGAATCTCCCAGTCGCGCAGCATGAAGATGCCGCGCAGCACGAGTTCGGTCACGCGCTTCGGGTGCGCCTGCGCGTAGGCGAGCGACAACGTCGAACCCCACGAACCGCCGAACACCAGCCAGCGCTCGATTCCCAGGTGCTTGCGCAATGCTTCCATGTCTGCGACGAGGTGTTGCGTCGTGTTGTCGACCAGGCTCGCGTGCGGCTTGCTGCGGCCGCAACCGCGCTGGTCGAACAGCACGATCCGGTACTTGCGCGGGTCGAAGAAGCGGCGGGACGTCTCACCTGCGCCGGCTCCCGGCCCGCCGTGCACGAACACCGCTGGCTTCCCCTGCGGATTGCCGCATTCTTCCCAGTAGACCTCGTGTTCCGACGAGACGCGCAGCCAGCCGCTGCGGTAGGGCTTGATGGCGGGATACAGGCTGCGGCGGGCGGAGGAGGCCATGGGTCGATTCCGTGAAAGCGGTCAGTGCGGGGAATATAGCCGAGAGGAAGGGCAGGAAGGCCAGAAAGGCCAGAAAGGCCAGGAAGGGTAGGAAGTGAAGATCTTTCCTGTCCTCCCCTTCCGGCCCTTCCTGCCCTTCCTGCCCTTCCTCCCCCTTCCCCTTTATAATCCCGCGCACATGCCGAGCCACACCCAGGCACCCCGACCACCGCGGACACGCGCCGAAGGCCAGTCCGCCCCGTGAGAACGACCCCCGATTCCTTCCAGGCAGCGCTGGCCAAAGGTCCGCTGCCGCGCGTGTGCCTCATCACGGGTGTCGAACCGCTGCTGATCGACGAAGCTGCGACGGCGCTGCGGGCCAGGGCGCGTGCGGCCGGCTACGGCGAGCGCGAGGTCCATTTCATCGAACGCGGGTTCGACTGGGACGCGCTGCTCATGGATGCGAACAGCCTCGCGCTCTTCGCCAACCTGCGGCTGATCGAACTCAAGCTGCGCAACGCGCCGGATGCCAGCGCGTCGAAGAACCTGGTCAAGTTGGCGGCCGCCCCCCCGGCCGATACCGTGCTGCTCGTCACCGGCGAACTCGAGCCCAAGCAGCAGAAGTCGGCGTGGGTCAACGAGTTCGAGCGGCAGGGCACGGTGGTCGTCGCGCCGCCAATGACGCGCGAGCGCCTGCCCGAATGGATCACCCGCCGTCTGCAGCAGCACGGCGTCGCGCTGGAGCCGGAAGCCGCGCAATTGCTCGCCGATCGGGTCGAAGGCAACCTGCTCGCCGCGCAGCAGGAGATCGAACGCATCGCCTTGCTGAAGCCAGGTTCGACGCTCGATGCCGACGCTGTCGCGGAGCTGGTCGCCGACAATGCCCGCTACGATGTGTTCGAGTTGTCCACCGCGGCATTCCTTGGCAATGCGCCCCGCGCGCTTCGCATCCTCGACGGCCTGCGCAGCGAAGGCCGCGAACCGCCGCTGATCCTCTGGGCCTTGCTCAACGATCTGCGCGCCGTCTCGCGCGTGTTGCAACGCGAACCGAGCGACCGCAACATCGACGGCATCTTTCGCGCAGAGCAGGTCTGGGGCAGCCGGCAGGGCCCGATCAAGGTCGCCGTCAAACGAATGCGCCGCGCCGACATCGATTCGCTGCTCACCGCTGCCGCGCGCGCCGATCGCGTCGCGAAAGGCAGTCTGCGCGGCGAACCCTGGGTCGAGATCACCGGACTGGTCGCACGCATTGCCGGCGTGAAGCTCGCGGCCGCATGACGGCAGGATTTTCCAGCGCACCGCTCGGCGTCTTCGGCGGCACGTTCGACCCGATCCACTTCGGCCACCTGCGCACAGCGTTCGAAATTCTGCAGACGGTCCGCCTGCAGGCCGTGCGGTTCGTTCCTGCCGGTGATCCACCGCATCGCGATCCGCCGCAGGTCGACGCCGCCCGGCGTCTCGACTTCGTGCGCGCGGCCACAGCCGACCAACCGGGGTTCGACGTCGATGATCGTGAGATTCGACGCGCGGGTCGTTCGTACAGCGTGCTTACGCTGGCCGAACTGCGAGCGGAACTGCCGGACACGCCGTTGTGCCTCATCGTCGGCATGGACGCATTCCTCGGGTTGCCGACGTGGCACCGATGGACGGAGCTGCTCGAACTCGCGCACGTCGTCGTTGCACCGCGCCCGGGCTGGGTGGCGCCGAGCTCAGGCTTGCTGGGCGACCTGCTGGCCGCACGCGGCGTCGATGCGGCCGAGACTTTGCACAATGCGCTCGCCGGGCGCATCCTGATCCAGCCCGTGACGCAACTCGAAATTTCATCCACGGAATTGCGCGACCTGCTCGCCGCCGGCCGCGACCCCCGCTACCTGGTTCCAGATCCCGTACGCGCGCTGATCCGCGCGACCCACAGCTATTCCGTTTCCCAACCCACGAGGTGAGCATGGCAGCCAAGCGCCCGTCGCGATCGTCGTCCGCATCTTCCGCCCGTCCTGCCGCCCGCGCCGCCAGGAAGGCGCCCGCGAAGACCGCCGCCAAGGGCCCTGCCAAGGCTCGAGCGAAAGTGCCGCGCAAGGTCGCGTCTGGCCCCAGGCCCCCGGCGACGAAGCCGGCAAAGTCCAGGGCCAAGGCCAAGGCACCGCCGGCGCTGGCCCAGGTCGTGCTCGCTGCCCTCGAAGACATGAAGGCCGTGAACGTAAAAGCGATGGACGTCCGCGGCATCACCGACATCACCGACATGATGGTGGTGGCGAGCGGCACCTCGGACCGGCACGTGAAGTCGATTGCGGACCGCGTCGTCCAGCGCTGCAAGGAAGCCGGCTTCCGGCCGTACGGCATCGAAGGCGAGCGCGATGGCGAGTGGGTGCTGCTGGACCTTAACGACGTCGTGCTGCACGTGATGTTGCCGCGCGTGCGTGAGTTCTACGCGCTCGAGAAACTCTGGGAAAAAGGCGCCGCGAGGCGCGCCTGAGACCGCGCGGCCCCGACCTGATCCCGGACTGCTGGAACCACCTGCATGCGCATGCGACTGCTGGCCGCAGGCACCCGGATGCCGGACTGGGTCGATGCAGGTTGCGACGACTACGCCACGCGCCTGCGGGGCGATTACCGCCTCGAACTGCTCGAAATCCCCCTGGGCGACCGCAGCAGCGGTGACGTGCGCCGGGCCGTCGAGGCCGAGGGTAAGCGCATGCTGGCGGCGGCGGGAGAAAGACCCTACCTCGTCGCCCTGCAGGTCGGCGGCAAGGCCCTGACCACCGAGCAGCTTGCGCGCTGGCTCGAGGACCGGGCGCGGGAGGGGGATTCCCCGTTCTTCTGCATCGGGGGGCCGGATGGCCTGGCCCCTGAAATCGACGCTCAGGCCCGCCTGCGCTGGTCCCTGTCGGCCTTGACGCTGCCCCATGGCCTGGCCCGGGTAGTGGTCGCGGAAGCCCTCTACCGGGCCGTCAGCCTGATCAAGGGGCTGCCCTATCACCGCGCTTGAGACATCTGCGATCCCCTCGATGGACAGGGGCCTCCCGGCACGATTCAATTCTCCTTTTGACATCCGGACTTACGGCCGCGAGGCAGCCCAATGCACCCCTATCCGCACCAGTACACCGCCCACGTCACCGCCGAACCGACCGGCGACGTTCCGTTGACTTCCCCGGGGCTGCCTGCCATCCCCACCGCGCCGCCCGCCGAGTTCGACGGCCCCGGTGATCGCTGGTCGCCCGAGACCCTGCTCTGCGCCGCCGTGGCCGACTGCTTCGTGCTCAGCTTCCGTGCAGTGGCCCGCGCCTCCAAGCTCGATTGGACTTCGCTCGATGCCCGTGCCGAAGCCAAGCTCGACCGCGTCGACGGCCGCACGTACTTCACCGAGGTCGTCGTGCACGCGACGCTGCGAGTGCCGGCCGGCACGGACCAGGATCGCGCGACCAAGCTGCTGGAGAAGTCCGAGCATGTCTGCCTGGTCAGCAATTCGCTGGTGGCACAGCGTCGCCTTGAACCGACCGTCATCGCGGGCTGAGTCCGGATGGCTGGCGACGCACCCGCCATTTACCTGGCGTCCGCTTCGCCGCGGCGCAGTGAATTGTTGCGGCAGATCGACGTGACGCACGAAGTGCGTCCGGTGGATATCGACGAATCGCCGCGGCCCGGCGAGAAACCTGCGCACTATGCGCTGCGGCTCGCCGAGGAAAAGGCGCGCACGCTCTGGGAGCGGCTGCCGCTCGCGGAACGTCGTCCGGTGCTCGCGGCCGACACCACCGTGGCGATTGGCGACGAAATCCTCGGTAAACCCGCCGACCTGGAGGACGCGGCCCGTATCCTCGGCCGGCTGTCGGGACGGGCGCACGAGGTGCACACAGCCGTTGCGGTGCTGCACGCGGGCGGTGCGAACGCTCGCATCAGCACCAGCACGGTCGAGTTCCGCCGGCTGACACGCGCCGAAATCGACTGGTACTGGCGCACCGGCGAGCCTGCAGACAAGGCCGGCGCCTACGGGGTGCAGGGCCACGCCGCTATTTTCATTCGTCACCTCGCCGGGAGTTATTCCGGCGTGATGGGACTGCCACTTTACGAGACCTGGGAACTGCTGACTCCGGCGCTCGGTCTGATCGGATGGAACACCCAGGCACCATGACCACGGAAATGATCGTCAATGTCAGTCCGCGCGAGACTCGCGCGGCCCTGCTCGAGAACGGAGTGCTGCAGGAGCTCTTCGTCGAGCGGGCGAGCCGCATGGGCCTCACGGGCAACCTGTACAAGGGGCGCGTGTCGCGGGTCCTGCCCGGCATGCAGGCCGCCTTCATCGACATCGGTCTCGAGCGCACGGCGTTCCTGCACGTCTCCGACATCGTGCAGCCGGCGGACGCCGAAGGCTCTGGCGAAGAACCGCGCACCGAGAACATCCGCGAACTCGTCAGCGAGGGCGGCGACATCCTGGTGCAGGTGCTGAAGGATCCGCTCGGCACCAAGGGCGCGCGCCTCACCACGTTCATCACGATTCCTTCGCGTTACCTCGTCTACATGCCCTTCGGTCACGGCGTCGGCATCTCCGCCCGCATCGAGACGGAGGAAGAGCGGTTGCGGCTGCGCGAGCTGATGCAGTCGTTCGTGACGCCCGGCGAGGCGGGCGGCTACATCGTGCGCACCGCCGCGGAAGGCGCGGCGGTCGCGGCACTGCGCGCCGACATGCTGTTCCTGCGCAAGCTCTGGGAAGTGCTCTCGGCCAAGGCGGCAGGCGCGCGCGCGGGCACGCTCGTGCACGAAGACCTGCCGCTGCCGCTGCGCCTGATGCGTGACCTCGTCGGCGAAGGCGTGGACCGCGTGCTGGTCGATCACGAACGCACGTGCGAGCGCATGCAGGAATTCGCGACGACGTTCATGCCCGCGCACGGCGCCCGCGTCGAGCGTTACAGCGGCAACCGGCCGCTCTTCGACATGCACGGCGTCGAGGAGGAAGTCCAGCGCTCGCTCGAGCGCAAGGTGCTGCTCAAATCGGGCGGCTACCTGATCATCGACCAGACCGAAGCGCTGACGACCATCGACGTCAACACGGGCGCGTACGTCGGGCACCGCAACCTCGAGGAGACGATCTACCGCACCAACCTCGAGGCGGCGGTCGCGATCGCGCGGCAGCTGCGGCTGCGCAATCTCGGCGGCATCATCATCATCGACTTCATCGACATGGAGGAGGAGGAGCACCGCAAGCAGGTGCTGCAGGCGCTCGAGAAGGCGCTGGCGAAGGATCACGCGAAGACGCACGTGTCCGCGGTGTCGCCGCTCGGCCTCGTCGAGATGACGCGCAAGCGCACGCGCGAAAGCCTCGCCCATCAGTTGTGCTCGCCCTGCCCGGCCTGCGAGGGCCGCGGCTTCGTCAAGACGCCAGAGACCGTCTGTTACGAGATCTTCCGTGAAGTCCTGCGCCAGGCTGGCCAGTTCGACTTCCAGCAGCTCATGGTGCTCGCGCACTCGGACGTCATCGAACGCCTGCTCGACGAGGAGTCCGCCGCGCTCGGCGAACTCGAAGTACTGGTCGGCAAGCCGATCCGCCTGCAGACCGAGGCGCTCTACCTGCACGACCAGTACGACGTGGTGCTCATGTGACTTCCACCCGGTGGTGGCGCCTGGTCGCAGGCACCGCGGCCGGACTGCTTGTCGTGGTCGCGCTGCTGCTGACGGCGCTGCGCATTGCGATCGCCTACGTGCCGCACAACGAGCAGAAGTTGCGCACGTGGATCGAACGCCAGACGCACATGAAGTTCGAGTACTCGCGGCTCGACGCGCGGCTGCGCTGGTACGGGCCGGAAGTCGTGCTGCGCGATCTGCGCGTGGTGGCCGAGGACGGCTCGCAGACCTTGTTTGCCACGCGCGAAGGCAGCATCGGCCTCGACCTCTGGAATTTCCTCCGCACAGGTCAGTTCGTCGCGGGCCGCATCCGCATCCTCGAGCCGCGCGTGACAATCGTGCGTCTCGCCGACGGTCGCATCCGGCTGCTGGGCCTGCGCGAGCGTCCGGCCGATCGACCGCCCTTCGATTTCGACCGCCTGCCGGCGGGACGCGTCATCGTCGACGATGCGACCGTCGTTTACCGCGACCTGAAGGCGGGTCTTGCGCCGCTCGAACTCACCGATCTCGACGTCCAGTTGCGCCGCGACCGTGATTTCGTCGTGTTGGAGGGCACCGCCACGTTGCCCGGCGAACTCGGCACGCAGGCGGACTTCAATGCGCGCCTCAAGGGCACGCTCGACGAGCGTGAGCACCTCGATGCGCGGGTCGAGATCGATGCGGACACCGTGCGGCTCGCCGGTCTCAAGGACTTCCTGCCGCCGCAGGTCGCCAGGCCGCTCGCGGGATCCGGCCACCTGCGCGGCGTGTTCGCGCTCGAGCAAGGCAAGGTGTCGAGCCTGCGACTCGGTTTTGAGTTGCGCGACGTTGCGCTGCAGTTGCCGCGTCGTGCCGTGCCGCCGATCGAGGCCGTGCGCATCGCCGATCCGCGGCTCGAACTCGCGCCGGGCAGCCAGGTGAAATTCCCGACCGTGACCAAGGTGATGGTCGAGCGTGCTTCGTTGCCGTTGCCGGCCGAGGCTCGCTACGACGCCCTACAAGGCGATGCACGCCTGCGACGCGAAGGCGACGCCTGGGTCTTCCGGATGCAAGACCTGCGCGCACAGACCGGCACGTCGCGCGCGACAGGCGAGACGCAGGTCTGGGGACGCTGGACCGGGAAGCCGGTGACGCGCTTCGGGCTCGAGCTGAACGTCGACGGGCTCGACCTGACGTCGATCTGGCCGCTGGTGCTCGCATTTGCGCCCACCTCATTCGATCATTTTGCCGGGTTGGCGCCGCGCGGACGGGTGGAGACGCTGCGTGCCAAGGTGCAGCGCGAGCGAGCAGGCATCCTGCCGACGTTCACGGTGCAGGCGAACCTGGTCAGCGTCGGCGTCCAGCCCATCGGCCGCTTCCCGGGTTTATCGGGCGTCAGCCTGAAGCTCGATGGCAACGACCAGGGAGGCACGCTGCAACTGCGTGCGGACCAGCCGGTGTTCGACTGGCCGCGGATGTTCCGGCAACCCCTGGAGTTCGTGCGCGTCACAGCGGATGGCGGCTGGCGTCGCGAAGGAGCCGTCTGGATTGCGGGCGTGAAGGGGGCGCAGGTACTGCACCGCCAGGGCCGTGCGCAGGTGGACGCCGAGTTCGGCTTCGAAAAACCCGGCGTCTCGCCGATCCTGGCACTGACCGCCGAAGTACCCGAGGTCGACGTCGCGCTGGTTCCGCAAGTCGTGCCCGTCGGTCGTTTGCGCGAGCGCACGATTGCCTGGCTCGATCGCGCTTTCGTCCGCGGTACGGCGACGAACGGCCGGTTGAGTTACCGCGGGCCGGTGCGGAAGTTTCCGTTCCGCGACGGCGAAGGTGACTTCACCGCCTCGGCCGACGCGACGAACGTGACTCTCGACTACTATCCGGGGTTCGCGCCGCTCGCCAATGCGTCGGGCACGGCAAAATTTCACAACGCTTCGATCGCAGCGGACGTTGCGAGCGGCGATCTCAGCGGGCTGAAACTGTCGCAGACCCGGTTCCTGATGGCCGATTACAAGGCGCCGATCCTCGAGATCGACGGCAAGGCTGGCGGCGATCTGCAGCGGGCGCTCGAGTATGTGCAGGCGAGCCCGCTGGGGCCGATCATCGGCGAGCAATTCATGGGCCTCACCGGCAGCGGCCCGGCGCGGTACCAGGTCCAGCTGTCGTTGCCGGTGATTGCGGCAGAAGTGCTGGCCGCGATGCCGGCGCCGCCACCGCCGCGCGACTACACCGTGCGCGCGATGCTCGACGGCGTCACCGTCGCGTTGCCTGCGCTGCGGGCGCCCGCCCAGCGCGTCGAGGGCACCTTCGAACTGCACAATTACGAGGTGAAGATCGCGGGGCTGCGCGGCACGATCCTCGACGGTCCGTTCGAGCTTGCCGCGAGCCCTGGCCGCACCTCCGGCGATGTCGAAGCCGCGGTGGAACTCACGGCGAAGGGCCGCGCGGGTGGCGCCAGGCTACCCGCATTCATCGGCCTGCCGGCGACCATCGCGATGAGCGGCGCGACGGACTGGGACCTGCAAGGCCACATCGAAAAGCGACGAGCCGGTGGCGCCTGGCTGCTGCAGTTCGACGTCGCGAGCAACCTGGGCGGACTCGCCATCCAGGCGCCCCGGCCTTTTGCCAAGGCCGCGTCCGAGACACGGCCGACGCGCGTGCGGCTCGAGATTCCCGGCTCGCGCATGAACGACGTGACGCTCGAGTCGGGCAGCGCTCGTGCGAAGCTGCGATTCGCCGCGCGGAACGGCGCCTGGCGTCTCGACCGTGGCGCGGCGCGCTTTGATGCGCAGCCCGTGGCGCTTCCGGTGCAGCCCGGCTTGCTGGTGAGCGGCGAGTGGCCGCAGTTCGACCTGGGTGAGTGGCTCGCACTCTCAAACAGACCTGCCGACGGCTCGACGAGCATCGGCGGCCAGCGCCTGATGGACTGGCTCGGCCCGGTCGACGTCCACCTCGACCGTGCAACGGTCTTCGGCTTCGAGTTCCGCGACGTGATCGCGAAGCTGCGCAGCGAGGGCGACCTCTGGCGGATCGCGGTGACGGGACCGCAGGCCGAAGGGCAGGTGACCGTACCCGACGATCTCGCGCGCGGCCGGCCGATCGTGCTCGACATGAAACGGCTGCAGCTGACCAGTGAGGAATCGAGCACAGCTGCAGTTGCAAGAGCGGCGGCCAATGCGCAGATCGATCCGCGCACGCTGCCTGCCATCAGCGCGATTGCCGCAGACTTCACCTGGCAGTCACGGCAATTCGGCCGCCTGGCCGCGGCGATCTCGCGGGATCCGCGGGGGCTCACCATCGATTCGATCTCGACGACGTCGCCGGCCTTCGATCTCCTCGCCAACGGCAGCTGGTGGATGGAGCAAGGTGCGCCACGCACGCGCGTCGAGGTGCTGTTGACCAGTACCGATTTTCGCGCCGCTGCGAAGGCGCTCGCCTTCCGTGACGCGATCGATGCCCGCAAGGCGAAATTCGCCGCGGATCTCTGGTGGCCCGGCGGCCCGTCGATGGACGTGCTCAAGACCGTCAACGGCACGCTCCACGTGTCGCTCGAAGACGGCCGCTTGCGCGACATCGAGCCGGGTGCGGGCCGCATGCTCGGGCTGTTCAGCGTGACGCAGTTGCCGCGACGACTCGCGCTCGATTTCCGCGACGTCACCGACGAGGGCCTCGCTTTCAACAGCGTGCAGGGCGATTTCGAAGTGCGCGCGGGCAATGCGTTCACCCAGAACCTGCTGCTCAAGGGCGCGGCGATCGACATGGGAATCGTGGGCCGCACCGGCCTGGCGACCGAAGACTACGACCAGACGATCGTCGTGAGCGGCAATCCCAGCGGACCCCTGGCTGTCGCCGGCGCGCTCGCGGCGGGGCCGGTGATCGGCGCTGGCGTGCTGGTGCTGTCACAGCTCTTCAAGGACCAGCTGCAAGGACTCACCCGGGCCTATTACCATGTGACGGGATCCTGGGCCGCTCCGGTCGTGCAGCGAATCTCCGCGCCTGCCGGTGCCGAAGCGGCGGCCGGGACGGTCGAAAAGCAAGGGGAAAAATCACCGTGACGCATGTCGCTGCCATCCAGATGACTTCCTGCGCCAACGTGGCGCGCAATCTCGCTGTCGCGGGGGAACTGCTCCGGCAGGCCAGGGCGCAGGGTGCGATGGTCGCCGTCCTGCCGGAGAATTTTGCGTTCATGGGGCGTGGCGAAGCCGACAAGCTCGCGATCGCGGAAACTCACGGCTCCGGCCCGATCCAGGCGTTCCTCGCCGAGCAGGCGCGCATGCACGGCCTCTGGATCGTCGGCGGCACGATCCCGCTCAAGCTGCCCGACGAGCCGCGTGTTGCGGCGGCGTGCCTCGTCTTCGACGACGCGGGTCGCGAGGTCGCACGCTACGACAAGATCCACCTGTTCGATGTGGACGTGCCCGGCAAGCTCGAGAGCCACCGTGAATCGAAGGCGGTGCGACCCGGCACGACGGTTGTCACGGTCGACACGCCGGCGGGCCGGCTCGGTCTCGCGATCTGCTACGACGTCCGATTTCCCGAACTCTTCCGCGAACTGCTGCAGCACGGTGCCGAATGGTTCACTTTGCCGTCCGCTTTCACGGTGCCCACGGGCCGTGCCCACTGGGAGCTGCTGCTGCGCACCCGCGCGGTCGAAAACCTCTGCTACCTGGTGGCGGCAGCACAGTCCGGCTTCCACGAGAGCGGGCGCGAAACCCACGGCGACTCGATGATCGTCGAACCGTGGGGTCGGGTCCTGGCCCGATTGCCGCGCGGAACCGGCGTGATCACGGCAGAATTGGACCTCGCGCGGCAGCGCCGGTTGCGGCAGGATTTCCCTTCCGTCCAGCACCGCCGGCTCGCCGTTACAGCGCCCCGACAGGAATCATGAAACCGCACATTCCGCCGCCGCTTTTCGCTCCCCAGCCCGCCGCGCTCGCGGCCGGCATCACCGCTCGCGACCCGCTCGACGTCGCGCGTGCCGCGCTGTTCGGCCCGGCTGAGCTCGACGAGAACCGCGTCGCGACAGTGCTCGGTGACGTGATGGGCCACGCCGTCGATTACACCGACATCTATTTTCAGCTCACGCGTGAAGAGTCGTGGGCGCTCGAGGACGGCATCGTCAAGGACGGCGCCCACAGCATCGAGCAGGGAGTGGGTGTGCGCGCACTGGCCGGTGAGAAAACCGGCTTTGCCTATTCCGACGAAGTGATGCTGCCCGCGCTGCTCGAAGCCGCACACGCCGCGCGCGCCATCTCGCGTTCCGGTGCCGGCGGCAGCGTGCAGGCCTGGCATGCCACGGGCGGCCGTGGTCTCTACCTGCCGATCGATCCCGTCGAGACGATGGCCGACGACGACAAGGTCAAGCTGCTCGAGCAGATCGACCGCGAGGCTCGCTCGCTCGATTCGCGCATCACGCAGGTGATGGCAAGCCTCTCGGCGTCGCACGACATCGTGCTCGTCATGGCGAGCGACGGTACGCTCGCCGGCGACGTGCGGCCGCTGGTGCGGCTCAACGTCAGCGTCATCATCGAACAGGACGGTCGGCGCGAGCAGGGCTACGCCGGCGGCGGCGGTCGTTTCGCTTATACGGAATTCCTCGCGTCCGAACGCTGGCGTGCGCTGGTCAAGGAAGCCGTGCGCACGGCGCAGGTCAATCTCGAAGCGGTGCCGGCACCCGCGGGCACGATGACAGTCGTGCTTGGCGCGGGCTGGCCCGGCGTGTTGCTGCACGAAGCCGTGGGGCACGGCCTCGAAGGCGACTTCAACCGCAAGGGCACCTCCGCGTTCAGCGGGCGCATGGGGCAGCAGGTTGCTGCCAAAGGCGTCACGATCGTCGACGACGGCACGCTCGCGGCTCGCCGCGGCTCGCTCAACGTCGACGACGAAGGCACGCCCACGCAATGCACTACGCTGATCGATGACGGCATTCTGCGCGGCTACCTGCAGGACAAGCTCAACGCGCGCCTCATGGGCGTGAAGCCGACGGGCAACGGCCGGCGCGAGAGTTTTGCGGCGCTCACCATGCCGCGCATGACCAATACCTACATGCTGCCCGGCCAGCATGCGCCGGAAGAAATCATCGCCTCGGTCGACAAGGGCCTGTACTGCCGCAATTTCGGCGGCGGCCAGGTCGACATCACGTCGGGCAAGTTCGTGTTCTCGGCGAGCGAGGCCTACCTGATCGAGAACGGCAGGATCACGCGTCCGGTGAAAGGCGCCACGCTGATCGGCAACGGCCCCGAAGTCATGACCCGCGTCTCGATGATCGGCAATGACCTCAAGCTCGACGACGGCGTCGGTACCTGTGGCAAGGAAGGCCAGGAAGTTCCGGTGGGCGTCGGCCAGCCCACGCTGCGCGTGGACGCGCTGACGGTCGGCGGCACGGGCTGATCCCGCCGTGTGGCTGCCGCGTCCGGTGTACGAAACCCTGCCTTACGTGGCGGTCGGCGCCGGGCTCGGGTGCTTTGCGGTGGCGTGGTGGGTCCAGGGTTCGCCGCGCAGCCTGCTGTTCATCGCAGGCGGCGCGCTGGTCACCGTGGGAGCGTTGCTCTGGATGAAGCGGCGCGATTACCGCGCCACGCAGTCGGGTTACGATCCGCGCGCAATCGACGAGTAGGACGACTCGTCCTGCTCTTCGTCGTCGGTCTCCGACTCGTCGTCGTCGGAATCCAGGTCGGTGTCGGAATCCTGCAGCACCGTCGTCCGCGTCGCGCGGGTATCGTCGCTAGGCTCGACTGGCACGTCCAGTGGCGAATACGTGACTTCGTGCATTCCCAGCTTGATCACGTCGCCCGCCTGCAGCTTGTGCCGGCGCACGCGCTTGCCGTTCAGGAATACGCCATTCGTGCTGTTCAGGTCTTCGACGTAGCAGTTGTCGGCGGATGTGACGAGCTGCATGTGGTGGCGGCTCACGAACTTGCTGTCAATCTGCATGTCGTTGTCGGTGGTGCGGCCGACGATGAAGCGGCCAGGCACCAGCAATGCGTGATCGAGCGTGACCCCCCGCTTGGAAAGCACGACGCGCCCCACCGGCGGGCACGGTTGCGGCGAGGTATCGTCGATGCGGCTCGCCGGCAGGTCCGTGTGCGTGCGCCCGGCGTATTCCTGCCACTGCAGTTCGCCGAGCACCTGCCGCACAAGCTCGACATCGACTTTTTCCAGGTTGCTGCCGAAGGCGGAGAGCAGGCACGTGTCGCACAGCGTGTTGGTGAGGCGCGGGATACCGCCCGTGTAGCGGAAGATCAGGGGGAACGTGTCCGGCTCGAAGATTTCGCGGTCCTCGGCACCCGCCACGTTGAGGCGATGGAGGATGTAGGCGCCCATCTCCGACTCGGTCAGCGCGCTCAGGTGGAAGCGCAGCCGCACACGCTGGCGCAACTGGACGAGCTCGTCCGAGTCGAGTTTTGCATGCAGCTCGGGCTGGCCCGCCAGGATGATGCGCAGCACCTTCTCCTTGGTCGTTTCGACGCCGGAGAGCAGGCGCACTTCCTCCAGCACCTTGTTGCTGAGGTTCTGCGCTTCGTCGATGATCAGCAGCACCTTGCGGCCGTTCGCGTGCTGCTCGATCAGGAAGTTGTTGAGCGTGTCGAGGAGTTCCGCCTTGCGCATGCGGAACGGGCTGAAGCCGAACTGCGCGAGCAGGCCCTGCAGGAACTCGATCGGCGAGACCTGCGTCTGGTTGATCTGCGCGACGACGACGTCCTGGTCGATCTCCTTGAGGAACGACTCGATCAGCGTGGTCTTGCCCGAGCCGATCTCGCCCGTGATCACGACAAAGCCGTCCGTGAACCAGATCGTGGACTCCATGTACGCCTTCGCGCGGGAGTGGATCTGGCTCAGAAAGAGGAACGCCGGGTCCGGGCTGAGCCGGAACGGAAGTTCCTTGAGCTTGAAGTGTTCCAGGTACATCGTGTGCTCGATTCCCCTCCGTTAAGTATACGGGAGCTGACCGGGGCTCAAACTGCGCGATCCGTCACATAACCCCAGCCAGACATTGCAGCGGGGCCGGGCAAACTGCCCTCAGCGTGGCGACATCCTGCGCAGGACCTTGCGCACCAGCCGGTCGCGCTCGACCGCACTGGCCGCCACGACGGTGCAGTGGCCGATCTTGCGACCCGGGCGCGGCTCCTTGCCGTAGTCGTGCCAGTGCACTCCGGGCAGGGCGAGGATGGCATCACGCTCCGGCAGCGTACCGATGAAATTGATCATGGCGCAATGGCCCGACGGGCTCGTGTCGCCGAGCGGCAGACCGAGGATCGCGCGCAGGTGGTTTTCGAACTGTGACGTGACCGCACCTTCGATGGTCCAGTGGCCGGAGTTGTGCACGCGCGGCGCCATCTCGTTGGCGATCAGCCTGCCCTTGGCCACGAAAAACTCGAGCGTCAGCACGCCCGCGTAGTCGAAGTGCCGCAGCACGCGCTTAAGGCAGATCTCCGCCGTTTTCTGCAGGACGGGGTGACGGTGCGGCGCCAGCGTCACACGCAGGATGCCGTCCTTGTGCGTATTGGTGACGATCGGGTACGCGCTCACTTCACCCGTCGTGCTGCGCACGCCGACGATCGACACTTCGCGCTCGAAGTGGACGAAGCCTTCGAGAATCAGCGGCACGTTGCCGATGGCATTCCAGGCGGGCTCGACGTCGGCGGGTTTGCGCAGGTAGCGCTGGCCCTTGCCGTCGTAGCCGAGACGGCGGGTCTTGAGCACGCAGGGCAGGCCAAGTTCCCTGACTGCAGCCCGCAGTTCTACGAGCGAGTCCACGGCGCGGAAGGGTGGTGTCGGAATCTTCAGCTTCGAGAACAGCTGCTTCTCGAGCAGGCGATCCT
The DNA here is from genome assembly GCA_011391405.1 of Gammaproteobacteria bacterium. GTDB lineage: Bacteria > Pseudomonadota > Gammaproteobacteria > Steroidobacterales > Steroidobacteraceae > RPQJ01. The sequence continues at coordinate 35,368 of JAABQQ010000198.1, forward strand.
GTGAAACGCGCAATGCCTCGACGGGCGGCCACACGGGACGCGTCTCCGCCACCTTCTGCAATGCAGCGACGGGGACGTTTTCGAACTCGTACGTGACCAGGTCGACGTCGGCTGCCAGACGCTCGAGGCTGCGCGGATCGTCGAACGCACCCGTGATGATCGGCGCGACCTGGCCGCCGGGCGAATCCACACTGGTGTCGAGAAAGCGGAACTGCTGTGCCAGCGGATAGCCCGCGAGGGCCAGCATGCGTCCGAGCTGGCCCGCACCGATGATGCCGATCTTCACGTTGCGATCGTCGGGTTACGAGGGTCGGGTTGAGCGAGGACCTTGTCGGTCTGTGCCGCGCGGAAAGCATCGACGGCCGCGCGGATCGTCTCGTCTCCGTTGGCAAGGATCGCTGCGGCCATGAGCGCGGCGTTGGTCGCGCCGGCCGCGCCGATCGCGAGCGTGGCAACCGGAATGCCAGCGGGCATCTGCACGATCGAGAGCAGCGAATCGAGCCCGTTCAGCGTCCTGGACTGAACCGGCACGCCAAGCACGGGCAGCGAAGTCTTGGCGGCGCACATCCCTGGCAGGTGCGCAGCGCCACCGGCGCCCGCGATGATGACCTCGAGGCCACGGGCGCGCGCGGTGGAGGCATAATCGAAGAGGAGATCGGGCGTGCGGTGCGCGGAGACGACACGCACCTCGTGCGGGACGCCCAGACGCTCGAGCATCTCGGCGGCGTATTGCAGGGTGTCCCAGTCGGACGTGGACCCCATGATGATGCCAACGCGCGGTTTCACCGGGACATTGTACAGATGGCCGTCAAAAACGCTAAATCGCAGGCTTTTCGAACGCATCCCGCAGGCGGCGGAACAATTGCCTTGCGGCGGCGGGCGGGTGGGCACTGGCCTGCTCGGCTCGTGCCTGCCGGGCCAGTGAACGGATCTGCTGCAAGCCCGTGGGGTCGATCTGCGCCGCGAGCTCGGTCCAGGCGGCGGGCTCGTCCGCGATCAAGCGCTCGCGCCACGTTTCGAGCAAGTGCTCGCGGTGGACCCGCTGGCGGTCGATTTCGCTGCGTCGTTCGAGGGTGGCACGGACGGGTTCCACGTCCACTCCACGCATGACT
>JAABQQ010000199.1 GCA_011391405.1 Gammaproteobacteria bacterium
CTACCTGCCGCGCGCGGCAGGTGCCGTCCAGGCCTGGGAACCGGCAACCCACGACAAAGAGCACTCCTTTGCACGCCGCTTCGGCCTGTTGATCGGCGTGATCGCCATCATCGTCGTCTTCCGCGGAGCCTACGAGCAGATCGGCAATACTGTTGCGCTGTGGGCGGACTCTGCAGTCGATCGCAGTGCGGGCCTCGGCTGGACCATCCCCAGCACGTGGTTCCAGGCGCTGAACCCGCTGCTCGTCTTCACCATCACCCCACTCTTGCTGCTGCTCTGGGCGCGGCGTGGTCGCACGGCGCACACCGCTACGCCGCTGCGCAGGATGGCGCTCGGCGCACTCATCGTCGCAGCGTCGTACGGGTTGCTGGCGCTGGCGTCGGCGCAGTCCGCCACCTCGGGTCTGCAGGCACACTGGCTCTGGCTGTTCGGCTTCTTTCTCGTCTTCACGACGGGCGAACTCTTCATCCTGCCGACGGGACTTGCGCTCTTCGGCCGGTTGGCGCCCGGTGCCCTCGCCGCGACGACCATGGCGCTGTGGTTCTCGGCAAGCTTTGCCGGAAACCTGCTCGCGGGCGCACTCGGCTCGTTCTGGACCCGACTCGGCGCCACGCACTTTTTCATGATGACCGCGGCAGTGGCCGCCCTCGCGGCGTTGTTGCTGCGTGTCGTCGACGGCCCGGCACGCCGCACGCTCGACACCAGGCACTGACTCGGACACAGGATAGAACCGATGCTGAACAAGACCCGCAACTGGCTGGGCGCACTGGTCCGGGCGACGGCTACGTCCGCACTGCTCCTTGCGACGACCGTGCACGCAACGCCGCCTGCAGACCTCGACGCCTATGCGCAGCATGTGCTCGAGGCCTTCGAGACGCCGGGGATGTCCGTTGCCATCGTCCAGCGGGGCCAGCCGACGGTGCTGCGCAGCTACGGTGTGCGGCGCATGGGTCAGCCGGCGCAGGTCGACGAGAACACGCTGTTTGCGATCGGCTCGACAACGAAGGCGTTCACGAGCGCGGTACTCGCCACGCTGGTCGATGAGGGCAAGCTCACGTGGGACACCAAGGTCTCCGACGTGCTGCCCGGCTTCAAGCTGCAGGACGCCTATGCGAGCAGCGAGATGACGGTGCGCGACCTGCTGGTGCATCGCAGCGGACTTGGGCTCGGCGCGGGCGACCTGCTTTTCTATCCGCCGCCCAGCGACCGAACCCGGGCCGAGATCGTGCACAGCCTGCGTTACATCAAGCCGGCGAGCAGCTTCCGCAGCACGTTCGCCTACAGCAACATGATGTACCTGGTTGCTGGCGAGGTGATCAAGGCGGTCGGCGGTGCCAGCTGGGAGGAGGCCGTACGGCAACGGATCTTCGCTCCACTGCAGATGACGTCCAGCACCACCTCCTCGCTGTTGCCAGCCGGGGCGAATCGCGCCTGGCCCCATTCGCGGATCACGACGGACATGCGCGGCGATGGCCCCGTGGTCGCGCTGGCCGCTCCTGTCGACATCGATATCGTCGGGCCGACGGGGTCCATTCAGAGCAGCACCGCCGACATTGGACGCTGGCTCGAACTCCAATTGGGCCGCGGTCTCGACCCGCGAACGAACAAGCGCGTATTCAGCGAGGCGCAGGCGCGCGAGATGTGGACGCCACAGATGGTCGTGCCGGTTGCGCCGAATCCGCGGGGACTCGAACTGGCGCAGGCTGCGTACAAGGCCTACGCGCTGGGTTGGTCGGTGAGCGACTACCGCGGCACGCAGATCGTGGCGCACGGCGGTGGGGTGCCGGGAATGGTCGTGTTGCTGGCCATCGTTCCGAGCAGGGATGTCGCGTTCGCAGTCTTCCTCAACAGCGAGGAGACCTTTGCGCTGTCAGCGATGCAGTACAGGCTGCTCGACCATTACCTGGGGCTGCCGAGCCCCGACTGGACGAGCGCGCTGGTCGCAGCCCGGCAGGCGCGTGTCGCGTCAGGCCGCGCGGCGCTCGCGGCGGATGCGGCCGCGCAGGAGAAGCTTGCGAACTCCAGGGTCAAGGGACCGTCACTCCCGCTCGACGGCTATGCCGGTCGTTATCGCGATGCCTGGTACGGCGATGCGACGATCGAGCGCACGGCGACTGGGTTGAAGATTCGCCTCGAGCACACACCCGCGCTGGCCGGGCCGCTCGAGCACGTCCGCTTCGATACCTTTGTCGCGCGCTGGGCGGACCGATCCCTCGAAGATGCCTATGTCACGTTCGCGCTCAATGCAGAGGGTGCGATCGACCGGATGACGATGAAGGCAGTGTCGCCGCTCGCGGACTTCAGCTTCGACTACCCGGACCTGTTGTTCAAGCCGGTGCGGTAGCGCGTCCAGGAACGGGCGCGGGCGGGTCCGCAATCCAGCAGGCCC
>JAABQQ010000200.1 GCA_011391405.1 Gammaproteobacteria bacterium
CCCCGGGGCACCCTTCAGTTCAGGGGTGTTCTCTGAGGCGGCCGCGTCGTTGTGGTCATCTTGTCAGCGCGCACACCGACGAGCGCTCGCCGGCAGTGGATCACACCCTGTGCGCGGCCACCCACTCTCGCCACCGGCGCAATACGTCCAGGATGCCGATTTTGCTTGGTCTTGAGCGGTCGACCAGGATGCCCAACAAGAAGAGCATGGTTCCCAGCCCGACGAGCGAACGATCGATCGGTTGACTCCCGCGGGCGTCAACGCGATGCTGGGCAAGCAAGGCGGGATCCCATGGGCTCACGAGTCCCGAGGCCGTCCATGTAGCCAGTGCGGGGTTGATTCCCCAGACCTCCGTCTCGCCGCGGTGCCGGCGCAGGTGCAGGTGGCGCTGGGTCCCACGCGAACCAGTGGTCACGAAGGTGTACAGGCCCGGACGAGCGTCGCGCAACATGGCGCGAAGCCGGCCATGGGCGACCTGCTCCATCGCAAGCAACTGGCCTTGCGTCGTGGGCGTGTCGACGACGACGGACAGCTGCTGAACGTCGGGGTGACTGGCTGCGGGAGGCAGTTCGGCGTCGATCTGCAGCCCGCCGGGGACATCCGATACGGTCAATGCAGCGCCTCCGCCCTCGGCCGCGCCGGCACTCCAATCCGCCAGGCCTCCGGCAAGGCGAGGCCACTCGCGCCACCGCCACCACAGTGGCGTCCAGTGTCCGAATCCGCTGGTCACCGCAACCACGCGTCCACTGCCGGCTCGCCGGAACGCGATCAGCGGGTCGCCGCGATGGCTTTGCACCGCCGTCCATGCGTCCGGCTTGGTGCGGGTGACGGCATATGCCGCGATGTCCGGCCAGTCGCGCCATTCTCCCGGCGAGAACGGGAGTGGCTGCCGCTGCTCCACGCCGATGGCCCCGCGCTCGACCCGCCCGCGGCGCCGCTCGAGCCCGGTGCGCATGGCCAGCGGCAGGTCGGCAGCTTGACCCACGCGAAGCACGACGCCCGCATCGGCGCTGACAAGTCGCTGCAACGCGTCCACATCGGAGTCCGGACCGACCGTCAGTGCAATCGTCTCGATCCGGGCTCGATCGAGCCGTACCCGCAACCCGTCGAGTGGCGTCTGGTCGACAAAGCCGTCCGTGACGAGCACCAGCAAGCGCCGGACAGAGCCGGAGCGTTCGAGCTCGCCGATCGCGGCATCGAGCGCCGGCGCGAGCTTCGTTCCACCGTTCGGGCTTGCGAGCCAGTCGCGCTCGAGGGCCGAGGCCCCAGCCACGGCGGGGCCCAGAGGAATCAGCACGCGCGGAGCCACGTCGAAGACCACCAGTCCCAACGCATCGCGGTCACTGAGGCCCCGCGCCGACTCGAGCACGGCACGCTGGGCCAGCTGGAACCGATCGACACCGCCGCTGCCCTGGCCCATGCTGCCCGACTTGTCCACGGCAAAGACGATGGCCGCAGGTTGATCGAGTGCCGGCGGTTCCGAAATCACAGGCAGAACCGACTCGAGCGTCGACTGCCGATAGCCGCCACGGGAAAACGAACGCTCCCCACCCAGCACCACCAGGCCGATGCCGCGGTCTTTCACCGCCGACACCAGTGCGTTCCAGAACCGCGGGCTGGCATCGGCGATGGCCACATCGTCGAGCACCACCGCCCGATAGCCGTCGAGCGCGTCGGCCTGGGCGTCGAGCTGCGTGGAAGGAACCACATTCAATGCCCAGCCGCCACGCTGCAGGCTGCGGGCAAGCAACCCGGGCGAGCCCTGCGCATACAGGATGGCCTTGCGCGGCATGACGTCGATCACCGCGGCGTCTGGCCAGGCATCGAAGGTTCGTCCTGACGCCGCATCCTCCGCGGCCACGTCCACTAGCACGGCGCCGGTGCGCTCGGCGTCGAACTCGATCGTCGCCCGCCCCGTGTTGTCGGCTGCGCCGCTTGTCGACTGGATCGCGCCGCCCACGGAGCGTGCGGAAGCCTTGACACGCAGCGGCCGGCCCAACTCGCCCGCCAGCTGCACGGTGATCCGGATGCGCTGTCCGTTCAGCGTTCGTTGCGGTGCCAGCACCTCGGCGATCCGCGTAGGTGGCGGCGGCCTGCCTGCGGCGATCCATGACAGCGCCACGCCGGCCTCGCGTGCACTGTGTAATGCCTGTGCGCCATCGCCCCGGTTTTCGAGGCCGTCCGAGACCACGACCAGACTCGCGATCGGTGATTGCGCGTGCACTTCCAGTGCGGCCTGCAACGCTGCCTCGATGTTGGTGGCCCAAGGTTCGAGCTGTGCCGGGCTGCTGCCGGGCGGCATGTCCGGCGACGCTGGCCTGCCGGCGAATTCGATCCGTCGCGGCTCGGCCGCG
>JAABQQ010000201.1 GCA_011391405.1 Gammaproteobacteria bacterium
CGCCTTCGCCAAACTGGGAGCCTGACACCATGGAACGCACCATCAAACCCGATACCCTGAAAAACGAACTGGCCGGCAAGCTGATTCTCGACGTGCGCCGCGCCGCCGACCGCGACGCCGCGCCCGCGCACCTGCCCGGCGCGCAATGGAAGAATCCGGAACAACTCGCCGAGTGGGCCGACAACCTGCCGAAAGACCAGGACATCGTGCTCTATTGCGCGCGCGGCGGCTCGGTGTCCAACAGCGTGGTCGATGCCCTGCAAGGCAAGGGACTCAAGGCCCGCTTCATCGAAGGCGGCATCGAGGGCTGGAAGGCGGCGGGCGGCGAGGTCGTCGGCCCATGAAGTGGATCACCCGCGAACGTCCCAAGATCGACCGCATCGCCTGCCCCTGGCTGATCGCGCGCTTCATCGACCCGACGGCCGAGTTTCTGTACGTGCCTGCCGCCGACGTGCTGAGCATGGCAAAAGAAACCGGCGCCATTCCCTACGACATCCCGGGCGTGGAGTACGGCCATCGCGGTGAACTGTGCAGCTTCGATGCCTTCCTGGACAAGCACGACCTCAAGGATCCTGCGCTGCGGCAGCTCGCCGTGATCGTGCGCGGTGCGGACACCGACCGCCTCGATCTCGCCCCGCAGTGCGCCGGCCTGCTCGCGCTCTCGCTCGGCCTGTCGAAGAACTTTGCCGACGACCATGAGATGCTGCGCCACGGCATGGTGATGTACGACGCGCTGTACGCGTGGACGAAAAACGCCCAGAGCGAGCGCCATACCTGGACGTCCCCAGGTTGAGCTTTCAACCGGTCCGGGCTGGGCCGGGTGCGCGATGGCTCAGGCCTTTTCTCCTGACACCAGCACCAGTCCACCCCAAGGCACGCTCCCCGGCACGGCGCGCTCCACCCGGCAGGCCCTCCACCAGCACGTGACCGTCGATAGGGCATTGCGCAGTTCCAGGACGCAGGACTGCCTGAACATGGTTTTTCAGGCTCGATCGTGAAGAAGAATCATGGTTGCGAAGCGCGCGGTTTGGAAACGGTCAAAAAGGCCGTCTACCATGGGCAAAAGCGCCTCAGCCAAGCAGACGCTCCACCATCCAGTACAGGCCGGTGAGCGCGATCAGCGCCGATGCCGGGATCACCACGCGCGCGCGGTACCAGGGTTGGTTGCGGAACCAAAGTCCGACTGCCAGGAACGCGATCGCGATCACCGCCAGCTGTCCGCCTTCCACGCCAACGTTGAAAGCGACGAGGCCGGTGACGAAGTCTTCGCGCGGCAGCCCGATCTCGGTCAGCACGCCGGCAAATCCAAGCCCGTGCAGCAGGCCGAACGCGAACACCACGGCCACCCGCCACGCGTGCAAACGTGAAGTGAGCAGGTTCTCCACCGCCACCGCCACGATCGATGCGGCGATCAGCGGCTCGACGATCGCCGGCGACAGCGCGATCACGCCATACACGCTCAAGGCCAGCGTGATGGAATGGGCGAGCGTGAAGGCCGTAACCTGCCACAGCAGCGGCGAAAGCCGGGTGCTCAGCAGGAACAGGCCGAGCACGAACAGCATGTGGTCGAGGCCCTTGGGCAGGATGTGCGTGAAGCCGAGCACGAGGTATTGAGCGAACACCTCGGTGCGGGTGGCGCGGGCGACGGCGCCGGCGAGTGGGTACGCCGCACTCGACTCGCCCTCCCGCACCCAGCCGGCGACGATCTCGCTCTCCCCAGCCCGGTGCAGGCGCAATACGCTGCCGCCGTACTGGGGTGCATAGGTCCAGCGCAGGGTCTTCGCGCCGGGCGGAATGCCGCCAGTGATTTGCAGGGTGGTCAGCCGCGCGCGCGCCAGATCGCCGGGATCGGAAATGTCGACGGCTGCGAGCTCCGGCACGTCGCGCACGCCATCGAACTCCAGGCGAACGCCGTCACGGTATTGCGGCCAGAAGGTGCGAATGCGCGCTTCCAGTTCGCTGGCCAGCAAGGCGCGCAAGTCGTTGTAGCGCGCCGCGTTCGGCGACTCGTCGGTGTCGCTGTGCGCCGGACTCACGCCGGCCAGCAAGGCCTCCATATTGACCTGCAGTCGGACCTGGTAGCTTCCGTCGGCCTGAAGATGCACGTCGACGATGGCCGGGCGGATCTCGTGCGCCGAGGCCGGCAGTGCGAACAGGCACAGCAGGCACCCGAGCAGCAGTCGGAACGCGGCGCGAATGGCGGCGTTGCGGGCGGTGTTATGCTTCAAAAATTCCATCATCCCGATAAGCCGTGCACGCAATGAGCAACCCGAACAGGTGGCGCGAGTGTAGCCGATCCGGATGGCTGCTGGCCGCCCTGCTGTGGCTGGCGGCGCCGGCTGCGGCGCAC
>JAABQQ010000202.1 GCA_011391405.1 Gammaproteobacteria bacterium
CGCAGCCCGCCAGAATGCTGTGAGGATTCGGAAGGGTCGCGCCTTGTTCTTGTCGCTCAGGGCATCGGTCCAAGTGGCGGACAGTTCATCCTCGAAGCCAGAGAGGCCAAGATCGCCAGGGATGAGCGCCAGCCGCTGATTAAGCTTCTGATAGTCGACAGGCGCGAAGTCACCAACATCCAGTAGGGGCTTCACACTGCGAAAGATGGTGGACGCGCCGGCACTGTCCGTCCACAGATCTGCAAGCTGATCCTCGTCCAGGAACGCTGCTGTGAGGTTAGCCTGCGGGTCAAGGTCTACCGCCATCACGCGCAGCCCTTGCTCGGCAAACATCCAAGCGAGGTGGTAGACCAGCGAGGTCTTGCCGACGCCCCCCTTGTTGTTGAAGAAGGTCAGAACGGGAACACTCATGGCGCCCTCCGGATTGTGACCAGCACGTGCGTGTCTCGCGGATCGAACTGCGGTGCCGGGTTCCCGTTTTCGGCAAGCAGCCTGCGTGCGGTCGCGATGCCAACGCCGAAACGCTGGACGTAGCCGAGCACCTTCATCGCCTCCGCGAGGTGTGGGTTTCGGTAGTCGGTGACACCAGGCTGGCCGAAGTTTGCAACCGTGACGATGCCAAAGGGTCCGCCGGGATTGACGATCTCGATTCGGTCCGAGAACCACGTCACCCGAACAGGCGCATTGGTCCCCTCGTAGCTGCGATGCATGACGGCATTTCGCACCAGTTGCTGAAGCGCGGCCAGCGGATAGTCGGCTCGGCGCTTCTCAGTGTCCGCAGAGTGGATGTCAACGGCCGTAGAGATGTGCGCCTTGACCTTGTCATCGACCCGGTTGATCACTTCACCCAAGCGACCATCGATGGCAGCTTCGTCGATGATCGGTGCATCTAACTCCGTGCCGTCAATGCGCAGAAACTGAACATAGGCGCACGGGATCAGGTCGCGTGTGCGCGTCCCGAGCACAAGACTGCCCAGTACAGTGGGAACCGGGTTCTCGACCGACTCGATCATGCGGCACGAACTGAGCCGCTCCTCGTAGCTTCGGTGATTCGCCTCCAGCACGTCCGTTGAAAACGCCCCTGCAAGGTATTCATCCTCAAACACACTTCGGCTGATGTCTGCGAGCGTCGCAAACGAGACCGGCTGAAGATCGAAGGGTAGATTGCGGTGCCTTCTTCGTTCGTTGAGGATGCGCTCGTCCTGCAGATTGGCAATGTCGCGCCGCGGGCCAGTACGAATATAAGTGCGGCCTTTGAAGCGCACAGGTGGCGCGTCGGCCGGCAGCACGGTGATGACGGCCACGTCAATGCCTCGAAGAACTCGCTTTTCCACAGTCATGCTCGGGATCGGCTGGATGTTCCCGTCACTGCGGATGCTTGCAAGGGTGAGCAGCAAGTCGTCCGTGATTGGCAGATTTGTAGGCATACCGTCATCTCGCACGCCAATGAATGCCACGCCCGGTCGGCCATGCCCCGGAAGGTCATTGGCAAACGCACAGACCGCCTGACGCACCTTCTCAGGAGCATCACCGTTGAAGGTCTCCTTGCGCTCGGCGCGATCCGACTCCAAGTCAGCGAGCATGGCCTCAAGTTCTTCGTCTAACAGTCTCATGGGCGTGCTCCTTGTACCTTCATTGTCGGCTGTGGCGGGGCAACGCCCGCGAGCCAGTGTGCCTATCGCAGCTCATACCAAACCCCCCGCCCCGCACCGTGGGGGCTTAGCTGCCCGCGCTCAACCAGGGCGCGGAGGTGCTGCTTCAGCGTATTGCGGCTGCTGCCGGTTAACCGGATAGCATCGGCCATGGTGACGCGGCCGTGCTCACGCGCGAACTCGACGATCTGCAGCGACAACTCAGGCAGCGCCGCCAGCACCAGCTTCTCGCGCTCGATCTTCCGGTTCAGGCGTCTGACCTGCTCGGCCAGCGACCGCAGGAAGAACAGCAGCCACGGCTGCCAGTTCGGCGCTTCGCTGCGGATGGTGCCCTGGGTCTGCCGCAATGCGAGGTAATAGGCCTCCTTGCTCTGTTCCACCACGCTCTCCAAAGAGCTGTAGGGCACATACGCATAGCCGGCCTGCAGCAGCAGCAAGGTGGTCAGCACCCGGCTCAGGCGCCCGTTTCCATCCTGAAACGGGTGGATCTCCAGGAACACCACCACCCACAGGCCGATCAGCAACAACGGATGCGCACGCCCGGCGCTGCGCTCTTCGACGAACCAGGTCACCAGTTCAGTCATCAGCCGCGGCGTGTCGAACGGGGTGGCCGTTTCGAAGACGACGCCGAGCTGCTTGCCGTTCTCGTCGAACGCCACCACGCTGTTGGTGGATGTCTTGTAGTGGCCGCGGTGCCA
>JAABQQ010000203.1 GCA_011391405.1 Gammaproteobacteria bacterium
GCAACTGGCCAAGCGCCAGATCACCTGGCTGCGCTCGATGACGCAGCGCACGCGCATCGAATGCGACACGCCGGGCGCGACTGAGCAGTTGCTTGCCGCGGTGAACAGGGTGCTGGCCTGACCGGCGCCAGGGTTCGGCTTCGCAAACGCCGGCTGGCCGTTCGCGGCGCGGTGCTGTCGTTCATGGCGGCAGGACGAAGGACAACTTCAGACTGGGTGCGGTCATTCGCCTGTTTGATTCGCCTGCTCGAGACCAGTCGCTGAGGGTGCAGGGCGGCGGTCAGCAATGTGGCAACGAAATCGATGGGCGGGGCCATCCGTCCTCGCCATTTGCCGCCATTCATGGCCGGCAGCTTCGTGGCAGGCCAACATCGTCGCGGCCACGTTCGAGCGCCCGGTGATCGAGAAGATCCTGACGCGCCTTGGACTGGTCCCTCAACCGCCGCCCAGAGCGCCGGCGCGCGCGTCGCTGGGGCGCCAAGCTGTGAAGTTGAGTCGGCACAGCGCGGCGTTCGAGGCGCCAAATTCGCCAAGTCCAAGGGTTTCAGGCCGCCGCGAGCCCACCGCGAGCGGATCCGGCGCGCAGTCTAGGGCTGGTCTGGGGCAGTCTTGGGCATTGCGTTGCCGAGGGCGATTGAAACTCCTGTGCTCTGCTCTGCTCAGCACTTCGCGCCCCACCTCGGCACCGACGGTGCAGCGTTGTCGTGGCCGATGCACGTGCGGTTGCTGCGGCAACGGACCAGCACGCCATCGGGCGGTGTGCCTGCGACTTCGACAGCCCCAGTACCACCGAGCGTCGCCTTGCAGGCAGCGGCAGCGGACGGGCGCGCGCGACCACGCCCGTCCCACGACCAGCCTGTCAGATCAAGACGCAGGACGAGCCCTGGAAGTTGACGATCGTATTGCTGCAGGTCCCCGGCGCCTGCTGCTCCGAGTTGCCCTTGAACACGCCAGTTCCCGACGTGGTGACGTTGCCACCGAACTGCTCGACGATGTTGCCTTCGAAGAAGCCGTTCACATTCGCCGTGACACTGCCGCCGTCTTGCTCGGCCACCTCGCCCTTGAACGACATGCCGGGGTTGACGGTCACGTTGACGTTGCCCGGACCGGCCTCGTTGACCGACCCCTCGAAATTACCGGCTACGGCGTTGATCGTGACACCGCCATTGCCGCTCTCGTAGACATCGCCCTTCACCATGCCGGGCAGGTCGACGGTGATGTTGACCGAGCCGTCGTCCGCCTCTTCGATCACGCCGTTGATGCTGGCGCCGCTGCGCACCGACACGTTGCCGACGCCGACCTCGGACACGTCGCCTCCGACGATGGCACCGCGGCCGAGAACCACGTCGCCTGGTCCGTCTTCGCTCACCCCGCCATTGACGTTGCCACGAATCACCAGACCGCCGTCACCGGTCTGGGTGAGACCGCCGTTGACCGAGCCCATCGGGCCGATGGTGCAGGTGTAGCCGACGGCCACGACGTCGTCGTTGACGAAAGCGTTGACGGTATTGCCCGGGAACGTGTTGCAGTTGACGGCCGCAGATGCGGTGGCGGCGAAACCAAGAGTCAACAAAGCGCCGAGAGCCGACTTGATCATGAAAACCTCCGAGGATTAGTGACGGGCCATCGATGTCGGCCCGACACACAGAGGCAGAGCTCGGACAGAAAGTACATCGGGATACGCGGAAGCGATCCGACGCGACTTGGCAACGGGCGTTCGCGCCTCAAGGACTGGCGACCAGGTCCACACCCATGCGCAGCGCTGCAGAACAGGACGATTGGCGTGCCAAGCGAAGCCAGCTATTTCGGCGGCGCGGACCGGCAGACCAGGCACGGTCGCCGGTGGACGGCAAACCGATCCGACTTACGAAGGCGTCGCCCGCGGCGCTGCGGCGCCGCGCTGCTCAGCAGGGCATCAACGACAAACCGCGGGTGGCGGCATCACGTCACCGACCGCACCGAGCGCGTCGACTCGCAGGATCGTATGGCCACACAGCGCCGCGGAGCGGTCGAGCAGTCGCTTCGTCACGTCGACCGGCTTCCAGTCGGGGTTGGCGGCCCAGGTCAGCGCGGCAATGCCGGCCACGAGTGGCGCTGCCATCGACGTGCCACTCCAGCTGCCGTAGAGCCCGCCGGGCAGCGTACTCGTCAGGGCGACGCCGGGCGCGGCGATCTGCACCCACGGCCCGCGGTTCGCGAAGCTGGCCAGCCGCGACGCGGCGTCGCTGGCCGTCACCGCTAGCGCGCCCTCGGCATGCTCGGCCGCCGGGTATTGGCGTTCCGTGGAGCTGCCGCTGTTGCCGGCGGAGGCAATCACGA
>JAABQQ010000204.1 GCA_011391405.1 Gammaproteobacteria bacterium
TTCGCCCCCGACGACCAGTCGCGGCCGCAACACTTCGAGCAGGGCCTGCAATTCGAGCGGCGGCAACCGGTGCGACACGGGCGCCGGTGTGGCGCCGAGTGCCCAGCACGCGAAGGCGACTTCAAGGAAGGCGGTGCCGTTCGGCAGGGCAATGGCAACGAAATCGCCTGCTTCGACGCCGGCCGCCTGCATCGCACGGGCCCGGCGATGAACCCGTGCGGCCAGCTCCGCTCGCGTCAGCGTCAGGTCTTCGCAGCTGAGCGCAGGGCGATGCGGGTCACGCGCCGCCTGGACGCTGAGCAGCAGTCCGATTGGCAGCGCGACCTGCGGTGCGGCGGGCGCGAAATGCCGGGGCATCGTCCCGGTGCCGTTCAGCCGGCGTCGGTGGACAGCATGCGCACGAGATCGCCGCGCACGACCTTGCCAACGCTGTTGCGCGGGAGTTCCTGGACGACCTGCAGGCGTTCCGGATGCTTGAAGAGCGCGAGACCCGCCGCTGCAAAATGCGCGCGTACCGACTCGAGTGTCGGCTGCTTGCCGGATTTCGGCACGATGACCGCACAGATCCGCTCGCCCATGATCTCGTCGCGGTAGGCCGTGACGGCGCCTTCGAGCACGTCCGGCATCTGCGACAGCACGTTGTCGAGTTCTTCCGGCGCAATCTTCACGCCGCCGCGGATGATGATCTGCTTGAGCCGCCCAATGAACCGGTAAAACCGTGGTGGGTCGTCGTCGCCCGTAATCTCGAACAGGTCGCCGGTGCGGAACCAGCCGTCCGCCGTGAACGACTGCGCGTTGATCTGCGGCGCGCGGAAATAGCCGTCGAACACCGTCGGTCCCGTGATCTGCAGTTCGCCGGGTTTGCCCGCTTCGAGAATCTCCAGGCCCGACTCCGGCTCGACGATGCGCGTGCGGATGTGAGCGTGCGGTGGTGACTCCCAGCGGATCTCGTCGCGCCCGTAGCGCGGGAACAGTCGCGCACGATGCTCGGGGTTGGGGGCGTTCGAGGCATTGCTTATCAGCGACATGCCTTCGTTCGAGCCGAAAAGGTTCACGATCTCGATGCCGAAGCGCTCCTGGTAGCCGCGGATCATCTCCGGATCGAGCGGCGCCGAGCCGGAGCCGATGCAGCGCAGGCATGACAGATCGACGCTGGCGAGCAGGTTCTCGTCCTTGAGCAGCATGTTGAGCACGGCGGGCGGCGCTATTGCGTACCCCGGCTTCTCCTCGGCGATCTGTCGCAGGTAGACGCCGAGATCCAGTGGATGGTGCAGCACGAGCGTGCCCGCGCTGTGCAGCCAGCTCATGAAACAACCGCCGATCGCAGCCATGTTGATCAGTGGGAAGGGATTGAGCAGCCGCTCGCCCCGGCGGATGCCCGCACCGCGCAGGTGACCGTAGCTGATCGCGACCCAATGGTTGTGGGTGCGCGGTACGCCCTTGGGCAGGCCCTCCGTTCCGGACGTCCAGCAGATCGTAGCGACATCGTCAGCCGAGACCTGCAATGCGTCGACCTGCGCTGCAAGTGCGGCCCGGGACTGCGGCGTCAGCGCGGCGGGAACGAAGGGGAGGCTGCCCTCCGGAGCGTCCGCACCGAGACAAAAGACCTGGAGCGGCCGACCCTGACCCAGTTCCACGGCACTTGTTGCGTAGTCAACCCCCTTCAGCGTGTGCACCGTGAGCAAGGCGCGCGCGCCCGTCAGATCGACGATTTGTTCCAGTTCATGACGTCGGAACTGCATCGGCACCGGGCTGACGATGATGCCGAGTCGCAGGGCAGCGAGGTACAGCGCGGGATACTCCGCAACGTTGGGCAGTTGCGTGACCAGGATGTCGTCGCGCGTGAGACCGAGTTCCAGCAGGCGCACCGAGTAGCCGTCCGCGAGGTCCGCGACGTCCTGAAACGTGAGACGCAGTGGAGTGCCACCGACGAGCACGTCACGATTCGGCGGATCGAGCACGGCGAGTTGCGCGGGCGCGGAGCGCGCGGCCGCGTCGAACAGGTCCGTGATGCGGGTGTCCGACCACCAGCCCAGTCGCCGGTATTCCCGAACGAGTTCTTCGCGAGTGGTGCGCAAGTGCGGCTTCTCCGGATTCGTGTGCGAACGAGTATAGGCAAGGGTCCGTGGACCGGCAATCGAGGCGGCATTGGCGCGCCGTTGTGCTGTACTCTATGGTCCTGTAACGAAAGTGACTACTGGAGAATGCCATGGATCGTCGACTCTTCATGCAGGCCAGTGCCGCCGTTCCCATCCTGGCGGCAGGCGGCGCGATCGCCGCGACGGCGACCCCCGAT
>JAABQQ010000205.1 GCA_011391405.1 Gammaproteobacteria bacterium
TGGCAGGCAACATCGTGATCGCGTGGATCGTCACCATGCCGGCGGCCGCGATCATGGCCGCGTTGGCGTACTACCTCGGCCGACTCGTCATCTGACACGACGGGCGTTCATCGCGGATCCGCACTTGGGACATTGCATCATGGAACCTCCCCGGGGCGATCGCGGGACAGTACCACGGAGGAGCGCGACAACTTAAGCTGCGGGCCATGAACCCGCCCTATCCGCACCTGCTGGCACCCCTCGACCTCGGTTTCGTGAAGCTGCGCAATCGCGTCCTCATGGGTTCGATGCACACCGGACTCGAAGACGACCCGAAAAAATTCACGCGCCTCGAGGCGTATTTTGCGGAACGTGCGCGCGGCGGCGTCGGCCTGATCGTGACCGGCGGTTTTGCGCCGAACATCGAAGGCTGGGCTGCACCCTTCTCCGGCCGTCTCACGACGCGCGCGGCCGCTGCAAGACACCGTCCGATCACGGCTGCCGTGCACGCCGAGGGTGGTCACATCGCGCTGCAGATCCTGCACACGGGGCGTTACGGCTATCACCCGCTGGCCGTCGCGCCTTCGCGCTTGAAGTCGCCGATCTCGCCGTTTACTCCGCGAGCCTTGAGCGAGCGCGGGATCGAGCGACAGATCCGCGCCTTCGTGCGCTGCGCCTCGCTCGCGCGCGACGCCGGGTACGACGGCGTCGAGATCATGGGATCCGAGGGGTACTTCATCAACCAGTTCATCGTCGCGCACACCAACCGGCGCACCGACGACTGGGGCGGGAGCTTTGCCAACCGGATCCGGTTGCCGGTCGAGATCGTCACACGCACGCGCGAGGCGGTGGGCAAGGACTTCATCCTTGTCTACCGGCTGTCGATGCTGGACCTCGTGCCCGAGGGCAGCGACTGGAACGAGGTCGTGCAGCTGGCGCAGGCGGTTGAACGCGCGGGTGCCACCATCATCAACACCGGCATCGGCTGGCACGAAGCCCGCGTGCCGACGATCGCGACGTCGGTGCCGCGTGCCGCGTTTGCGTGGGTGACGCGCAAGCTGAAGGGACAGGTCGGCGTTCCGTTGTGCGCGACCAACCGCATCAATGCGCCCGACGTCGCCGAGCGGATTCTTGCGGACGGCAATGCGGACATGGTGTCGATGGCGCGTCCGCTGCTGGCAGACCCGGACTTCGTGAACAAGGCGGCCGCGGGACGCGCGGACGAAATCAACACGTGTATTGCCTGCAACCAGGCCTGCCTCGATCACGTGTTCCAGCGCAAGATCGCTTCGTGCCTGGTCAACCCGCGCGCCGGTCACGAAACGGAGCTGCGTTACGAGCCGACGCAGAGGCCGCGCAGGTTCGCAGTCGTCGGTGCGGGCCCGGCCGGCCTCGCGTGCGCCACCGTCCTCGCCGAGCGTGGCCATCAGGTCGACCTGCTCGACTCCGCGGCGGCCATCGGCGGCCAGTTCAATCTGGCCAGGCGCGTACCGGGCAAGGAAGAATTCGAGGAGACGCTGCGCTACTTCCGGCGACGATTGCAGGTCACGGGCGTCAACGTGCGCCTGGGCGTGCGCGCCGACGTGCCGCTGCTGCGTGACGGCAGGTATGACGAGGTCGTGCTGGCGACCGGCGTGACGCCGCGCAATCCCGACATTCCCGGTGCCGACGCCCACCGCGCCTCGGGGCGCGTGCTCGGGTATGCCGACGTATTGCTGGGCCGACACGAATGCGGACCGCGCGTCGCCGTGATCGGCGCGGGTGGCATCGGCTTCGACGTGGCGGAGTTCCTCCTCTCGGCAAAGCATTCGAGCGCGCTCGATCTCCCTGCGTGGCAGCGCGAATGGGGCGTGACCGATCCGGAAGTGGCGCGCAGCGGCCTGACCGCGCCTGCCCCCGAATTGCCGGCACGCCACGTCTACCTGCTGCAGCGCAAGGCCATGCCGCTCGGCAAGGGCCTCGGCAAGACCACCGGCTGGATTCATCGGGCGGCGCTGCGCATGAAGCGCGTCGAGATGATGGGTGGCGTGAACTACGAGAGCATCGACGAGCGCGGATTGCTCGTGAGCTTCGGCGAGGCACGCACCAAACCCACGCTGCTTGAAGTCGACAACGTGGTGCTTTGCGCCGGACAGGAGCCGCTGTGCGAGTTGTACGAGCCGCTGCAGAACGCCGGCGTCACCGTGCACAAGATCGGCGGCGCGGACGTTGCCACTGAACTCGACGCCAAGCGAGCGATCGACCAGGGATCGCGGCTCGCAGCGCGGCTGTAGTGGGAAATAGGGGACGCTCACCT
>JAABQQ010000206.1 GCA_011391405.1 Gammaproteobacteria bacterium
GATCGTAGGTCCACAGTTCCCGGCCGGTCTTCGCGTCGAGCGCGTACACGACGCTCCAGACGCCGGTCGCGTACATGCGGCCGTCGACGACGATCGGCGTGGCTTGCAGGCCGCGCGTCGAGTTCGTCGCATACGACCACGCCAGGCCCAGCTTCTCGACGTTGCCATCGTTGACCTGCTTGAGCGGGCTGTAGCGCTGTTCGCCGTACGTGCGCCCGTGCGCGAGCCAGTTCTGGGGCTCGCTGTCGGCCGCGATGATACGTTCGGCGGTGACGGGCCGCGCCTGCGCCGCCATGAAAGGCAGCGCGATTGACGCAAGGAAGGCGAGAACGCGGGTAAGGCTATGCAAGCTGCGCATGGACTTCATAACTGCCGTGGAACAAAAGATCCAGGAGGCGAGAAGTCTCCACGCGACGCCGCACGATGGCAAGTGGAGGCCGAAAAGACGATCATTCACCGATCACCGCAGGGGGAATTGAACGTGGCATTCAAGGAATACGGTCGCTACGACGCGCTGGGGCTTGCCGAACTCGTGCACTCGGGGCAGGTGAACCCGACGGAACTGCTCGACGAAGCGCTGTCACGCACTGCGACGGTGAATCCCCAGATCAATGCGGTCATTCACCTCATGGAGAGTCGCGCGCGCGATGCGATCGCGGCGGGCCTGCCGGACGGGCCGTTCCGTGGGGTCCCTTTCCTGCTCAAGGACCTCATGACCGCCTACGCAGGTGAGCCCATGCGGTTCGGCTCGCGGCTGTTCCAGAACTACGTGCCGGTGATGGATGAGGAACTGACGCGCCGTTATCGCGCGGCCGGCCTGGTGATTTTCGGCAAGACCAACACACCCGAGCTGGGTGTTTCGAACGTCACCGAACCCGAGTTGTTCGGGCCGACCCGCAATCCCTGGAACCTGGAGCGTACCTCCAGTGGCTCGAGTGGCGGGTCCGCAGCTGCGGTGGCAGCGCGCATCGTGCCCGTCGCAAATGCGAACGACGGCGGCGGTTCGATCCGTACACCGGCCTCCAATTGCGGACTCGTCGGGCTGAAGCCGAGTCGCGGCCGTAACCCCACCGGGCCCAACGCGCCCGACGTCTGGTGGGGGTTCATCGGCGAACACGTCGTTTCGCGCAGCGTGCGCGACAGCGCCGCGATGCTCGATGCCACCTGTGGCGACTACCCGCAGCAACTCATGAAGCTGCCAGCGCCCGTACGTCCTTACCTGGATGAGACCAGGCAGGAGCCCGGCCGCCTGCGCATCGCGTTTTCGTTCGATCCCGGCCTGGGCAAGACACTGCACGCGGAGAATCGCAAGGCGCTCGAGGCCACGACGCGTGCGCTTGCAGCGCTCGGGCACGACCTCGTGGAGGTCAAACTGCCGCTGCCGCCGGAGACGTTCGTCGCGAGCTATGCGTCGCTGATCGCGGCGGATGTGGCGGGCACGATGCGACTGGCTCCCGTCCTCGTGGGCCGGGAGGCTCGCGCTGACGATGTCGAACTCGCCACCTGGGTGCTGGCGAAAATGGGTGAAGCGCAGTCGGGCGGCGAAGTCGCGACCGCGCTCTGGACCATGCAGACTTTTTCGCGCCAGTGGCTGGCCTGGGCGGCGGGATTCGACGTGCTGCTCACGCCCACGGTGGGTGTCCCGCCGTTGGCGATCGGTGCACACAAGCTGACGACGATGCAACGCCAGGGAATGAAACTGCTGACGTCGCTACCCGCCGCCGCGCTGCTGAGCCAGCGCGACAAGATCATCGAGGCCTTCGACCCGGTGTTCGAATCGTCACCGTACACGATGATCGCGAACGTCACGGGCCAGCCCTCGCTGTCGCTGCCCCTGCACTGGACCGACGACGGCCTGCCGATGGGTATGCTGTTCACCGCACGCATCGGCGATGAAGCGACGCTGTTCCGCCTCGCGGCCCAGGTCGAGCGGGCCATGCCGTGGGCGGAGCGCATCGCGCCGCACGCGGTTCCCTGAGTCAAGGGAGTGGGTATGGATTTTGAGCAGATCGTGCGCTGGTACTTTGCCGGTGAGAAAGCGGAAGCTTTCTGGATTCTGGCCGCAGGGGTCGTGAGCCTGCTCGGTGCGAATGTGCTCTGGTTCGTGGCGCGCGAGCCGTTCGCGCGCGGGCTCGCGATGGCGTTGCTGATCCTGGCGGGACTCGGCCTCAGCGTGGGTGGCACGGTCTATTTCCGCAGCGCTGCACAGTCGCAACAGTTGATCGAGCAGCGGCGCGTGATCCCTGCGCAGTTC
>JAABQQ010000207.1 GCA_011391405.1 Gammaproteobacteria bacterium
AGAGCTTGGTGGCCTCAAGAGCTGTCTCGACCGCAGAGTGACACGTCAACCGCTCGTGGCCCGGGCCGGAGTGCAGTTCATCAAGAAGTGCCTCCGCTTCCTTGCTTTGCGAAGGGCCGGAAAAAGCCGTTTCATTGGCGCGGCGAGCGGTCAGTTGAGCGACCAGGGTCGCCATGGCGTCGTGCCACAGCGGCATGGTGTCGTCCAGGATCTGGCTTGGGATATAGAAGCTCGCCGTCACGCCATGCCGCTCCAGCACGGGAAGAGCGTTCTGGTAGTTATCGAGTTGGCCATCATCAAAGGTGATGGCCAACAGTGGCCGGCCGGATGAGCGGCCTCCGGCCCAAAGATCGAGGGCTGAAGTGAGCGACAGGCATTGAAAGTGGCGGGTGGCGAACCGCAGGTGGGCGTCGAGCTCGTCCGGCGTGACGGCGAGTCCTGGCAAGGGGTAGAGCTGACGTTGTGCCTCGGTGAGCACCCGGTGAAAGGTGATGATGGACAAGCGCTGGCGCAGTCGTGCAGCGGGCGCCGTCACACCGGACAGGGACAGGATCTGCCCGCAGGTGTCACGGGCCAAGGCCTTGAACGCTCCGATGGCTCTCATGGCGCAAAACCCTCCGTCATGGTTTTGCCCCGGAGAGTGGTTCGAAAATCTGCCTGAGTTGCTGCGCTGATCGGTCAACGTCATGCCTGTCGAGCGCCCGCCATCGAGCCGCGGCACCCATGGCCTGAAGCTGTTGAACGTCTGCATCAAGACACCGTCGCATCGCAGCCGCCAGCTCGATCGCATTGCCCGGTGCCACGAGCCAGCCGTCCTGCCCGTGCCGCACCAGTTCAGGCACCCCGGCAACGTGGGTCGCAATCACCGGTCTTGAGCAGGCCATGGCCTCCATCAGCACCACCGGCAATCCCTCGGCAAAACTGCTGAGCACGAGCGCACGCGAGGCTTCAATCTCCTGGCGGACCCTGGCGCCCGAAATCCAGCCGGTGATCCGGACAAGGTCTGTGACGCCGCGCGCCGCGCAGTGGCGCTCGATCTCAGGTCTCAACTCCCCGTCGCCCGCCAGCACGAGTTCGGCGTCCACGCCTTGCCGGCGAAGCTCACCCAACGCATCGATCAGCACGAACTGACCTTTCTCAGGGCTGAGTCGACCGACGCAGACGAAACGCCGCACCGCATTGAAGCCCTGTGCAGGCGCATCACGGTATCCCTCATCGAGTCCGCAGTGCACCACCGACATCTTGTGCCAGTGATCAGGCGTTACCCAGCGACACAGCTGGCTTCGCCCATATTCACTGACGGCAACCACGTGCGCAGCACGACGGACCTTTTCAGGTATTCCGATGAACTGCGCAGCATCCGTCTCTACCGTGCCGTGCGCCGTGAAGCTGAACGTGCGCCCGGTCAGTTGCGCCGCGAGCATTGCAACCGAGGCCGGATTCGAGCCGAAGTGCGCATGGAGGTGCGACACCTTGCTCCTGTCCATCCAGTTGCCAACGATGCAGGCCTCGACAAAATAAGCAATGTGATGCACCAGACTTCGCTCTGCGCGGCGCGACAACGACAGCGCGCTGCGTGTAGCAACAACGAAGGCTCCCGGTCGTCTCACCAGTGCCCGCAGGACATGCGTCATGGTTTTTGACAGGCCCTCGCCAAGCACATAGCGTGTGCGATCCAATTCTTCGGCATCGGCCGAATCCGGGCTCCCATCGGAGGGACCGCGAATCGCGAATCGAAGCACTTCGACACCTTGTCGCTCGAGTGCCGCAATCTCGCGACGGATAAAACTGTGGCTGACCTTCGGGTACTCGCTGATGAGATACGCGATCCTCATGAAGCGAGCTCCACAGAAAGACCTTGTCGACGCGCCCAGACCGCCAGCGCGTAAAGACACCAGATACGCGTCCAGTACAGACCTGGAGCGCCGGCCCGATAGGCCTGCCAGAGGTCCAGAACCACCTGTGGCGAAAGTCCGACGCCTGCCATCAATGCGCGATCTTCAAGAACTGCGCCCACCTCTGCTCCGAGCTTGCCACGCAGCCAATGATCGTAAGGCAACTCAAATCCCGACTTCGGCCGCTCGAACATCGCCGGATCCAAGCCCTGGAGCCCCGCACGGCGCAGCATTGCCTTCGATCGCACAGGGAGGAACCGGGCGTCGTCCGGCAAGGCTGCAACGGTTTCGAGCAACTGCTGATCGACCAACGGCAGGCGTATCTCGATCGAAGCAGCCATGCTGGTCGAA
>JAABQQ010000208.1 GCA_011391405.1 Gammaproteobacteria bacterium
GGCCTGATCTCGCCGCCGGTGGGCATGAACCTCTTCGTGCTGAATTCGCTGCTGAAGGGCGTGCCGATGTCGCAGATCTTCCGCGGCGTCTGGCTCTTCGTGCTGGCGCTGGTGCTGGCGCTCGGGCTGGTGCTCGAGTTCCAGCCGCTGGCGCTGTGGCTGCCGGGCTTCATGCGTTGACCGGGGAAGCATGCTTGCGTCGCGTGCTCGGTGACGGGGCTCGGACTGCCAGGGTCGGCCGCAGCGCCCAGCCGGAGTCATCACGCCCACGCCGAGGGAACCGTCGCCAATGTCCCGCAGCGGTCAACCTCGGTAAATCGTTGTCTACAGGACGATCTTGTTCGTCCGCACGATCTCCTTGAAGAACTGGATGCGCTGGCTGATCTCCTGCCGATACTGAGCGGGTGTGAGTGGCTCGGGCACGATGGCGCCCCGCTGCTCCCATGCCGCCTTCGTGGCAGGGTCGCTCAATACGCTTCGCATCGCCTCGTACAGCCGATTGATGATCGTGTCGGGCGTGCGCGCGGGCGCAGCCAGCCCGGTCCATGACGTGAGGTTGAGATCAGGCAGCTTCAACTCATCGAAAGTCGGGACCGACGGCAGCACGGGGATGCGTTGCGGGGCGGCGACCGCCAACGCACGCAGCTTGCCGTTGGTGATGTTCGACAGGTTGGACGTCAGGTTGTTCCAGCTCACCTGCACCAGCCCACCCAACAGGTCGGTCAACGCCGCGCCCGCCCCCTTGTACGGAACGTGGGCGATATCCAGTGCCAGCTTCGCATTGAGAAGCTCCATGCTCAGGTGTGCCACCGAACCGTTACCGGAACTCGCATAGTTCCACTTGCCCGGATTTGCCTTCACGTACGCGACGAACTCGGCGAAGTCACGCACCGGCAGACTGGCATTGATCAACAGCACGTTGGCCAGCCGATCGATCAGCGTGATGGGCGCGAAGTCGGTCTCGGCGTTGTACGGAAGGTTGGGCGTGACAGCGGGGCCCACCACGTGGGTGGATTGCGACGTCACCACCAGGGTGTATCCGTCGGCCGGCGCCCTCGCGACCATGGAGCTGCCGATGGCGCCCCCGGCGCCGGCTCGGTTGTCTACGATCACGGTCTGCCCAAGCACCTTGCCCAGCCGGTCGGCCACGGCGCGGGCCGAGATGTCCACGGCGCCGCCCGGCGCGAACGGCACGACGAGCGTGATCGGCCGACTGGGATAAGCCTGCGCCTGGGCCCACACGGGCAGCGCTGCTGCGCCGAGGAGGCCCGTCCCCGCGACGAGAGCCTGCCGACGGTTGATCGAGTTCTTCATGTAGCTTCCTTCGGATGGGTGGATGGTGATGAGGCGCCGCCCTCGGCGCGGACGAATCGGGCGACCTGCTGCAGAACCAGATCGATGTCTTGGCGCATGCGCTCGAAGCGGGCACTGCGCTCCCGCGTCGTCTCGTCGAGATACAGCTTGCGGTTCAATTCAATCTGCAGGCTCTCGCTCCCCTGTTCGGGCCGGCCGTGCTCACGCAACAGGTCCTGCCCGATGTAGGGGTCGTTGATGGCCACGGTGTAGCCGAGGGACTCGAAGGCCTCGGCGACGCAGCGCGTGAACGCTGCCGAGCAACTGACGCCACGAAGATCACCCAGCACCACGTCGGCCAGCGGCCCGTTGCTGGCGAGCCCCAGCCGCTCGTAAGCATTACTCGGCATCGAGTGCAGATTCAGGTGCCACGCCCGACCATGGCGAGAGCGGGTCTGATCGATGAGCCCGCGAAGCGCCTCGCGATAGGGTTGCCAACAGCGCTCGATGCGGTGGCGTACCTCGTCCACACCCAGCCGGCGTGCATAGATCGGTGTGAGCGTCGTCGTCTTGCTGTAGAGCAGGCCGTTGCCCAGCCGGGTGCACCGGTCCGAGGGTCGAAGCTCGCCCGGCCACGGCTCGCTGAGCAGTGCTGCCTCGATGTCGGTGCAGGCCCGGTTGGCATCGATGTAGCTGCGTGGAAAGTGCGCATGGAGCAAGGCCCCACCCACCTGGGGCACGCCGCTCCACAGCGCCTCCACGTGCGTGTCCTCGCATCGGCGCAGGTCGGTCAAGGCGACGGCGTAGCGGAAGTCGTCCGGATACGCGGTACCGCTGTGCGGTGAGTCACAGACCAGAGCGATCGGCTCGACCGCCGGCGGGGCGATGGACAGAGGTGACGAGGCATTCATTGGGTTCGGGTCGTCGAGGCGT
>JAABQQ010000209.1 GCA_011391405.1 Gammaproteobacteria bacterium
CAGCAACGACGCGAGGAAATGGCGGTGGGTCATGATCGAGGTGCCCTGGTAGCGGTGAGACGAGGCGCGCAGCATACTTCACGGACCGCATCGACCGGGAGCACCAGATGCCTGCATTTCGCCAGTCGATTGCGGCCCTTGCCGCCACGAGCATTTGCCTGATGAGCACCGTCTCAACGCCGCCGGCCGACGCCCAGACCTACTCGCCCGCGGTCGCGCGGTCGCTCGCCAGGACCCAGAAGCCGCCGCTGCACGGCCAGCACTGGATGGCGATCACCGGCAAGCCGCTCGGCGCCACGGCCGGCGCGAAGATCTTTGAGCGGGGCGGCAATGCCGTCGACGCGGCCTGCGCCATGATCGCCGCGACGTCCACGATGTGGGACGTGCTGCACTGGGGCGGCGAGACGCAGGCCCTGATCTTCGATCCGCGCACGAAGCAAGTGATCGCGATCAACGGGCTCGGCATCGCGCCCACCGGTGCGACGCCCGAGTTCTTCAAGGGCAAGGGTTTCAAGTACCCGCCCGCCTATGGCCCGCTCGCGGCAGTCACGCCGGGCACCCCGGGCGGCATCATCCTGATGCTGCAGGAGTACGGCACGCTCTCGCTCGCCGAAGTGCTGGCCCCGGCCATCGAACTCGCGGACGGCTATCCAATCGACGGCGAAACCGCCGATCTGATCGAGCGCTGGCGAGAAAAGCTCAAGGAATGGCCGTACTCGAAACAGGTGATGCTGCCGCACCTCGGCTCGGCGCGCGAAGCGCCGCGCGCGGGCGAAATCTTCCGCCAGCCCGACCTCGCGGCCACGCTGCGCAAGATGGTCGAGGCGGAAAAGCAGGCGCTCGCCGCCGGCAAGTCGCGCAAGGAAGCCCTGCAGGCGGCGTACGACCGCTTCTATCGCGGTGACATCGCGCAGGAGTTCGTGCGCGGCGTACAGGAACAGGGTGGCCTGATCACGCTCGACGACCTCGCGCAGTGGCGGCCACTCATCGAGCAGCCGCTCAGCACCAGCTACCGCGGCGTCGAGGTCTACAAGCTCGACGTCTGGACGCAGGGCCCGGCGCTGCTGCAGTCGCTGAACATCCTCGAGAACTTCGACGTGCGCGCGATGGGTTACAACAGCGCGAACTACATCCACACCGTCTACCAGGCGATGAACCTCGCCTTCGCCGACCGCGACTTCTATTACGGCGACCCGTCCTTCCCGCCCGCAACGCCGACCAAGGGCTTGCTCTCGAAGGAGTACGCGAAGCAGCGCGCCGCGACGATCCGCATGGATCGCAACGACGTGAACGCGGGCCCTGGTGATCCGTATCCCTTCCAGGGCGGCAAGAACCCGTACGCCGGTCAGTTGCAGCAACAGCGCAAGACTGCGCTCGATCCACTGGACAAGGCCGAGCTCTCGGCCCAGCAGCTGGCAGACTTCGAAGCCGGCTTCAGGAGCGGCACAACGACGGTGATGGCCGCGGATGCCAACGGCTGGCTGGTGTCGGTGACACCGAGCGGTGGCTGGGTACCGGCGACGATTGCGGGACGCACCGGCATCGGCCTGAGCCAGCGCATGCAATCGTTCGTGCTCGATCCGGCCGAGAACCCCTTCAACGTGGTCGCGCCGGGCAAGCGTCCGCGCGTCACGCTGACACCGAGCCTGGCCCTCAAGAACGGCAAGCCGTGGCTCGCATTCGGCGTGCAGGGCGGCGACTCGCAGGACCAGAACCTGCTGCAGTTCTTCCTCAACGTGCAGGAGTTCGGCATGACGCCGCAGGAAGCCGCCGAGGCCGCCAATTTCAACAGCTACCAGATGAAGGCATCGTTCGATCAGCACGAATCGCAGCCCGGCCGCATCGTGCTCAACTCCGCGATGCCGCTGTGGGTCACCCGGGAACTGATCGGGCGTGGCTACAAGCCCGAGTTTGAGGCCCGGACGTCGGGTCCGATCAACGCCATCATGGTCGACCCCGAGAATGGCACCTTCTGGGGCGGCTCGAGCAATCACGGCGAGGACTACGGCATCGGCTGGTAGCGGCGCGTGGCCACACGCCTGCCACCCATCGCGTTGCTGCAGGCGCTGCGTGTGCTGCTGGCGACGCCGCGACTCGCCCCGCCGGAAGGCGAATCGGGCCGCATCGGCGCCGACGGCCCGGACGCGCTGCGGATCATCGGCGTTGGCGATTCAATCATCGCCGGCACCGGAGTGCGAAAGCTGCGGGACTCGCTGACCGCCGCCTATGCGCGATTGCTGCACGCGCGCGTGCAACGTCCGGTCGAGTGGCAGGTGCGGGGCCGCAACGGTGCGACGTCAGCGTCCATCCTGCGCGAATTGGTGCCGACGGTGCCCGAGTGTGACCTCTACTTGATCTCGGTGGGCGTCAACGACGTGACGCGGCGCGTGACCCCGAGTGCATTCGGCCGCAATGTCAGCGGCATCCACGACCGGCTGCGGGAAAAGGCGCCCGCGTCGGCATTCCTGTTCGCCGGCGTGCCGCCGCTCGAACGCTTCCCCGCGCTGCCCGCGCCGCTCGGCTCGCTCCTGGGCGCCAGCGCTCGCGACCTGCAGCAGGCTGCGGCCGACGCCCTCGCGGGGCGACCGCGAACCTACTGCTACTGCTTTCCGGAAACCGTGCCGCCTGGCGATTTCGCGCGCGACGGGTTTCATCCGGCTGAATCCGCCGTGTCGGCGTGGGCCGGCGCACTGCTGGCACTGACAGGTCAGGACGAAGTGGCGAGCTGTTCGCGGTGATACAAACGCGCGGCGATCCACCACACGACCCCGACCACCGCAAACGACGCGCCCAGGCTTACCGCCCAGTCGAGCGCACTGATCCGTTCCGAGCGCAGCACGCGCACGATCATCTGGTTCTGGCTCAGGAACGGCACCGCCAGCATCCAGAGCTGGGTGCGGACCGGGGCGACCATCAGCACCAGTGACGGAATCATCGGCAGGAACATCAGCAGCGGCAGGTAACCCTGCGCCTCGCGGTAACTGCGCGCGAACGCGGCGAGCGCCGTCAGCACGGTCGCGCCAAGCAGCACGATCGGCAGGATGATCAGGAACAGTTGCAGCAGCCCGCCGGGTCCGAGGTTGAAGGACGCGTCCATGCCGCGCGCCGGCACGACGGCGAAGACCAGGCGATACGCGATGAGCGTGACCGCGATCGACAGCAGCGAGAACACCGCCGTGGCAAGGATCTTGGCGCTGATGATCGACTCGCGCGCAACGGGCGTCGCGAGCAGCGGTTCCAGCGACTGCCGCTCGCGCTCGCCGGCCGTGGCATCGACCGCGAGCTGCAGGCCGCCGATGAACGCCAGCAGCAGCAACAGGTACGGCAGGATCTGTTGCGACAGGTCGAATCGGGCCTCGGGCGTGGCCACGTCACGCGTGCCGACCTGCAGCGGGTTGGCGACCGCGGGGTGAATGCCCCGGGCAACGAGCCGCAGCGTACCGACGGTGCTGCTGTAACCGTCGAGCAAGCCGCCCAATCGCGCCACGGTCGCGCCGGAAGCCAGCGGACGCGAGCTGTCGAAGATCACCTCGACACTCGCGGGCCGGCCGGAACGCCAGTCCTCGCCGT
Source organism: Gammaproteobacteria bacterium (assembly GCA_011391405.1). GTDB lineage: Bacteria > Pseudomonadota > Gammaproteobacteria > Steroidobacterales > Steroidobacteraceae > RPQJ01. Next base: position 3,571 of record JAABQQ010000209.1, read on the forward strand.
ACTTTTCGTCGATGCGCAGGACGACGTCGCGCTCCTGCGTGCGCACGGCCGCGTCGGCATCCCGTGGCGCGGGCAGCACTTTGACGTTGTGCGATTGCAGCCAGGCGACCAGGTTCGGCGCGCGCTCGGCGCCAATGACCGGCAACTCCAGCGGTCCTTCGAGCTGCCGGGTCTGCTTGCGTGCGCTGAGCGCGTTGGTGCCCGCCAGCACCAGCGGAATCGCGAGTGGAATCACGACGAACGCGACCAGCAGCATGCGGCGGTCGCGGAACGCGTCGAGCAACTCCTTGCGCAGGATGATCCACAGCGCCCTCACGCGAACAACCCCTCGTCCGAACCGATCGCCTTGACGAAAGCGTCCTCGAGATTGGCGCAGCCGGTGGACTCGCGCAGTTCATCCGGGGTGCCGTCGGCAACGACGTGTCCGTGCGCGATCACGACGATCCGGTCGCAGAGCCGCGCCACCTCCTGCATGATGTGACTCGACAGCAGCATGCAGCGGCCCGCGGCACGCTGCTCGAGCAGGAAGTTGCGCAGCGAGCGCGTGGTCATCACGTCGAGTCCGTTGGTCGGCTCGTCGAGCAGCACGTTGCGCGGAGCGTGCACCAATGCACGTGCAATCGCAGTCTTGGTGCGCTGGCCCTGCGAGAACCCCTCGGCACGACGATCGATGAAGTCGCGCATCTCGAGTGCCGACACGACCCGCTCGGTGCGCTCCGCGATGAGGCGAGCGTCAAGCCCGTGCAGGGCGCCGAAGTACGCGATGTTCTCGCGCGCGGTCAACCGCTTGTAGATCCCACGCGCATCGGGCAGCACGCCGAGGCACGCGCGCACGCGGGTGGGCTCGCTGGCCGCGTCAAGGCCGTCCACGAGCACGCGGCCCGAATCCGGCGACATCAGCGTGTAGAGCATGCGCAGCGTGGTGGTCTTGCCGGCTCCGTTCGGGCCAAGCAGGCCGGTAATCTGCCCGTCGGCCGCAACGAAGCTCACGCCATCGACGGCCTGCACCCGGCCTGTGCGCGTCTGGAAAGACTTGCGCAACCCTTCGACGCGAATCATGTGCGCACTGTGCGGACCCTCACGGGTCCCAACCGTACGAGCCACCGAACGGCGGCGAGTACTGCAACTGGTCCAGGCAATTGCCGTCGAGCGCCTTCGCATCGGCCGTAGCGATGAACTCGGCGACGAGCCGCGGCCCGCAACCCACGCCCATCACACTGTGCCCCTGTCCGCGGAAAACGAAATGCCGCGAATTCGGCAACGTGCGCTGCACCTCGTCAGCGTAGCGCGGCGGCGTCACCGGATCCAGCTCGCCGGACAGGAGCAGCACCGGCAGGTCGGACTTCACTGCGTCGTGGAAATCCTTCGGCATCGTGCCACGCGGCCACACCGCGCATTGCGCCAGCGTGTAGTCGACGAATTCCGTACCGAGTATGGTCCCGGCGTCGGCCGGATCGACCCGCATCCCCGGCGCGTCTTCCGCGCACATGACAGACAGCTGCAACGGCACGTAAATCTGTTCGCCGATCAACTGCTCCATCATGCGCGACTGGGCCATGAGGTTGCCGAACTGGCCGTTGGCGGCCTCGGCGAGCAGCATCGGCAGCATGCCGAACAGCTGCGGCGCATAGGAATGGAAGCGCACGACCGAGGCGAGCGAGATAGCGGTGAACTCGTCTTCGCGCTGCTCGTTGGTGAGCGGATCGCGATACGTCACGTGCTGCGGGTGCTCGTGCAACCGCTGCAGCAGTTCATCAAGGCGCGCCCGCGGCGAACCAAAGCGCTGCGTGCATTCGACATCCGCGCTGCAGCGTGCGAATTGAGCGTCGACGGCCGCCTCGAGGTTCTTCGCATGCTCATTGCCAAGGGCCAGGCTGGGCGGCACGACGGAGTCGAGCACGACCGTCCGGATCGACGCAGGGTGGCGGCGCAGGTACTCGAGCGCTACGCGCGTGCCGTACGAAACTCCGACCAGGTTGAACTGCGCGATTGCCAGCGCCCGGCGCACGTCTTCGAGGTCCGCAATGTACGCGCTGGTCGTATAGGCGCGAACGTCGACGTTCGGCCCGAGTTCCTGCAGGCAATCGGTCGTCAGTCGTCGCACCTCATCAACACCCGCGGTATCGAGAAGTCGTAACGCCTCATCGTTCAGCGTCCCGGGACATTGCAGTGGATTCGAGCGGCCGGCGCCGCGCTGGTCCACGAGCAGCACGTGACGCTGGCGCAGAATTTCGCGAAATGCAGGGTAGACGGTCGGAAAGGCTTCGAGGGCCGACTGGCCGGGGCCGCCGGCCAGCATGACGACAGGATCCCTGGGCGGGGCCTTCGCCGTGCTCGGCACCCAGGCGACCGCGAGCTCGAGTTTGCGGCCACTGGCGCTGGATCGATCCTCTGCAACCCGCAGCGTTGCGCAGCGCGCAGGCACGGTCTGCGCCTGCCCCGCCTGCGACAACGTGCAGGGCGTGAACATGAGGCTCCCGTACGCGACGTTGACCGGTGCAGGCGGCGCGGCCGCCCTGGCAGCCACAGCTCCTGCCAGGGCCACGAGGGCCCCGAGGAAAAAACTGATGAACTGCAATGCCCGCATGTTGAACCTGCCTCTGCGTCGCGCTGCGCAACGTACACGGCGCCGGAGGTCTTCGCCACTCGATTGGGCTAGGATAGGCCCATGCTTGCTTCGATGCCGCCCGCCACGCGGGCCCTGCTGTTGCTCAACGTCGCCGTCTTCGCGGTGCAATACCTCACGGGTGACCTGCTGCTGCGGCCGTTTGCCCTCTGGCCACCGGCCTCGGCCCAGTTTCCGGGAGCACCGTCGTTCCAGGTCTGGCAGTTGCTGACGTACGGATTCCTGCACGGCAGCCTCACCCACCTGTTTTTCAACATGTTCGCGCTGTACATGTTCGGCGGCGAGATCGAGCGCCTGCTTGGCACCCGGCGCTATGTCACCTATTACCTTGTGTGCGTGGTCGGTGCGGCGCTCGCACAGCTGCTGGTGCTGAGCAACATGGACCTGCGACCCATTCCCACGGTGGGCGCCTCGGGCGGCGTGTTCGGCCTGTTGCTGGCGTTCGGCATGGCCTATCCGCAGCGGCGCATCATGCTGATGTTCCCGCCGATTCCGATGCCGGCGTGGCTGTTCGTCACGCTCTATGGCGTGCTCGAGTTGTATCTGGGCGTCACCGGGTCGGGCCAGGGTGTGGCGCATTTCGCGCACCTGGGCGGCATGGTGGCGGGTTTCGTGCTGCTGCTGCGCTGGCGCCGTCAGCCCCGGCCGCGCTGAGAGGGAGAGTCACCATGGCCGTGCGTCCGAAATCGAAGCGCCACAGCAATAAGCCCATCAAGGCGACCGCCGGTAAGCAAGGCGACGCGTCGTTGATGGTGCGCAACAAGGTCAGCCGGGACTCGGCCGAGGAAGCCGTGCGCACGTTGTTGCGCTGGGCCGGCGAAGACCCTCGGCGCGAAGGGTTGCTCGATACGCCACAACGAGTGGTCGACGCCTATACCGACTGGTTTTCCGGCTATGCGATCGACCCGCGCGACTACCTGCGCCGAACATTCGAGGAGACCGGCGGCTACGACGAGATGGTCGTGCTGCGCGACATCGAGTTCGAATCGCACTGCGAGCACCACATGGCACCGATCATCGGCCGGGCCCACGTGGGATACCTGCCCACCGGCAAGGTCGTCGGCATCAGCAAGCTGGCCCGCGTGGTCGACGTCTTCGCGCGCCGCTTCCAGGTGCAGGAAAAGATGACGGCGGAAATCGCCCGCTGCATCAACGACGTGCTGCAGCCCCAGGGCGTGGGCGTGGTGATCGAGGCCGCGCACGAATGCATGACCACGCGCGGCATCCACAAGCGCGGCGTGTCGATGATCACGTCGAAGATGATGGGGACGTTCCGGTCCGACGCCAGGACCCGCAACGAGTTCCTGACCTTCATCGACATCCGCGATCGCCGCTGATCGGCAGATTGCGCCGGGAGCGTCTCGTGCCTGAACTGTCCACCGTTCACCATCCGCTGTACCAGCTGCGCCGGACGCCGTTCCATGCGCGCACGTCGCAGCTGTGCCTGCCGCACAACTGGCGGCGCTGGGGCGGTTGCCTCGCGGCCGGATCCTACGACCTCGGCCTCGACCGCGAGTACTGGGCGATCCGCAACCACGCAGCGCTGATCGATATCTCGCCGTTGATCAAATACGAGATCACAGGCCGCGATGCCGCACGTCTGCTGCATCGTCTGACTCCGCGCGATATCCACAGGATGCAGGTCGGGCAGGTTTATTACACCGGTTGGTGCGATGACGATGGCAAGTTGCTCGACGACGGCACCGTGACCCGCATCGGCGAACAGAGCTTCCGCCTCACCGCCGCCGAGCCACAGTACCGCTGGCTCGCGCTGAACGCCGTCGGCATGCAGGTGCAGGTGACCGAACTGACCGAGCAGTTGGCGGCACTCAGCCTGCAGGGACCGAAGTCGCGCGCCATCCTGAACCTCGCGTGCGAACAGCCGGTCGATTCGCTCAAGTATTTCCGCATGGCGTTCAACCGCATCGCGGGCAAGCCAGTCTCGGTCTCGCGCACCGGATACACCGGCGATCTCGGCTACGAGATCTGGATGGATGCAACCGATGCGCTCGTGATCTGGGACGCGCTGATGGCCGCGGGTCACGATTACGGCATCACGCCCACGGGCATCCTCGCGATGGACATGGCCCGCGTCGAGGCGGGTCTGTTCATGCTCGACGTCGATTACACATCTGCAAGCCACGCCTGGATCCCGGGCCAGCGCTCGTCGCCCTATGAAATGGGCCTCGGCTGGACGGTGAACCTCGACAAGCAGGGTTACTTCGTGGGTCGTCGCGCGCTGGAGCGCGAGCACCGCGAGGGCTCGTCGTGGAAACTGGTCGGCCTCGAGATCGACTGGGAAGGGCTCGAGCGCGAATACGCCGCGGTTGGCATGCCGCCACAGGTTCCGGCTTCGGCCGTGCGCGGCAGCATTCCCGTGTACGCAGGCCCGCGGCAGGTCGGATATGCCTCGACCAGCACCTGGTCACCGGTGCTGAAGAAGTACATCGCGCTGGTGCATCTGCAGCAACCGTACTTCACACCGGGCACGAAGGTCGAGATCGAAGTCACGGTGGAACACCACCGGCGCAAATCGCCCGCGACGGTCGTCACGCTGCCGTTTTACGACCCCGAGTGGAAGAAGAAATAGCCGTGGCCAGCAATTCCTACGACGCTATCGTCATCGGCGCCGGCCACAACGGCATGATCGCGGCCGCGTACCTCGCGCGTGCCGGGAAGAAGGTAGTCGTGCTCGAGCGGCGCGAAATCGTCGGTGGCGCGGCCGTCACCGAAGAAATCTTCCCAGGCTACCGTTTCAGCGAGTTCTCCTACGTCGTGAGCCTGCTGCGGCCCGAGATCATCCGCGACCTCGAACTGCCGCGGCACGGGCTCAAGATCCTGCCGCTGCCGAGCACGGTCACGCCGCTCGACAACGGCGATTACCTTGCCGGCTGGGACGATCACGACCTGACCCGACGGGAGATTTACCGTCATTCGCCCAAGGATGCGGAAGCCTACGACGAGTATTCGCGCGTAATGGCGCGCGCCGCGAAGGCGATCAAGCCGATCATCGGCCTGGTGCCCCCGGATCCGTCGTCGCTCAGCTGGCGCGACATGAAGGGCCTGCTCAAGCTCGGCCAGTACGCCCACAGTCTCAGCGAGCACGAGCTCTACCGGATCGCGAAGCTCGTGACGCAGTCGTCCGCCGACCTGCTCGAGGAATGGTTCGAGCTCGACCCGCTCAAGGGCACCAAGGCGGCGAGCGGCATCATCGGCACGTACCTCGGCCCGCGTTCTCCCGGCACGGCCTACGTGCTGCTGCACCATTACATGGGTGAAATCGACGGCGCCTTTCGCGCCTGGGGTTTCGCCAAGAACGGCACCGGCGGCGTGACGGCGGCGATCGCGTCGTCCGCCCGTGCACTCGGCGTCGAAATCCGCACCAGTGCGGCGGTAGACAAGGTCATCGTCCGTGGCGGCCGCGCGACGGGCGTCGCGCTCGCGAACGGCGATGAGCTCTCGGCCAGGGTCGTGATGTCGGCCGCCGATCCCAAGCGCAGCTTCCTGCAGTTCGTCGACCAGCAGCACTTCCCGGAAGAGTTCGTGCAGGCGATCCGCAACTTCCGCGTCCGCGGCTCGTCCGGCAAGGTCAACATCGCGCTCTCCGGCCTGCCGGACTTCACTTGCCTGCCGGGCGAAGGCCCGCTGCACCGTGGCGCGATTTCGATCAGCCCGAGCATCGAATACGTCGAGCGCGCCTACGACGACGCCAAGTACGGCAACTTCTCGCGCCAGCCGTACATGGACATCATCATCCCTTCGATGATCGACCGCGACATGGCGCCGCCGGGACACCACGTGATGTCGTGCTTCGTGCAGTACGCCCCGTACGACATCGAAGGCGGCTGGGACGATGCGAGGAAGGAAGCGTTTGGCGAGACGGTGATCTCGACGATCGAGAAGTACGCGCCGAACATCCGCACGGCGATCGTCGGCAAGCAGGTGATCACGCCGCAGGACATAGAGCGCATCGCCGGCATTACCGGTGGCAACATCTTCCATGGCGAGCTGCTGCTGCATCAGCTGTTCTTCATGCGTCCTGCCCCGCAATGGGCCGATTTCCGCACGCCGCTGCCGGGTTATTACTTCGGCGCCGCAGGCGCGCATCCGGGTGGCGGTGTGATGGGCGCGGCCGGCAAGATGGCCGCGATCGAGATCCTCAAGGACTGGCAGTAGGCGCACGATGACGAACGCGGAGATCCTGATCGTCGGCGCGGGTCACAACGGCCTGGTCACCGCCGCCTACCTCGCGCAGGCCGGCAAGAAAGTCCTCGTGCTGGAGCAGCGTGCAACGGCAGGCGGCCAACTGGCGGGCGCAACTCTCGCGTCGGGCGCCACGGTGCCCGGCCTGCATCCGGCGGGCCAGCTGCGGCCGGTGATCGTCAAGGAACTCGACCTCGCTCGGCACGGCCTCACGATGAGCGCTGCCGATGCGGCCTACGTCTCCGCGCTGCCGGACGGCGGCTCGCTGCGACTGGTCTCGAGCGCAAACGACGTGGCCACGATCGAAGCCATCCGACGGCTCTCTCCGCGAGATGCCGGGTGCTGGCCTGAGTTCGTCGGGTTCATGAATCGCGCTGCGGCGTTCCTCGATGCCGCGTACTCGACGACGATGCCGCGCCTGCCGAAGATTGAACTGCGCTGGGACGGCCTGCCGCTCGCCTCGCTCGCACTGAAGCTGCGGCGCATGGGTGGCAAGGACATGTTCCGCGTGATGCGCAGCCTGTCGATGTCGGCCGTCGAGTTCACCGAGGAGTGGTTCGAATCCGAGCCAATCAATGCAGCTATCGCCGGTGTCGCCATCCACGGCGTGACGCTGGGCTCGATGTCCGCGGGCACGGGTTTCACCCTGATCCACAACTGGCTCAACCGCGGCGGCCTCGCGCATCGCACGACGACGGGTGGACCGCAGGGGCTGACGGACGCGCTGGTGAAAGCCGTGCTTACGAACGGCGGCGAGATTCGCACGGGCGCCGGCGTCGCACAGATTCTCGTCGAGCACCAGCGCGTGCTCGGCGTGCGGCTCGAGTCGGGCGAAGAGCTCAAGGCCTCGACGGTTGTGTCATCGGCCGATCCCCGCCGCACGCTGCTCGGCCTCGTTGGCGCGCCGGAATTGCCGCCGGAGTTCGTCTGGCAGACGCAGTCGATCCGCATGCGCGGTTCCGTGGCGAAACTGTTCGTGCAGACGGACGGGCGCCATCGCCTGCCCGAAGGCACGGTCGCAATCGCACCGACCCTCAAGTACCTGGAGCGCGCTTACGACTCGACCAAGTATGGCGAGATGTCCCAGGACCCCTACCTGGAGGTGACGACGTCGGGCGCGGACGTGATGGTCCACGTCCAGTTCGCAACGTATGCGTTGCGCAACGCCGACTGGGGTTCGATGCGACCCGAGCTCGAAAAGCGCGCGATCGACACGCTCGCGCTGCACTTCCCAGCGTTCAAGGGCTCGGTCCAGTCGGTGCAGTCGATCACGCCAGTCGATCTCGAACAGACATGGGGCCTGACCGAAGGCGACCTCAATCACGGCCAGCTGATTCTCGACCAGATCTTCTTCATGCGGCCGTTGCCGGGCTGGTCGAATCACCGCACGCCGATCGACGGCCTGTATCTCTGCGGTTCGGGCCTGCATGGCGGTGGCGGCATCAGTGGCACCCCGGGTCGCAACGCGGCGCGGGCACTGCTCCGGGGCTAGCGGCATACACGGCCCGCAGGCGTTCGTGGAAATGCCACACGCCAGCCTCGCGCTTCGGGCACAGCCTGCCCGCCTGGTAATGACCGGACGCGAGACCCACCTGCACCCGCTCGCAGATGTCCACGTCCTCTTCCTGGATGTTGTTCGTGAATTCTTGATCGTTGTCGACACGCGCCATCGCCTCGTCGGTCGGCGTGTAGAACCACTCGAACTCGACGCGACACCGTCCAGGGCCCAACGGCAGGACGCGGTTGGTCTGCAGCCGTCCTGGCATCACGTTCAGCATCACGTTGGGATAGATGAAGTAGTAGTACGCCCGGCCTGCGCCGTACACGTCGTCGCCGGCCTGCAGCGGGGAATGCTGCAGCGAATACCACTCGAACAGTTCGACGTCGTAGTGGCGGTAGTCGACGACCTTCGACAACGCTGGATGAATCAGCGGGACGTGATACCCCTCGAGGTAGTTGTCGACGTACACCTTCCAGTTGCATTCGATGTCCCACGAGTCGCGCCGGACGAACTGCATCACGCCGAGATCGACGGGAGCGATGCGCTCGGTGATGCCCGCATAGACTCGATCGAAGTCCGGCACATCGTCCTCGAGCGCGGCGAAGACGAGGCCCTGCCACTCACGCACGCGAAACTGGGGCAGCCGGACGTCCGCCACCCGGAAATCCTGCGCATCCTGCATTTCGGGCGCGGCGACCAGCTGGCCGGCCTGGTTGTACAGCCAGCCGTGGTACTTGCAGCGCAGGTTGCCGAGCCCCTTGCCGCTGCTGAGCACCAGCGGTCCCGCACGGTGGCGGCAGACGTTGGCAAAAACGCGGAGGATGCCGTCGGCCGCTCGCAGCACAACGACCGGCGTTCCTGCAATGTTCACCAGCAGGTGATCACCTGCTGTGGCCAGTTCGGCACGGTGCGCGACCAACTGCCACGCGGCCCCGAAGACCCGCCGGCGTTCCAGCGCGAACGTCGCTTCGCCGAAGTAGCACGCCGGGTCGAGCGCGTGCGCCCGCTCGAGGCCGGCCGGCATGACTTCGTCATTCACTGTGGTCACGGCCTGTCCCTCACTCCTGACCGGGGCGACGCTATTGCGGCGAGGCGGGATTCGCCAGCAGGAATCTTTCGTTCCAGCCGAGCAGGGTCTGCAGCCGATGCAGCAGATAGCTCGGCACCTCGAGCGCATGATTCTCGCCCGGATACACGACCAGCTGCGACGGCACGCCGAGCGAGCGCAGCGCCTGGTACATCTGCTCGCTGCCGTTGCACGGCACGTTGAAGTCCTGCTCGGCGCAATAGAACAGCGTCGGCGTCTTGATGCGTTCCGGGTGCAGGAATGGATAGCTGACGCGATCCCACACGTCGCGATTCGCCCACGGCGTGCCGAGTTCCAGCTCGTATTCTCGCGTGTACATGTCGTGGCCGTAGAGTGCCGCCCAGTTCGACGCACCCGCGCCGCTCACGGCCGCCTTGAAGCGCGTGTCGCTCGCGATCACGTAGTTGGTGAGAATGCCGCCGTAGCTGCGCCCGCCGACGCCAAGTCGTTCCGGATCCGCGATGCCCGCCGCGACGACGTGATCAACCGCGGCCAGCACGTCCTGCACGTCCTTGTTGCCCCAGTCCGCGTAAATCGCCTTCGCGAACTCGAAGCCGCGACCGGAACTACCGCGCGGATTCGCCGCGACGACCACGAACCCCCTGGCGGCGTAGGCCTGCCAGTCCGGCATGAACTCGTGGCTGAACTGGTACACCGGCCCGCCGTGGATGCGCAGGATCGTGGGATAGTGGCGCCCCGGCACGTAGTCCGGCGGCTTCACCACGAACCCGTCGATCGACGTACCGTCCGCGCTCCTGAAGCTGATGTCGTCGAACCGCACCAGCTTTTTCTGTGCGAGCCATTCGTTGTGCGAGCCGAGCGGTCGCAGCATGCCTTGCTCCAGCGCTGCAAGCTCGTAGGGCGTGACGTCGTCGCCGCCCAACACGACGATGCGCCCCTGTTTCGACAGAGCGAATCCTGCGTCATAGCGCGGACCCGTCGTGAGTGGCGTGACCTTGCCGGACGCAACCTCGATGCGCGACAGGTTGATGACGCGACTCTGCTCGATCAGCGCGAGCACACTCCTGCCGTCGGGACTCCAGCGCGGCTGCGTGAACCAGCGATCGATCGGAGCCGGCAGGCGTGTACGGCCCGTCGCAACGTCCACGATCGCGAGCTGGTTCGGGGCGTAGTAGATCCATTTGTCCTCACCGCCCTGCACGAACGCGAGCTGTCGGCCATCCGGTGACCAGCTGATGGGTGACTCGAGGTCGGGATCGTTGTCGGCACCGTCGAACGTCGTGAGCCGACGCTCGGTGGCGCCCGCACGGGGTTCGACCAGGTAGATGTCGAAATTGGAGTGACGGTCGGGCTCGCCGCCGCGACGGGTGACGTAGGCGATCTGCTTACCGTCCGGCGACCAGGCAGGCAGTGCCTCGTCATGGTGGCCGGAGGTGATCTGCATCGACTCGCCGCGGGCGACGTCGTGGACATACAGGTGCGACCGGCGCGCATCGAGATACCCGTCGACGTCCTTCTTGAACTGCCAGCGCTCGGTCACGATCGGCAGCGGGTTCTTCGGTTTCAGCGTGCCGGCCGGGCGCTCCGGGTCGGACGCGATCACCGCCAGCCGCTGGCTGTCCGGCGACCATTGGAAGTGGTCGACACCGCCCGGCAGGTTCGTCAGCACTCGGGCTTCGCCACCCCCGGTCGGCATGGCCCAGACCTGTGTCTGCGCATCATCGTCGCCACGGTCCGCGAGAAAAGCCAGCCAGCGCCCGTCGGGTGACCAGGCCGGCGCCCACTCGTCGCTTTTCGGGGTGTTCGTGAGCTGAATGCGATCGCGGCCGTCGTAGCCGACACGCCAGAGGTCGGACTGCTGCTTGTCCTCGGTGGCGTTGGTCACGGTGACCGTGTAGACGATGGACTCGCCGTCAGGTGCAAACGCGGGCTCGCCGACCGCTGCCAGTCGCGCCAGGTCGGCGGGCCCGAAGCGGTCGGCAGGAAGCTCGGCAGCCACCGCGGCGACCGCTGACAACAGCAGCAGGGAGCCGACGAATCCGCTGAAAGACGTGCGCATGGAATCTCACCAGGACCGCGCCGCGACGGACGCCATCGCAGGATCCTAGCGAATACGCGAAACTGCTGCCCCTACTTTGCCTCGCGCAGGAGATCGGCATGGCCCGGAAACGTCCGTCGCGGACCGGCGGCACCGTCGTGGTGCTGGAGCACCGCTCGAAGATCCTGGCGGACAACCCGCTCGGCGATCCCGCCCAGCGCAAACTGGGCGTGTGGCTGCCGCACGAATACGACAGCGCCGCCACGCACGGTCGCGGCCGGCGGTTCCCGGTGCTGTACGACCTCGTCGGGTTCACGGGCACCGGCATTGCGCACCTCAACTGGAAACCGTTCAGCGAGAACGTGGCCGAACGCGCGGCGCGGCTCGTGCGCGACAAGCGCATGGGTCCCGCGATCATCGTGTTTCCGGACTGCTTCACTTCGCTCGGCGGCAACCAGTACGTGAACTCGTCGGCCATCGGCAACTACGCGGACTTCCTGCTCGACGAAGTCATCCCGCTGGTCGACAAGGAATTCCGTACGCTCGCCTCGCGCGATCACCGCGGCTGCTTCGGCAAGTCGTCGGGCGGCTACGGTGCGATGATCCACGGCATGAAGTACGCGTCGCACTGGGGCGCGATCGCCAACCATTCCGGTGATGCCTATTTCGATTTCATCTACCGTGCCGACTGGCCCAACACGCTGAACGAGCTGGGCAGCTACCGCCGGCCGCCGCGCAAGGCCGGCCGTTACGCGAACCGCATCGAATCCGCCGACGAGCACAAGCTGGCGCAGGGGTTGGACGACGGCCGCGTGCGCCGGTTCCTCGACGCAATGTGGAAGAAACACAAGCTCACTCTGGGTGAAGGCCACGCCCTGATGAACGTCTGCATGGCCGCGACCTACGACCCGGACCCGGACGTCCCGAACGGATTCCGCCTGCCGTACCACATGGAAACGGGCGAATTGCTGCCGCAACGCTGGCAGCGCTGGCTGCAGCACGACCCCGTCCTGCTGGTCGACAAGTACGCCGACAACCTGCGTCGCCTGAAGGGAATCTACGTGGACTGCGGGTGGCGCGACCAGTACCACATTCATTACGGCTCGCGGCAATTGTCGCGGGCCCTTGAAAAGGCGCGCGTCGCGCACCACTACGAGGAGTTCGACGACACCCACTCGGACATCGACTACCGCATGGACGTGAGCCTGCCCTTCCTCTACCGGGCCCTGCGGCCCTGAACACGGCCAGCCCCGACCGTGAGCAGCCCGCCGCCGTCCATGCCGCTGCCCGAACTGCCGGTCGAGGTCTATCGCTCGCACTGGCGGCCAGCGTGCGACGAGCGCGCGTTCATGCTGCATGCCGTCGGCATCGAGTCGCAGGTAGTGGCCAACGGCGAGCTCTGGAGTCTCGTCGTGCTGGAACCTTTCGCAGCCACGGCAAGCAGCCACCTGCGCGGTTACGAGCGCGAGAATCCACCGAAGCGGCGCATGCTCGCGCGACCCGAGCAGATGCATCCCCGCGCCTGGATCGGACCGGCCATGTACTTGTCGGTACTGGTGCTGGTCGCGTGGCTCGCCGGTCACCGAACCTTCGCGACCAACTGGCTGGCCGCGGGCGTGCTCGACACAGCCGTCGTACGGGGTGGTGAATACTGGCGAACGGTGACGGCGCTGACGCTGCATTTCGACGTCGCGCATCTTCTCAGCAACCTGGGATTCGGCGCGTTCTTCGGCTGGCTCGCTGCGCAACTGCTCGGCCCGGGCGTGGCCTTCGGCGGCGCTGTCGCCGCGGCTGCCGTCGCCAATGCCCTCAATGTTTCAGTGCAACCGGCCAGTCACGTTTCTGCCGGCGCTTCAACCATGGTGTTCTCCCTGCTTGGCCTGCTCGCTGCGTACGCGTGGCGGCGGCGGGCGGATTCGGGCGAACGCTGGGCCTATCGCTGGGCGCCGCTGATCGCGGGCGTGTTCCTGCTGGGCTTCACGGGCGTGGGCGGCGAAAACACGGACGTGCTGGCGCACCTCACCGGCTTCGTCACGGGCGCGGCCACGGGCTGGTGGCTCGGTCGCCTGTCGCAGATTCCCAAGCCACGCGTGCAATGGCTGGCCGGGCTTGGCGCACTGTCCGGCATTGTCGGCGCATGGTGGGCCGCGCTGCTGCCGGGCGCGTAGTCGCCGGGGTCAGGTATGCTCCGCGGCCACCTTGCGACCGCGGCAAACCGAAGATGGCCCTGCAGCAACTGACCGCAGAACAGGTCCGTACCTGGACCCTCGAACAGAAAGACCGCTGGTGGTTCACCAACGTCTACCGCGGCGACATGGCGCAGCTCACGCTGCGGTCGGCGGTCACCGGTTTCCTGCTCGGCGGCTTGCTCAGCGCCACCAACCTGTACGTCGGCGCCAAGACCGGCTGGACGCTCGGCGTCGGGCTGACCTCGGTGATCCTGGCCTTCGCGCTGTACCGGGTCTTCTCACGGCTCGGCGCGCGCGACATGACCATCCTCGAGAACAACTGCGTGCAGTCGATCGCGACCGCGGCCGGCTACATGACGATGCCGCTCACTTCCGGCCTGGCGGCCTATATGTGGGCGACCAACCAGGTCCTGCCGCTGTGGCAGATCCTTGTGTTCAACGTTGTGCTGTCGTGCATGGGCGTACTGGTCGCGTTTCCGATGAAGCGTCGTTTCATCAACGACGAACAGCATCCGTTCCCCGAAGGCCGCGCCTGCGGTGTCGTGCTCGACACCCTTTACCACAGCGGGGCGGCCGCGAAGGGCATGCTGCAGGCGAAGGCGCTCGCCGTCGCAGCGGCGATTGCCGGATTCACGAGCTTCATCGCCGGCGAGAGCTACATGAAGCTGATCCAGCAGAAGTGGCTGGGTTTCAGCTCGTCCTGGCACCTGCCAGTCAAGCTGGACGGCTGGTACTACTGGCTGGTCGAGAAAGGGCACGCGCCGCTGCCGAAGCTCGCGGGCGTGGATATCCGCCAGCTCGCGCTGTCGCCGGGACTCGACCTGGCGATGATCGGCGCGGGCGGCCTCATGGGTATCCGTGTGGCGTCGAGCCTGCTGCTGGGCGCGCTGCTCAACTTCGTGGTCGTCGCGCCGATCATGATCTCGCTCGGCGAAATCCAGCCGCGCGAGGGTTCGATCGCGGCCGGCACCGCGGTTTTCGGACGGGCGTATATCCTCAACAACTGGGCGCTCTGGTACGGCATCACGATGATGGTGGTGGCTTCGCTCGTTGCCCTGTTCGCGAAGCCTGAAATCTTCGTGGCCGCCTTCAAGAGCCTGCAACGGCGCAGGAACGGGCCGGCGCAGAACGACCTGCTCCGGGGCATCGAACTGCCGCTGGTGCTCTCCTGGATCGGCGTGCCGGTGTTCGGCGCGATCGGCGTCTGGATGCTGCACGCCTGGTTCGGTGTGAACTGGGTCCTGGGCGCGCTCGCAATCCCGCTGATCCTCGTGCTGGCGCTGATTGCCGCGAGCAGCACCGCGCTGACCGGCATCACTCCATCGGCATCATTGTCCAAGATTCCGCAATTCACCTTCGGCGCTCTCGATGCGCGCACGCCGGCACCGAACCTGATGACGGCCGTCATGTCGTCGGAGGTGGCCAGCAACGCCTCGAACCTGCTCATGGACATCAAGCCGGGCTACATGCTCGGCGCCAAGCCGCGGCAGCAGGCAATCGGCCACGTCATCGGCATCGTCGCGGGCGCAATCGCGGCCACACCCTTGTTTTTCGTGCTGTTCGGGCTCAACAACTTCGACCCGGCTGCCGGCAGGTCGGTGGCCGACACGATGGTCAGCGATAAGTTCGCGTTTCCCGGCGCGGTGCAATGGAAGGGTGTTTCCGACCTGGTGGCGGCCGTCTTCGGTGGCCCAGAGGCCAGCGGCCTGCTTACGACGTCGATCGTCTGGTCGATCGCCATCGCCGGTTTCGCAGCACTCGTCATGGAAGTGCTGCGCATCCGCACAAACAACCGGTTTCCGCTCTCCCCGCTGGCGATCGGCCTGGGCGTGGTACTGCCGCCGGACTCGTCGTTCATGATGTTCCTGGGCGCCGCGCTGTTCTGGTACGCGGCGCGCAAGCTGCAGTCGCAACCAGGCACGCGCGCGCACGAAATCTGGGTCGGGTCGCAGGAGCCGATCTGTGCAGGCCTGATCGCGGGCGCCGCGCTCGTCGGCATCGGCGATATCCTGGTCAAGGTCTTCGTGCTGTCCTGAGCGCGAGTTCGTCGCGAGGATTCCGTTCATGTTCGACGCCATCGTTGCGGGCGGCAACGCGCTCATCCAGGGCGCCAGCCGGGGCATAGGCCTGGAGTTTGCGCGACAGTGCCTCGCGGAGCCACGCATCGGACACGTCGTCGCGACCTGTCGATCGCCGCAGGACGCGACCGGTCTTGCAGACCTGGCCGCTGGACACCCCGGCCGGATGACCGTGCTCCCGCTCGACTCGACCGATGAAGCGTCGATCATCGCGGCTGCGGCGGCCGCCGCCCGCATTGCGCCGCGCCTGCATCTCGTCGTGAACTGCGCCGGTGTCCTGCACGACGCGGCGCGCGGCATGAAGCCCGAGAAGCGTCTGGCCGACGTGCGTCCCGAGTCGCTCGCCCGTGCGTTCGCGGTCAACGCCATCGGACCGCTGCTGGTCGCCCGTCATTTCGAGCCTTTGCTGGCGCACCCGCAGCGAGCGGTATTCGCCAGCCTCTCGGCGCGCGTGGGCAGCATCGAGGACAACCGTCTCGGCGGCTGGTATGCCTACCGTGCATCGAAGGCAGCTCAGAACATGTACACGCGCACCCTCGCCGTCGAATGGGCACGCAGTCGGCGCAATGTCATCTGCGTCGCGCTCCACCCCGGCACGACGGACACCGACCTCTCGCGGCCGTTCCAGGCGAACGTGCCGGCAGGCAAGCTCTTCGGCGTGGACTACGCCGTTGCGCAGATGCTCGGGGTGATCGATCGCCTGCAGTCGGCGGACTCGGGACAGTTCTTCGCCTGGGACGGCGAACGCATCCCCTGGTGACTGAAATCGTGCCGGCAGCTACGCCTGAGACGCTGGCGATCCTGTATCGGGACGAGCGTCTTGTCGTGGTCGACAAGCCATCGGGACTGCTGGTGCACCGCTCACCGATCGACCGGCATGAAACCCGGTTTGCGCTGCAGATCCTGCGCGACCAGCTCGGTCAGCGTGTCTACACGATCCATCGCCTCGACAAGGGCACGTCCGGGGTCCTGGCGTTCGGCTTGAATCCGGACACCGCCCGCGAGTACAGCGCTATCTTTGCGCAGCGCAGTGTCGTCAAGACATATGTCGCGCTGGTGCGCGGCTGGCCAGCCGTGGCAGGCACCATCGATCGGCCGCTCGCCGCGGTCGAAGACGAACGCATCGGCCTGCAGTCCGCAGAGCCTCGGGAATCGCACACGGCATTCAGGCGCATCGCAACCTTCGAACTGCCGGTGTGTGTCGATCGCTACCCCACCTCGCGTTACGCACTGGTCGAACTCACGCCGCACACCGGGCGTCGGCACCAGTTGCGTCGCCACCTCGCCGGCGAGTCGCATCCGATCGTGGGCGATTCGACCTATGGCAAGGGGAAGCACAACCGCCTGTTTCGCGAGCTGTTCGCTGTGCAGCGACTGCTGCTCGCGTGCACGCGCCTGGAATTCGTGCCACCCGCAAGCGCGACGGCGCTTCGAATCGAAGCGCCGCTCGCTCTGGAATTTGCTGCGCTGCTCACCCGGCTGGGCGCGCAGTACGCCGCGGACCCGCTCAGCTCGTCTTTGCCTTGACCTTCGCCGCCAACGTGGCGATTTCGCCGCGACGACCCTTGTCCGCCGCTTCGCGACCCGGACGCGGCGCAGCCTTGCCGGCCTTGGCGAGGTACTGCAGCGCTTCCGGGTAGCGGCCCTGCTCGAACAGATACTCGGCATAGAAGTAGTTCGGGTCGATGCCGTTCGGGTTCAGCTTGAGCGCCTGCTGCAGCAGCGCATCAGCCTTTTCGTCGTTCCCGAAGCCGACCGGAAAGCCCGGTACTTTGTAGTACAGGGCGCCGAGGCTTGTGTAGGCCGAACCGTCGAGCGCGTTCGGGTCGAGCTTGAGTGCCGCCTCGAGATTGCCCCGCGCCTCCTTGCACAGCGAGAGCGCGCCGAGCCCGCCCTTCGCCCCCGCGTAACTGCTCTCGATGATGCCTTCCCAGATCAGCGCCTCCGGTCGCGCGGGGTTCTGGTGCGTGAAATTTTCGGCCCGTTTCTCCAACTCATCGAATGCCTTGGCCCGCTCGTCGCCCGCCGGCATCTCGTAGTTCACCCTGGCCCAGGCCTGCTGGATCGACAGCAGCTCGGTATCAAAGGCGGGGTTGGCAGGCGCTGCTGCGGACAGCGAACCGGCGAGCAGGCTCGCGCAGAAGAAAACGACGTTACCTGCGTGTTGCATGGTTTTTCCTCAGGACTGCGTGACACGCTCAGCGACAGCGGTCGCGGCGTGACGACGGATGACGGGAAGCTGCTTGCGGAGCGAGCCGTCGACGACTCCCGGCAGCAGCGCATTGATGCGGACGAACAGCTTCTCGGGCCAACCGAAGACGGCGCTGGTCTTGCCGGCCTCGAGCATGGCGCAGGCAGCGGCTGCCACTTGCGCGGGCGGATCCATCGCGACCTTCAGCTCGACGTTCATGCGGTCGACGGCCGCTGCATTCATGCCGGTCTTCGTCGCGCGCGGCGCGAAGTAGTGCACGCCGATCTTCGAATCGGCCAGCTCGCGTCGCAATGCTTCGGTGAAGCCGCGCAGCGCGAACTTGCTGGCGGAGTACGCAGTGAATCCGGGATAGCCCAGGCTGCCGAACACCGAACCGATGTTGAGGATCGCACCCATGGGTTGCGAGCGCAGCGTCGGCAGCAGCGCCCGCGTCATCTGCACCGGTGCAACGGCGTTGATCGCAAACAGCCGCTCGATCGCTGCATCGTCAAGATCATCGAGCATGCCGAAATCACCGCAGCCCGCGTTGTTGACCAGCACGTTGATGCCGCCGCCGCCCCAGTG
Organism: Gammaproteobacteria bacterium; assembly: GCA_011391405.1. GTDB lineage: Bacteria > Pseudomonadota > Gammaproteobacteria > Steroidobacterales > Steroidobacteraceae > RPQJ01. The sequence goes on from JAABQQ010000209.1 coordinate 22,030, forward strand.
ACTCGCTGCTGCGACCACTCGTGCGCGCCCCTCAGCTGTCGCAAGATCGGCCGCAATCCAGTCGACACGCGTCGAGCGGCCGCCGAGTGCCTGCGCGGCGCGCTCGAGCGCCTGCGCATTCCGGCCCACGAGCAGCACGCTTGCACCGCGACCATGCAGTTCCCGCGCCAGCGCACAGCCGATGCCACTGCTGGCGCCGGTGATCAACGCCCGCATCTCTGCGGCTTTCATGCGCGCAGCCTCGCCGGGGCGGCATCCCGCTTCGCGGCGACGTCCGCTTCGAGGCTCCGAAACATGTTGCCGTAGAGCCAGAACACGCCCTTCGCGCAACGGATGACCGCCGCGCGATCTGCTTCGTCCGTCAGGCGACCGAGAATGCTCTCGAGATCGCCCACGTGCTCCTGGTCCAGCTCGCCGTGGCTGCGCAGGTAGCTGAACGCCCCGGTCGGCAGCTGCAGCATCTGCTGGATGCGGTCCGCCGCATTGAGCGCGAGCGCCACGCTGGTGCCTTCGAGCACGAACACCATGCCGAAGAAGCCGAGCGGATTGCGGCGCTCGATCGTGTCGTACGCGTAGGCGACCATGCATTCGGTCGCGGTCGACGGCGGCAAAGCCGCGGCCGCCTGGCGATCGCCGCCCGCGTGCTCGATGTCATTGAGGATCCACTGCTCGTGGCCCTTTTCCTCGTCGAGGTAGTGCAGGACCGCCTCGCGCAGCCACTCGTGCCGCTCCGGCAGGCGCGCGCCGACCGCCATCAGCAACGGCACGGTGTGACGCACGTGATGGTAGGCCTGCGTCAGGAATTCGACGTACAGGTCGCGGGTAATGTCGCCGGCGAGTGCGCGCTGGATGGCGGGCGCCGCCAGCAGGTAGTTACGGTCCGCGACGGTGTCGCGCTGCAGTTGCTGGTACAGGTGCATCGATGGATTCCGGAGCTAGGTCAGGACGCGACTTCGGTGTGATACAGGTTGTCGAGCAGCGTGCCGAGACGTGCATGGATCTGCTGGCGGCGCAGCCGGCCGTTTGCCGTCAGCGTACCGTCGGCAGGCGTGAAAGGACCGGGCGCGCGCGCCCAGCGGCGGACCTGCGCGTAGTTCGGCAGTACCGCATTCGCCGCAGCGATGGCGGCTTCGACAGCAGCGTCGGGATTCTCGTGTGCAGACGCCCCGACCAGCGCGACGACGTATGGGCGTGACTCGCCATGGACCAGCACCGGCCGACCGCCGAGGCGCTGCGAGATCTCACACTCGACCCATTCCGGCGATACGTTGCGGCCAAGGCTGGTGATGAACCGATTACCCATGCGACCGTGCAGCTGCAGGTAGCCATCCGCATCGAACACGCCAAGGTCGCCGGTCGCGATTTCGTCGTGCGGCGCGCGCGGCGGGTCGCCGAGGTACCCAAGCATGGTGTTGCCGGCGACGTGCACCTGCCCGGAGGCATCGACACGCACGCGCACATGCGGCAATGGACGGCCGACGGTACCGGCGCGACGTGATGCGGGCGTGTTCAGGCACACGACCGAGGCGCACTCGCTGAGACCGTAACCCTCATAGATCGGGATACCAGCCGCGTCGGCTCGCTCGAGCAACTCGCGCGAGACTTTCGCACCGCCGACGGCAACGAACTGCAGCGACGCCGGCGGCTGCCAGCCGCGCTCGGCCGCGACGACCAGCACCTGCAGCAGTTCAGGCACGAGGATCAGGCTGTTGGGTTGCTCGCGCGACAGAGTCCCGAGCAGCCGGGCCGCGTCCACGCCACCGTAGCTCATCCCCGTGACGGAGTTCGGTGGCACGACGCACGTCGCACCGCACAGCAACGGCGCATACAGGCCCGCGACGTTCTCGAGCAGGGTTGCAAGCGGCAGGATACAGAGGTGGCGTTCGATGGCGAGCTCACGCGTCGCCCCAGCCACCGACTCCGCGATGGCCTCGAGCGCCGCGCCCGAGAGACACACACCTTTCGGGTTTGAAGTGCTGCCCGAGGTGTAGGTGATCTTGCGCGTGCCTGGGGGTGCAGACGGTCGCGTTGCCGAGTCGAGCTGGCGGCGGAACCGCTGCAGGCCCGAGACAGGCGAGATTCCGTCGGCGCGCCAGCCTGGCAGCAACTCGCGCGCACGCACATCGTCGTCGGTCAGCAACGCGTCGATGCCGGCGTCGTCGAGCGCATGCGCCACCTGTGCGGGCGTGAACGAACCCGGCAACGGCACCGAGAGCATAGCGCCGACGTGCAGCGCGAGGTCGGCAAGCACCCACGGCACGCCGTTGTCCGCCAGCACGGCATGACGCTCGGCGCCGCCCTCTCGCAGCCATTCGATCTCGTGCTCGATCAACGCAGGCATGGCGCCATAGGAAACCGTGCGTCGCCCGTCAACGAGAGCGACAGCGCCCGCAGGCGCAGAGCGCAACGCATCCGCCAGCATCAGTGACCCGGCGTCCGGTGCGCGAAGCCGGCCAGCCGATCCGCATCGGGCAGGTAACCGGCAAACACGCGCGGATCGGTCTCGTAGTAGCGACCCCACGAATCCGCCGCGGTGGCGACGCTCGACGGATCGGCACGGCCGAGTTCGATCAGCGGCGCGCCGAATCCCTCGAGAATCTGGCGCAGCGCGCCGGTCGCAGTAAAGACGATCCACGAGTAACGGCGGCTCATCAGGAACACGGGTAACTGCGCGACCATGCGCACCGCAGCGCGGCAGCTGGCACCGGCGAGGTTACCGACTTCGACGATCTCGTCACGACGGACGGCACGCACCCCGCCGCGATCCACCGGCGACGACCGCAGGCTTGCAGTCAGTCGTTCCTCGATGGGACGGTCGAGGTACTGCTCGAGGTAGAGCCGGCTTTCGTCGGCACCGCGGATACCCGCGACACCACGCAAATCGCCCTGGCGGTCACGAAACGCGATGAGCGTGGGCATGAACGTGCGGACTGCGGCGCCATGCTTGGCGGCGAATCGGGTCCGGACATAAGCCTCGAGATCTGCACGGCCCACGTCGCCGGCTCGCACCGGTTGCAGGTGAAGGCTTGCTCCAGGTGTGCGGAACTCGTTGGCAGCCCGCCGGGGCAGCGTCGTCTTGCGCGAGGCATCGAGCATGAGGTCGGTGGCTTCCAAGTCCGCTCCCGGGGTGGTGACAGCCCGCTTTGCTGCGCGGACAGCGGTAAGACGGTCGCTGGCAGGAAAATCAATCGCACCAGATAAATCCTCATAATTTCATAGAGTTATGACCGTCGGTCGTGCCCATGCAGAAGCGCGATTGATTTGCGGCGGCGGTCGCGTCTTACTCGCATGCCACGATGCACGAATCGATGACGGACGATCGCGAACTGGTCGCAGCGATGCTCGCTGGCGACGAGCGCGCGTTCACGACCTTTTTCGAGACGTACTTCCCGCGCGTCTATCGCTTCGCCTTACCGCGCATGAACCGCAATGCCGACGCCACCAAGGACATCGTGCAGGCCACGTTGATCAAGGCGATGCGTGCGATCGGGGACTGGCGTGGCGAAGCGGCGCTCTTTACCTGGCTGTGCCAGATCTGCCGCAGGCAGATCGCCGATCACGTGCGCAGCGAGCGTCGTCACGCCTCCAAGGTCGTCCTGATCGACGACAGCGAGGAAGTCCGGGCCGCGCTTGAATCCATCGCAGCGCCATCGACCGACGACCCGTTGCACGGCGCGGATCGCGCAGAGCTCGGGCGGCTGGTACACGCGGTGCTAGACCGGCTGCCGAGCCGATATGGCGACGCACTGGAATGGAAATACGTCGAAGGCCGCTCGGTCGAAGAGATCAGCGAGCGGCTGGGAATCGGCCAGACGGCGGCGCAATCGCTGCTGGCCAGGGCCCGGGTCGCCTTCCGGGAAGGGGTGGAGGCCGTGTTCGGCGCGTCGGCAGACGACGTGCTCGCGAGCCTCGAGGCATGAGCACAAAATCATGAACGATCAAGAACCACATGACGACAGACCTGGCGAAGACGCCGACCTGGCCGCTCTGCTCCAGAACGTCGGTCCGCGCCCAACGCCACCCGCAGACGTCGCAGCGGAAGTCCGCGCGGCCGTAGCGGCGGAATGGCGCGCAACAGTTGCCGCGCGGCAGCCGAAGCGCCGGTTCACGCAGCCGTGGCTCGCCATTGCGGCTTCCGTCGCGGTCGTGGCTGTTGCCGTCGGGGTTGCCTTGCCGCGCTGGAAAGCGGCCGAAAGTCCTGTCGCGGTGGTGGCTCGTGTCACGGGCGCCGCCGAAATACGCCATGCCACCGACGGCACCTGGCAAACCCTGACCGCAACGTCGCCAGTGGCCGCGTCGGACGAGATTCGCACCTCGGGCTCCGGCCGAGTGGCGTTGCGGCGTCCAGACGGACTCGAGGTGCGCCTCGACACGGACACGCAGTTGGCCTTCGCCGGCGGCGAGCGCGCACACCTGGCGACAGGCGGCGTCTACGTTGACGCTGGCACACCCGGCTCGGGCAGCGGCGCATTCGTCGTCGGCACGCCGTACGGAGACGTCCGGCACCTCGGTACCCAGTATGTCGCTTCGGTACGTGACGGCGCGCTGCTGGTGGCCGTGCGCGAAGGCAGCATCGCGATCGACCGCGGGCACGTGCCGGTCGTCGCCCGTGCCGGCGAATCACTCGCGGTGGGTCAGGACGGTAGCGTGGCTCGCTCGCAGGTCGACTCGCACGGCCAGGCGTGGCATTGGGCCGCAGCGATCGCACCCGAATTCGCGATCGAAGGCCGCTCGCTCGACGAGTTCCTGGCCTGGGCCGGCCGGGAAACCGGTCGCAAGATTGTCTACACCTCGGCGGATGCCGCACGCGAAGCCGAGCAGACGAAGCTCAAGGGCTCTACGAGCGGGCTCTCGCCTGAAGCCGCCGTGGCTGCCGTGTTTGCCTCCGAACCCGCCCTGCACCACGTAATCGCGGGCGGCCAGATCCGGGTCGAGCACGCAGGCCGCTGACGCACAAGCCGCGGTAGGCGGCCAGGTGGCACTCGGCTACCATCGCCGCGTCCGGCCGCTGCGATGGTTCGGGCCGACCTATGCCCACCCGTCAGCCACGTGCCCTCCGCCGCGCCTCGATCACCTCTCGCCGGAGCTTGCGCGCCGCGCTGACTGCAATTGCATTGTTCGGGGCATTGGCAGCGCACGCTGCGGCCCCTTATCGCGGCCGCCCCGTTGACGCGGTGCTCGGTGAACTCGCGGCCAGCGGCGAATTCCAGCTCATCTACACCTCGGCCGTCGTCCCATCGTCGGCCAAGGTCGCCGTGGAGCCCACCGCGGGCCCGGCGCTGGAAGTCGTTGCGCAGGTGCTCGCATCGCTGGGTCTCAAGCTGCAGCGTGTCGAAGGTCGAATATATTCGGTCGTGCCGCAGGCAGGTCCAGACCATTCGCGCACCGCAGGCGCCACGGCCGCAGCAGACCCGCGCGACGAAGCGATCGCCGACATCGTCGTCACGGCGAGTCGCTATTCCCTGGCCTCGGACGTCCCCGAAGTCCACGCGTTCCTGTCGCAGCAGGAAGTCGACGCGCTGCCACGACTCGCGGACGACGTGCTCAAGACCGTGCATCGACTGCCGGGCGCGGCGAGCAACGGCCTCGCGGGTCTCGCCCACATGCGTGGCGGCGATACGAACGAGACGCTGGTGATACTCGACGGCCTGCCGCTGTACGAACCGTTCCATCTCAGGATGCTGCAGAGTCCGTCCAGCGTGCTCGACGAGCGCATCGTCGATGGGCTCGACGTGTTTGCCGGCGGCTTCACCGCCGAGTACGGCGACCGCATGAGCGCGATCATCGATGCCCGCACGCTGCGCCCCGCAGCGGACGGGTACTACGAACTGGGGTTGAGCCTGATTCACGCGAACGCGCTCGCGTCGCAAAAATTCGCGGACGGCCGCGGTCAGTGGCTCACCTCGTTCCGTCGCAGCAACCTCGACGAGGTGGCGGACATCATGGAATCCGAGATCGGCGAGTCGAGTTACCTCGACGGCTTTGCCCGCGTCGATTTCGCGTGGTCGCCCGACACGCGCGGCAGCTTGCAGACGCTGCTGGCCCGCGACCAGGCAGAAATCACCAACTCGGCGGACACCGAACATGCGACTGCTGAGTATTCGAACGCCTACGTCTGGGGTACGCTGGCGCACGACTGGTCCGCACGATTGGCGACGACGGCGATCCTTTCGTTCACGGACGTCTCGGCGGAACGCGAAGCCGCAGTCGACGAGCCCGGCAAACGCACGGGTGCGGTCGACGACAGGCGCGACTACGACGTGCTTGGCCTCAAGGTCGACGTGAGCTACGCAACCGATCGCTGGCTGCAGCGTGCCGGCGTCGACGCTCGCAAACTCGAAGCCACCTACGACTACACGGGCAGCGTCAACTTCGCGCCGGACTATCCGTACCCCGGCGCCGGGGCGCAGGACGTTTCCCGCGCACTTGCGCCGAACCCGTCCGGCGAGCATTTCGCCGCGTACTACACCGTGCGCGGCAGGCTGTCGGATGCACTGACCACGGAAATCGGCCTGCGCTGGGACGAGCAGACGTACGGCGCCGATGCCGACGACCAGCTTGGCCCGCGCTTCAATCTTGCCTGGCGCGTCGACGAGCACACCCGCCTGCTCGCGAGCTGGGGGCGCTACCAGCAGTTCGAGGGCATCGAGGAACTGCAAGTGGAGGACGGCGTCGAGGACTTCTCGCCGGCGCAGAGCGCGGACCACCTGATCCTCGGACTCGAGCGCGACCTCACCCCCGGGTATTCACTGCGCGTCGAGGCCTACCGCAAGGACTACAGCAACCTGCGCACGCGTTTCGAGAGCCTGTATGACCCGCTCTCGCTGGCGCCCGAACTGCGCTGGGACCGTGTCGCCATCTCGCCGTCGTCGGCCCTGGCCGAGGGCGGCGAACTGCTGCTCACCCGCAAGCCCGTCGATGCGTGGAGCGGCTGGTTCGGCTACGCGTGGTCGCGGGTCACCGACACAGTCGACGACGGCGATGTCAGGCGCAGCTGGGACCAGACCCACACCGTCAACCTGGGCGTACTCTGGGCATCGGGACCGTGGCAGGCGACACTCGCCGCGCAATACCACATGGGCTGGCCCGTGACGCCGATCGGGCTCGACACGCAGGGCAACGTGGTGCGGGGGGATCGTAATGCCGCCCGTTACGCCGACTACGGCTCCCTCGATGCCCGCGTCAGCTACGAGTGGACGCTGCCGCGTGGCACACTGACACTGCACGGCGAATTGACCAATGCGCTCAACCGGCGCAACCCGTGCTGCACCGATCTCGAATACTCGAACATCGACGGTACGCCGACGCTCGATCGTGAGCTACGCCACTGGTTGCCACTCGTTCCTTCCATTGGTCTGCTCTGGAAATACTAGCCGTCAGCCGACACCGTGCTGGCGGAACCACGCAAGACACGCCGCCCAGCCCGCAGCTGCATCCTCCGGCCTGAAGCTGGGACGGTAGTCCGCGAAGAACGCGTGACCCGCTTCCGGAAACACGACGATCTCCGACGGCTTGTCCGCAGCCTTGAGCGCCGCCCGCATCGCTTCGACGTCATCGAGCGGAATGCCCTGGTCCTTGCCGCCGTAGAGTCCGAGCACCGGCGCACCGATGTCGGCGACGACGTCGAACGGGTACTTCGGCTGCAGCTCGGTGGCCTCGCCCTTGAGACGGCCGTACCAGGCGACGCCCGCCTGCAGGTTCCTGTGGTGCGCCGCGTAAAGCCAGGTGATGCGCCCGCCCCAGCAGAAACCGGTGACGGCCAGCCTGCGCTGGTCGCCATTGCTCGACTTCTCCGCCCAGGCAGCGGCCGCGTCCAGGTCGGCCATGACCTGCGCGTCCGGTACCTTGCTCACGACTTCCGCGAAGATCTGCTTCCAGTCGCTGATCTTCGAGACGTCGCCCTGGCGCGCATACAGTTCGGGGGCGATGGCGCAATAACCCTGTCTGGCGAAGCGGCGGCACACGTCCTTGATGTGTTCATGCACGCCGAAGATTTCCTGGACGACGAGCACGATCGGGAACTTGCCGCCCGCGGCCGGCATGGCGCGATAGGCGGGAATCTCGCCATCCGCCACGGGGATCTTCACTTCACCCGCGGTCAGGCCTGCGGTGTCGGTGGTGATCGTCTGTGCTCCCACGGGCTGCACCGCCAGCGCGAAACCCGTCGCGAGCGACGTTACCAGCACCTGCCGACGCGTCAGCGGGCGCTTGTCGAGCAGCGAATCGAGTTCGGGACTGGTCCACTTGTCGTGCATGGCTTTTCCTCCTGGTGCTTTCTTGGTCAGCGGGGCTCGACGCCGGGCTGGTAGGGCTGTGACTCGGCCGCGACGGCGGCCGCCACTTCGGGCAACACGACATAGCGCGTAAAGTCTTCGGGCATCCGCTTCGCACGGCCGGTATGCAGGTCGATGCAGACGTAATGCAGCAACGCGCGCAGCAACGTTTCGCCGTCCGACCTGCGCCGGACCTGGAACCTGCGCTCGATGCGCAGTTTGCAGTCGTTGCGCACCGGCCACGTCGCGACTTCGATCTGGTCGCCTTCGAGCGCCGCGCGCAGGTAATTGATCTGGGTACGCCACACGGCCATACCGCGGTTGAGCGACCGGCACAGTTCCGGACTGATGCCGCGCGAGATCGAATGCGCCCAGGCACAGTCGTCGAGCCACGCGACGTAGACGGCGTTGTTGACGTGGCCGTAACCGTCGATCTCGTTGTGAACGGCGATGCGCTCGTGGATGAACGGCGACGGCAAATCCCACTTCATTGCGGGCCGCCTCCTGCGGCCGGACCAGGCCCGCACCCGGGCAGCATCGTGTCGAGTCTCGAGTCCTTCTCGGTCCAGAGCACGCCCAGCCATTCCTTGAAGCGCGCGCGCAACCTGGCGTCCTCCGCGTAGTCGCCCTGCGCCACCCACGGCTCGATCGGACGCCGCAGCACGTGCATTCGCACGGAACCAAGCCGGCCACAACACAGGTCCCACAACGTCGGGCTGGATTCGCTGTATGCAACGGTGACGTCCAGCACCGAGTGCAGCATGCCGCCCATCGCCGACAGCACGAATGCAACGCCACCCGGACGCGGGCGCAGCAGGTGGCGGTACGGTGACTTGGTCGCCTTGTGCTTCGCAGCCGTGTAGCGCGTGCCCTCGACGAAGTTCATCACCGACGTCGGCAGCAGCGCGAATCGTTCGCAGGCCTTGCGTGTCGCATCGAGGTCTTCGCCGCGAGCTTGCGGGTGCTTTTGCAGGTACGTAGCCGAATGGCGCTTCATGAACGGGAAGTCGAGCGCCCACCACGCCAGCCCGAGCAACGGCACCCAGATCAGCTGCTGCTTGAGGAAGAACTTCAGGAACGGAATCCGCCGGTTGAACGCCTTCTGCAGCACCAGGATGTCGACCCATGACTGGTGGTTCGACAGCACGAGGTACCAGCTGCGGGGATCGAGACCTTCGACGCCTTCGACCTCGAGCCGCAGCGCGCCCATCAGGCTGAAAATCGCGCCGTTGCAACTGATCCACGCCTGGGCGATCCAGATCATGAGGGCGCTCGTCCACCGGCGCCACGCCGCGAGCGGGATGAGCAGCTTCGCGAGCGCGACGACCAGCAGGATCGGCACCCAGAACAACACGTTCACCGCCATCAGCGAAATGGTGATGACGCCCTTCAGTGTCGAGCCACGCGATGTCTGCACGTTCTGCCGATCCTCATCACCCGGGGTGTAGGATTATGCCCCGGTCAACGCCCCTGGAGCATGCCATGCCGCTCGAGTTGTCGGCCCTCGAAGCGAGGGTCGTCGGTTGCCTGCTCGAAAAGCAGATCGCGACCCCCGACCAGTACCCCCTGTCGCTGAACGCGCTCGTCAACGCCTGCAACCAGAAAAGCAACCGTGACCCGGTCATGAACCTGCAGGAACGCGAGGTCCAGCCCGTCGTGGACGCGCTCATCCGCAAGCAGGTCGTGCTGGAGAAATCGGGATTCGGCAGCCGCGTGCCGAAGTATCACCAGCTGTTCTGCAACACGCAGTTCGGCAGCCTGAAGTTCTCCCCTGCGCAGACGGCCATCGTCTGCGAGCTGTTGCTGCGTGGCCCGCAGACGCCGGGCGAACTGCGCACCCACGCCGGGCGGCTGGCAACGGTCAGCGGCCTCGACGAGGTGGAAAACGCCCTCGAGGACCTCGAGACGCGCCCTGCAGGCCCTTTCGTCGTGAAGCTGCCGCGGGAACCGGGTCGGCGTGAATCGCGCTATGCACAGCTGTTCACCGGGCCGATCGACGTCGCCGCGATGGAGGCTGCGCAGGCAGCGATGCCATCCATGCCTGCGACACGAGCGGGCGACCCATCGCTCTCCGCCCGCGTCGAAGCGCTGGAAGCCGAGGTCGCCGACCTGCGTGCAAAACTGGACGCGCTCAGTACAGGCCGGCCTTGACCATCTTCCGGCGCAGGTAGGCGATCTGCGTCTGCAGCGGCAGCTGCTTCGGGCAGACGTCGTGACACCCAAGCAGCGTCATGCAGCCGAACACGCCGTCGTCGTTGCCGACCAGCTCGTAGAAGTCCTGGTCGGTGCGCTGATCGCGCGGATCGAGCGCGAAGCGCGCGATCTTGTTGAGGCCGACCGCGCCGACGAAGTCCTCGCGCATGCGCGCCGTGCCGCAAGCTGCGACGCAGCAGCCGCATTCGATGCAGCGGTCGAGTTCATAGATCCTGTCTGCCAGCTCTGGATCCATGCGCTCTTCGAGCCGTGCGAGGTCCACCTCCTGGCCGAGGGAGTGCACCCAGGTCTCGAGCCGCTCGCTCATGCCGCGCATCCACTTGCCCGTGTTCACGGACAGGTCGGCAATGAGTTCGAACGCCGGCAGCGGCGCCAGCGAGATCTCTGCCGGAAGGTCCTGCGTGAGCGTGCGGCAGGCGAGGCCCGGGCGGCCATTCACGACCATGCCGCAGCTGCCACAGATACCGGCACGGCAGACGAAATCGAACGCCAGTGACGGGTCGAGCTGCTCGCGGATTTCGTTGAGCGCGATGAAGAGCGTCATGCCCGGCGCTTCCTCGAGTTCGAAGACCTCGAAATGCGGGATGCTCACCGGGTCCTGCGGATCGTGGCGCAGGACGTGGAAGTGCAGCATGCGCCTCGGTGCGTCGGCCGGCGGGATCGCAGCCTTGGGCGGCGCGGAATCGGTGACTGAGCTCATGTCGGCAGATTCTCGTCGATGCGTTCGTTGCGGCCGCGCAGGCTTGCGGGAAGCAGATGCTCATACGGCATGAGCGCTGCCTGCACTGAGTGACGGCCGGCATCGCCCAGGGCCTCGCGCAGCTTCGCCACTTCGGCGGCGCGCTGCGGCGTGTCGGGATGATCGACGTAGTCCTTGTTGCCGTAGCCGCGCCAGCCGGGAGGCAGTTCCATGCGACCCACGTCGAGCGCTTCGTAGTTCAGCATCGGCAGCGTGGCGAGCGGATTGCTCCACGTCGCGAGCGTGCGCCGCAGCCACTCGGCGTCGTTGCGGCGCGGGAAATCCTCGCGGAAATGGGCGCCGCGGCTCTCGGTGCGCGTAAGCGCGCCCTGCGCGACGCAGAGCGCGATCTTGATCATCTTCTGTACTCGATACGCAGTCACCAGCTCCGGATTCGGGCCATCGCGACGCGAGCGCAACCCGATGTTGCGGCTGCGCACGAGCAGTTCCTGCAACTTGTCGACCGCGCGCTGCAGGTCAGCGCCGGTGCGGAAAATGCCGACGTTGTCGGTCATGGTCTGCTGCATTTCGGCCTTGAGCGTGTCCGCCTGCTCGCTCCGGCTCCCCTTGAGCAGCACATCGAGCTTGCCGCGCTCGGCGGCAAGCGCCTCACGCAGCACGGCCGTCGGAATGTCGAGTTCACCCTCGGGACCTTCCACGAAGTCCGCGATGAACTCGCCGACGATCATGCCGGCGACGACGGTCTCCGCCACTGAATTGCCGCCGAGGCGATTGAACCCGTGCATGTCCCAGCACGCAGCTTCACCTGCTGCAAACAGCCCGCGCAGCGCGGGCGTCTGGCCGGTGTGGTCGGTGCGCACGCCACCCATCGTGTAGTGCTGGGCGGGACGCACGGGAATCCACTGGTCCGCCGGGTCGACGCCGAGGAAGTACTGGCAGATCTCCTTCACTTCGCGCAGGTTGTGCTCGATGTGCTTGCGCCCGAGCAGCGTGATGTCGAGCCAGAGATGCTCGCCGAAGCGCGACTTCGCGGCGTTGCCCTTGCGAATGTGCTCTTCCATGCGGCGCGAGACGACGTCGCGCGATGCCAGTTCTTTCTTCTCCGGCTCGTAATCCGGCATGAAGCGGTGGCCGCTCGCGTCGCGCAGCAACCCGCCGTCGCCACGGCACCCCTCGGTGACGAGGATGCCCGCCGGGAAGATGCCGGTCGGATGGAACTGCACGGCCTCCATGTTGCCGAGCGGCACGATGCCGGTCTCGAGCGCGAGCGCCGCGCCGACCCCCTCGCAGATCACCGCATTGGTCGTGACGCGGTAGACGCGCCCTGCCCCGCCCGTCGCGATAGCCGTGGCCTTGGCGACATAGGCCGTGATCCCGCCCGTGATCAGGTCGCGGACGATCGCACCGTAGCAGCGTTTGCCGTCGTGAATCAGCGCCAGCGCCTCGGTGCGCTCGTGCACCGGAATGCCCTCGGCAATCGCGCGATCGCCGACTGCGAACAGCATCGCGTGACCCGTGCCGTCCGAGACGTAGCAGGTGCGCCACTTCCTGGTGCCGCCGAAATCGCGCTGCGCCACGAGGCCGTGCGCGGCGTCGCGCTCGGTGATCGTGACTTTCTCGCCGTTGATGATGACCTGCCGGTCGCCCTGGCGGACGCGGCTCCACGGCACGCCCCACGCAGCCAGTTCGCGCACGGCCTTGGGCGCCGTGTTCACGAACATGCGCACGACCTGCTGGTCGGCGCCCCAGTCGCTGCCC
>JAABQQ010000210.1 GCA_011391405.1 Gammaproteobacteria bacterium
CGGCACTGATGGCGCGTGCGCGTGAACTGGCGGCGACCATGGCAGCGAATTCACCGCTCGCCGTGCAGGGTTCGAAGCACGTGCTGGGACACGCATCGCGCCGTGAAGTGGACGCCAGTCTCGACTACGTCGCCGTGTGGAACGCCGCGTTCCTGCACTCCGAGGACCTCGGCGAGGCGATGCAGGCGTTCATGCAGCGTCGACCGCCGGTGTTCCGCGGGCAGTAGGCCGCGGGAAGGGGTTGGGGCCAGGGAATTCCCCTCCGCCGAATGAATTTCGCCGTCCGGGCTCGCCGGCTCGGCGACGCAGCGCGATTGCGCCTTGATCAATAATGGTATATTTTTTATACCATGTTCGAGTTCGACGAACTGAAGAGCCGTGCCAATGCGAACAAGCATGGGATCGACTTCGTCCGAGCTCAAGAACTCTGGAATGATCCGTACCTGATGGAGATTCCGGCCATGACCGTCGATGAGCCGCGATACGTTGCAATTGGGCGCATTGGCGCGAAGCACTGGTCGGCTGTCATCACGTACCGCGGCGAGAACATCCGGATCATCTCGGTTCGCCGGTCTCGTCCTGAAGAGGTGGCCCTTTATGAAGGTTAGGAAATTTGATGCCGACTTCGATAGCGGCAAGAACATCACGGCCTCCCTGGATCTCGCCAAGGCGCGCAGGCCCCTGCAGGAACAGAAGCGGGTCAATGTCGATTTCCCGGCTTGGATGATTGAGTCGCTGGACAGAGAAGCCGGTCGCCTCGGTGTCACACGCCAGTCAATCATCAAAGTCTGGCTGGCGGAGCGCCTCGAGCAAACCCCGCCTGACAAATGAATTGATCCCGACGCAGCGAACTGCACGGCTGACTCACGGCGTCGTTGAACGAAGTGGGCTGCTTCGTTCCGACTAACCCCTATCCCCTGACCCCTACCCCCTTGCTCACGCACTTCGTGCGTGAGCAGCGGCAACCGCCGCGTCCCGCAGCTCGCGCCGCAGGATCTTGCCGACGTTGCTCTTCGGCAGCTCGTCGCGGAACTCGATGTACTTCGGCTTCTTGTAGCCGGTGAAGTTCTCCTTGCAGAACTCCATCAGCTGCTCGACGGTGAGCGCGGGATCCTTGCGCACGACGAACACCTTGACGGCCTCGCCGGACCGCTCGTCAGGCACTCCGATCGCAGCGCATTCCACGACACCGGGATGTGTCGTAAGCACCTGCTCGATCTCGTTCGGGTAGACGTTGAAGCCCGACACCAGGATCATGTCCTTCTTGCGGTCCACGATCCTGATGTAACCGCGCTCGTCCATGATGCCGATGTCGCCCGACTTGAAGTACCCGTCGGGAGTCATCACCTTCGCGGTCTCATCCGGACGGTTCCAGTAACCCGCCATCACCTGCGGGCCGCGAATCGCGATCTCGCCCGGCTGGCCGAGCGGCACGACCTGTCCCGCGTCGTCGAGAATCTGGATCTCCGTGTTGGGGAAAGGCAGGCCGATCGTGCCGTTGTATTCACGGTTGAGGATCGGGTTGCACGTGGCGACCGGCGACGTCTCCGACAGGCCGTAGCCCTCGATGATCGGCACGCCGGTGAGCGCCAGCCACTTCTCGCTCGTCGCCTTCTGCACGGCCATGCCGCCGCCGTTCGCAACGCGCAGGCTCGCAAAATCGAGCTTGCGGAAGTCCTCGCTCCCGAGCAGCGCGTTGTAGAGCGTGTTGACGCCCGGCAGCACGTTGAACTTGTACTTGCCCAGCTCCTTGACGAAGCCTGCGATGTCCCGCGGATTGGGGATCAGTACATTGAGCGTGCCGATGCGCATGCCGAAAAGGCAGTTCACGACCAGCGCGAACACGTGATACAGCGGCAGCGCGCAGATGTAGACGAACTGGCTGGGCACCGGCCCGCGCGAAGTGTCGTGCAGCGCGGGCACGATCCAGGCTTCCATCTGCAGCACGTTGGCGACGAGATTGCCGTGCGTAAGGGCTGCCCCTTTCGACACACCCGTGGTCCCACCCGTGTATTGCAGGAAAGCGACGTCCCGCTGCGTGACGGCGACGGGCTCGAGCTTGCGGCGCGCGCCAGCATCGAGCGTCTCGGTGAACTTGACGTGCCCCGGCAGCGAATACCCGGGCACCAGCTTCTTCAGGCGGCGCACCGCGAAATCGACGATCGCGCTCTTCGGGAACCCGAGCATCTCGCCAAGCGACGCA
>JAABQQ010000211.1 GCA_011391405.1 Gammaproteobacteria bacterium
GGACGTCTTCTACGACCTTCCCGGCAACCACGACGCGTACAACGACGCCACGTTCGCGTACTACCGGGCAAACTCTGTGCAGGGCCGGTTCACGAAGAGCACCCAGGTGTCGTGGACCCGCGACTTCGGGTACGGCAAGTACCACTTCCTGGGCGTGAACAGCGCCGACAACAGCGGCGATCCGTTCAGCCTCTTCTGGCCGTACGGAGACTATGCCGGACTCGACTCGACGGAGTTGGCGTTCATCAGTTCGGCACTCTTCGCGCACCGGGACGCCCGACTTACGTTCGTGTTCGGGCACCACCCGGTGACCGACACCCTCGAATCGGGCGACACCTGGCTCTACTACGGCCACCAGCCGTTCATCCAGGCGCTCGACTCCTACCGCGCGTCTACGTACAACTACGGGCACACGCACAGCTCCTCTCAGACGTTGTTCACCGGGAACCCGTACACCGGCTTCATGGCAAGCGGCGGCATCCACTACTACAACGTCGCCTCGCTCGGGAAGAGCAGTTCCTCGAACTTCAGCGTCGTGGCAGTCGATTGTGACGGTGTGACGTCAGTCACGAAGGCGGTTGGCGCCTGGCCCGTGGTACTGATCACCGCGCCCGTCGACAAGTACATCGGCAGCGCGCTCAATCCTTACGGCTACACGGTTCCGGCGTCCGGCAGCAATGTCGTCCGCGCGCTGGTCTTCGACGCCGGGGCCATCAGCCGGGTCTGGTACCGCATCGACAATGGCACGAACTGGTATCCGATGAGTCGTGTGGCTGAGGGTTCTCCGGTCTGGGAGGGCTCGTGGGACGCGTCCGCGCTCGCTGCCGGAGAGCATACGATCGAAGTCCAGGTCGTGGGCTCGGCGACCGTATCGGACGTCAACAAGGTGGATGTCGAGGGCGGTGCGGTCAACCATGCGCCGGTGGCCGCGAATGACACCTATTCTGCGTTCAGCGGGCAGACGCTGACAGTGGCTGCACCTGGGGTGCTGGGCAACGACAGCGACCCTGATGCTGACCCGCTCCACGCCACCGAGGCATCGAAGCCGGAACACGGAATTCTGACGCTGTTCGAAGATGGATCCTTTACCTACACGGCAGCGGACAACTACGC
Source organism: Gammaproteobacteria bacterium (assembly GCA_011391405.1). Classification (GTDB taxonomy): domain Bacteria; phylum Pseudomonadota; class Gammaproteobacteria; order Steroidobacterales; family Steroidobacteraceae; genus RPQJ01. The sequence continues at coordinate 1,114 of JAABQQ010000211.1, forward strand.
GGGCCCCGACACCTTCACGTACACGGCGAGCGACGGGAAGGTTGCATCAGACGTGGCGACGGTCACAATCTCTGTGACGGCCCAGAACGACGTCGCCATCACCTCGGCGACCTACAACACGAGGAAGAAGCAGCTCACGGTCCAGGCCACGAGTTCCGCGGCGCCAACTGCCAAGTTGACCGTCTACACGGGCGACGGCAGGAACTGGCTGATGAAATACAGCACGAAGACGAAGACGTACACGCTGACCGTGACGACGTCGCCCCAGCCCGCATCAGTAACGGTCAAGTCGAGCGCCGGCGGCTCTGCGACGCTGGACGTTACGACCAGGTAAATATCGCCTGCAGGCCGCCGATGCCTGGAAGGCGGGCAGCGGCGGCCGTTTTGTGTACGCCCCGGGCAGCCGCTACACTCGTGAGACATGCACACGACGAAAGCCGTACTCTGGGACCTCGATGGCACGCTGGTGGACTCGGCTGAGTTCCACTGGCAGGCCTGGCGCGACGTGATGGCCGAGGCAGGCTCGCCGATCACGTACGAGCAGTTCGTGCACTCGTTCGGCAAGCGGAACGATCTGATCCTGTCGGGGTGGCTTGGCGAGGCGTCGGATCCCGGGCGAATGGGCCGCCTCAGCGAGGAGAAGGAATCGCGGTTCCGCGCGCTCGTTGGCGCGCACGGCATCGAGCCGCTGCCGGGGGTGCGCGATTGGGTGGCGCGGCTTCACGGCGAAGGCTGGCGCCACGCCATCGCGACCTCTGCGCCCAGGCTGAACCTCGAAACGCTGGTCGACGCGATGCAGATGCGCCAGTTCTTCGCTGCGGACGTCGCGGCCGAGGACGTGACGCACGGCAAGCCGGATCCCGAGGTCTTTCTCCTGGCGGCGTCGCGCCTCGGCGCCGAACCCGGCCGCTCGATCGTCGTCGAGGACGCTCCCACCGGCATCGAGGCGGGCCGCCGTGCCGGAATGCGCACGATTGGCGTCAGCCTGATGCACACCCTGTCGGCCGCCGACGTCTGCGTGCGCACGCTCCCCGACCTTCCCGCCGACACGTTC
>JAABQQ010000212.1 GCA_011391405.1 Gammaproteobacteria bacterium
AGTCGATGGGGATGTGCATTTCTTCCAGCACTTTCAGCACGCCGACATGGGCGCCGCCCTTGGCTCCACCTCCGGCCAATACCAGGCCGACGCGCGGTCGTGACGATGTGGCGGCGGAAACCTTGGTTGCGCCGGGATCTGCGGCAGAGGCAGAACAGGCGAGCAGGCAACCGGCAAACGCTGCGACCCTGCGCGGCCGGAGGATGACGCACGACATCGATGAAACTCCAGGGCGAGACGGCGCCCAACCAAATATCCAACGCAATTGCGGATTGCCCAGCGCGGTTGGCCAGACTACGATGCAATCGATTCTATTCCAGAACCCACCTCGGGGGCTTTGACTATGTGCCAGGAATTATCACCTTCACGTGCGCGTGCGTCAGGGTCCAGGACGGCATGGGCAGGGGTGGCAGTGCTACTGATGGGGTCGACGGCGGCGTTCGCCGAAGAAGCGCCGAACCTGCTCACCGATTCGTTCCAGGTGGCGCTCGGAACCTTCGTCATCACCAGCGAGCCAGACATCAAGCTCAACGGTGATACGGGCTCCGGCGAGTCGGTGGATTTTGACGATGCCCTGGGGGGCGGGGAGTCACAGCGCATCCGGCTGGACAGCTTCTGGCGTTTTGGCGACAGTGGGCGGCACAAGGTCAAGGCGATCGCGTTCGACATGAGCCGTGACAACAGCAGGTCCTTCGACAGGGACATCGAATGGGGTGATGTTGTCTACCCCGTTGACGCGCAGATCGACGTCGAATTCGACTTTACAGTGATCGAAGTCGCGTACGAGTACGCCTTCCTTAAGCGCGACAACTACGAATTGGCCGGCTCCATCGGCCTGCATTATACGGACATGAGTGCCTCGCTCAGGGCCAGGGCCGAATCTTCGGGTGGGACGCTCGACGAGGACATCAGCAATTCCGCAAGCGTGGCGGCGCCATTGCCGGTCATCGGTCTGCGCGGCATCTGGGACCTCTCGCACAACGTCTGGCTTGACGCATCGGCACAGTTCTTTGCGCTGTCGATCGACGACATCGACGGCAACCTGCAGGACTACCGCGTGCTGGTTACCTGGCAACCGAAGAAGTGGCTCGGCATCGGTCTTGGGTACAATCAGTTCTCGGTGGACGTGGACGTCGACAAAGACGACTTCAACGGGTCGCTCGACTGGACCTACCGCGGTCCGATGATCTTCTACAGCGCCTCGTTCTAGCGCCCGCATCGACCGGGGATCTGATCATGGCTGAAGTCGGCCGCAGGTCCTTCACGGCCCGCTACCTCGATCCGGGTTCGCACATGGGCGAGATCCTGTTCGGCCTGATCATGACGCTGACGTTCACCCTCGCGGCCGGCATCGTCATTCAGGAAGAGGGGCGCGGCAGATGGTGGCCGACGAGTTCGATGCGTCAATGGTGCCAGTCACCGACGACTCCATGCGGCAGCGACTGTACCAGTCCATCGTCGAGCACGTGCGAGGCGCGCCTGCCACGCCGAATCGTGTGCGACGTGACGACCTGATGGGCGGCCTGGCGGCGGGTTGGCTGGTGTTCGCCTGCAGTTTTCCCGCTGTGCTGCCATTCCTCTTCATCGATGACCCGCGCCTGGCGCTGCGTGTTTCCAACGTAATCCTGCTCGGACTGCTGTTCTTCGTCGGCTGGCGCGCAGCGCGACACACGCTTGCCAAACCCTGGATCGCGGGGCTCGTGTTCCTGCTCGTCGGGGTCCTGCTGGTCGCGGTGGCGATTCCCCTCGGCGGCTGATCAAAGAGATTGAAGCTGGTTTGAGCTGGGCGTCTGGCCCTGTCGCTGCATGCGGCGGCGGAAGTCGCCGGGTGTTACGCCCGTCCAGCGCCGAAATGCGGTGGCGAAATTCGCGGCGTTCGAGAATCGCAGAGCCTCGGCGACGTGCTGTACCTGCATCGTCGTGTCGGCGAGCAGCTGCCGTGCGAGGTCCGCCTGGACGGACTCGAGCAGCTCGCCGTAACGTACCGCGTGCTGCTGCAAGCGGCGATCCAGCGTCCTGCGGTGCATGCCCAGCAGCTGTGCCACGCTTTCCATCGAACAATCACCGATCATCAGCTTCTTGCGCAGCACTATGCGCAGGGCGTCCGGGAAGTTGACCGCGACGATAGCCTGACGCTCGCGCGCTTCAGTCTCG
>JAABQQ010000213.1 GCA_011391405.1 Gammaproteobacteria bacterium
TCCAACACCTGCCCTCAGGCCTGCGCCACGCGTGGCACCGTGGCGTTTCACGGGCAGGTGTCGAACAAACCTAAACAGGAGCCGACGGCCGCGAAGGGCGGCTTGCTGGCATCTCACTGGGCGATGCTGAAGCTGGCGGCGACCAGGAGGTTGCCACCGGAAGGTAGGCGCCCGACAACGCGATTGCAACATCGTGCCCGAACTGCGACACCAGGGAGCTCAAGATCATCGCGGCGATCCTGTAGCGGCCGGGGATCGGGAAGATCCTCACTTACCTGGACTTTGGTCCGCAGCCACCGCCCAGGGCGCCAGCGCGCGAAGCGGGGCAAGACTTCGCAACTTGAGTCGCGCCGGACCCGCTGCTGACAGCAAGCGCAGCCGCGCCGGCCCCGCCGCAGACAGCAGACTCATCAACACGGGCGTCGCTGCCAAGCCGCAGCCGGGGTGGCGCTGCGCGACTTGGTGGCCCGATGCGGCAACACTCGGGATCACCTCTGGCGTTGAGGGGTGTGCGCTCCTCGCCGCGCATGAACACCGCCAAGCGCCTGCAGGACCAGCGGAACGCGAGGTCGCCGACATCCAATTCCTCGCTTCAGGCGGCCGCAGCACGGTCCTGAGAACTGAGCCGGCAGGCCGGCGTCAAGATGCGTTCGCCGGACGCTTACGATGCACAGGCCGACCCGACGACCCTTTCGGGGAAGGCTGACATCACTGGACGGATGAGCGATGCAGTACCGCCAGTGGCTGTGCCGGGGTAGTGGCGACAGCACGTACACAAGGAAAGCGCACGCAACACGGGAAGCCCCTGGGCGTGGTCGGGGACGACCAACCGGACGCCGGTGACGGCACAGGCCGGGCGCTTGGGGGTGGCGGAGAGGCCCGTAGTACTCCCAGGAGCCTCTCTCCACTGAGTATCGGCGCTCCGATCGCCGTCGGCAACGCTCTTCGATCAACACCCAGGCGGTTTATCCGGCCCATACTCGCCTCTTGATCGGCAGGGCCTTCAGTGGTCGCAACGGGCCTAGCGCAAGGCAAGTTGAATCAGGGGCCTGGCGGTACCGTCGCCCTGAGACGCGCATGCAGCGCGGCGATGAACTCGATCAGCCGCTCCTTCGACACGTGCAGGCCGGCGGTATTCACCACCAACTGTGGCGACAGCGTGACCTCGAACGCAGCATGATGCGCGGGCAGCGGCTGGCGAGCGAAGTCGGCATACCGCAAGGCGTGTGAGCGGGGCACATTCGAAAGCGACGACGACGTGGTATGAACCCACATTGCGCTGTCGCCAAAGACGAGCGCATCGCCGCCACTGCCGCCGGTCGCGACGCCCAGCACCTGCTCGTACAAGGGCACGCTGGCGACGAGCCGACTGCGCAGCAGGTCCGCGGCCGGTGCCTTGGCGGCCGCGGCGAGCGTCCGTTCATTGAAGGATGCCAGCGCCTCGCCCACGGCGACACGCACCGGATCGGGATCCAAGCTGATCGACAACCGAGTTGCCGGCCCCGGAGCCACCTCCAGGTTCGTCGTGCGTGGGACGCGGCCGGGTGCCTCGATGCGCAGGGTGCGCTGGCCGGGCGCGACGGCCAGTTCGCGCAGGCCGGCACCTGCATATCGCCCGTCGACGAAGACCAGCGCACCCGGCTCGTCGATGTCGAGTTCCAGTCGCACCGGCGTCACGCTCGGTACCTCATGCCGGAGTGCACCGGCAAGTGGCACCACCAGCGGCGAAGCTTCGCCACGCAGCCGCGCCACGAGCACCTGCGAAGTGCTGTCGAAGCGCATCCACTCGACTGTTGCGCCGGGCGGCAGTGGCACGCGCTCCTTGCCGTCAAGCATGATCGCGTCGCCAGCGTCCGTGGCCACATACGCGTGGTGCCGTTCGTCAGGAGAGAACACCACGGAGCCGACGGTGATGGAGCTCCCGCCGCTGCCGCCGGCCGTCGTGGGGGTGGTCAGCACGGGGTTCTGGTGCGCCGGGATGCCTGCGTGGGCGCCCAGTACGCCACCGACAACGCCCATGAAGACCGCGCTAAGCAACTCGTCGCCGATCGTCGAGGCATCGACGATCGCGCGCGCACCGATCTGGGCATGCGGCGGGCCGCAGACCAAGTCGACACACATGTGCACCTGCTGGCCGCGCCTG
>JAABQQ010000214.1 GCA_011391405.1 Gammaproteobacteria bacterium
GTCTGCTGCGGCCACGACCACAAATCGAGCATCGCGCAGGTCGCCACCGTCAAGGGCACCACCACCTGGCTGATCAACCCCGGTACCGTCGGCGGCGTCGGCAACCCGCCCACCTACATCATGGCCGATCTGGCGAGCATGCAGTTCGAGATCGTCACCATCGAAGCGGCTGCGGCTTCGGTGCTGCCGCCGGTCACGCCGCACGTCTAGTTGATTTAGGGCCCCCGTTTATTTCCAGGGGCCGGACTTCACAGGGGACCAAACAACGCATTCAAGTTCAAGGTTTGGCTGTACCCTGAGCTGCAACCCATGCTCGCAATAACTTCAAGCCCGGTACCAAGTGCTAAACTTCTTGAGCATCGAATTACAGGAGCCAGCCATGCAAACAGCCAAGCAGGAAGTTGCCGCCCTGTTGGAGCGGCTGCCGGAGGGCAGTTCGCTGGAAGACGTGCAATACCATCTCTACGTCATCGAGAAAATCCGTCGCGGGCTGGATCGCGCGGAATCCGAAGGCACGCTATCGCAGGCGCAGGCGGAAGCGCGCCTGGATAAATGGCTGGTCAAGTCGTAGTCTGGTCGCCCGAGGCGCTGGAAGACGTAGAGGCGATTGCCGCCTATATCGAGCGTGACTCGGTTTTTTACGCGGGAGCGGTTGTCGAAAAGATGCTGTCGGCTGCCGCGGGCTTGAACCAGTTTCCTGAATCCGGGCGGGTCGTGCCCGAACTCAACCAGCCCGACATTCGCGAGCGCTTCGTGTACAGCTATCGCCTGATTTACCGGATCGACCCCACGCGCATTCTGGTGACGGCAGTCATACACGGCAAACGTCTGCTGGACGACGCAACAGCCAACCGACTGGCGGAGAAGTGATAGCCGGCTCGACATCGTCCATACAAGCGCTTCGCCCCGGATTTTCTACTCGCCGAACAATGACTCCCCGCAACGCGGCCATAAACACTTCCTTTATTCCCGCATAGAAAACTTCGATTGAGATAGCGGACTTGCCCGTGGCGGCAGGCAGGGGCTTCGGAGTACCATTCCAAGGATTGAATTTCGGGCTAAAAACCCGGCTGCGCGGGAGGTCTTTCCGGGCGGCTTCGAATACTTTTGCATCCATCGGATGGAGGAAACAACAATGACGGAGCATGTTGCAACCAACGAGACAATCCTCGTGGTGGGCGGCGGGATTTCCGGCATGACCGCTGCACTTGAAGCGGCCGAGACCGGCAAGAACGTTGTTCTGGTTGAGAAAAATCCCGCACTGGGCGGACGTACCTCCCAGCTGTATCGCTACTTTCCCAAGCTGTGCCATCCCACCTGCGGTCTGGAAATCAACCTGCGCCGCCTGAAGGGCAATCCGCGCGTGCGGGTGCTGACGCTGGCCGAAGTGACCGGGATCGAGGGCCGCGCGGGCAACTACACCGCTTCCATCAAGGTCAAGCCGCGCTACGTGAACGAGAACTGCACCGCCTGTGGCGACTGTGGGCGCGCGGTGGAAACGATGGTCGACGACCCGTTCAACTACAACCTCGGCCAGCACAAGGCCGCCTTCCTGCCGAACGCGATGGCCTATCCGCAGCGCTTCGTGCTGGACCCGTCGATCATCGGCACGCCGGATGCGGAAAAAGCCAAGGCCGCGTGCAAGTACGGCGCGATCGACCTCGACATGCAGGAAGAGACGATCCAGGTGAAGGCTGGCGCCGTGGTGTGGGCGACCGGCTGGAAGCCCTACGATGCCGCGAAGATTCAGCCCTACGGCTACGGCCGCTTCAAGAACGTCATCACCAGCGTGGAATTCGAGCGTCTGGCCGACATCCACGGACCCACGGGTGGCAAGATCCTGCGTCCCTCCGACGGCAAGGAAGCGAAGAACATCGCCTTCATCCAGTGCGCCGGTTCGCGCGACGAGAACCATCTGCGGCATTGCTCGCGCATCTGCTGCATGGCGTCGCTGAAGCAGACGCACTACGTGCGCGAGAAGTATCCGGAAGACGGCAAGTCGACCATCTATTACATCGACATCCGCGCCATCGACCGCTTCGAGGATTTCTACCAGAAGGTGCAGGCCGATCCTTCGGTCACCTTCATCAAGTCGAAGGTCGCCAAGATCACCGAAGACGAGCAGGGCAA
>JAABQQ010000215.1 GCA_011391405.1 Gammaproteobacteria bacterium
CGGACTTCACGACCACGGTCGGTGGGGCGAAGATCATGGCTTGACCTCGATTTCCTGCGCCGGCGGTTTGTTGACCAGGCCTTGAGGGCTTTGTTGTATCTCGCCCAGAATCCGGTCGAAGCTGTCGGCAGCTTGCTGCAGGCTGGCGCCGGCGGAGGTGATCTGCTGCAGACCGGTGACAGCGAAATCGCCCGTCGGCCCCTCCAGCTTGCCCATCATCGTGCGCAGATCGGTGGCCGCGGCCTCGATGTCGGTGGCCGCGTTACCCAGCTTGGTTACGATCTGACGGCCATCGCCTTTGATCAGGTTATTGCTCGACACGGCGAGTTCGCCGATCTGTTGTGCCGCGCGGTCCGCGCTCTGCAACGCGCGCTGTGCGTCAGCAATGATGGCCTTGCGTTCGCGCAACTCCGCAGTCGCGGCCTGCACGTCGTCGAGCATGCCGCTGATACGCTTGATGTTGTCTTCCGACAGCACGCGGTTGACCCGGTCGAGCGCCTCGATTGCATGCGCCATGACGTTGCCACCGCTCGCCAGCAAGTCGGAGAGCATGCCGCGCTCGGAGCGGATCCGCGGCACGGTGCCCTTGGGGGTCACCCGCTTCAACAGCCGATTGGTGGGAGTTCCTGCGGTGATCTGCACGTAGTTCACGCCGGTGATGCCCTGCGGCTCGAGCGTCGCGAAGCTGTCGACACGGATCGGCACGTCCGACGTCACCTTGGCCCTGGCGATCACCTGGGTGGGATCGATGGTATCGAGCGAGATCTCTGTCACTTCGCCGACCTTGATGCCGTTGAAATGAACCTCGCCGCCCTGCGACAAACCGCGCACCGGCCCTGCGAAGACGATGTCGTAGTAGTCGTAGTCCTGGTTGAACTTGAACGCCGCCAGCCAGACGCTGAAGACGACCATGCCGATCACCAGCAGGGTCGAGGTGAGGCCCACGAGGGCGTAGTTGGCGTTGCGCTCCATCAGCGTGCTCCTCGTGCAGCGCGCAAACCGGACGCCATGCGTCCGCGAGGACCACCAAAATACTCCTGGATCCACGGATGGTCGGACTTTTCGAGTTCGCGCACGGGCGCCATGGCAACCACCTTCCTGTCCGCGAGGACGGCCACCTGGTCGGTGATCGTATAGAGGCTGTCGAGATCGTGGGTGATCATGAACACGGTCAGGTCCAGGCTGTCCGAAAGATCGCGGATCAGTTCATCGAAGGCCGCCGCGCCGATTGGATCGAGTCCCGAGGTAGGCTCGTCGAGGAACAGCAGTTCGGGATCCAGCGCCAGGGCGCGCGCCAGGCTGGCGCGCTTGATCATGCCTCCGGAAAGCTCGGAGGGCTTCAGCGCCCCGGCACCGGGCGGCAAGCCGGCCAGGGCGATCTTCAGGTCCGCCAGCTCGTCGATTTCGTCCTTGAGCATGTCCGTGTGCTCGAAGAGTGGTGCGGCCACGTTCTCCTTGACCGTGAGGTTCGACCACAGGGCACCTTGCTGGAACAGGACGCCCCAGCGGCGGTTGATCGCCGTCCATTGCGGGCGGCGCGCATAGCGGATGTCCTGGCCAAAAATCATCACCGATCCGCCCTCGGCGCTTCTCAGGCCGATGATCGTGTTCAGCAGCACCGACTTGCCGGTGCCCGAAGCGCCGACCACACCCACGACATCGCCCCGGTTCACTACCAGATCGAGGTTGTCGTGGATCGTGCGATCGCCGATGCGCGACATCAGTCCACGTACCTCAATAGGGGGAGCCTCCCTGTTCAGTAGCGCTTCGTCGATTTCCGTCATAGGTCGAGCTTCATGTAGATCAGGGCAAAGATCGCATCGATCAGGATGGTGGCGAAGATCGCCTGCACGACCGCCGAGGTGACACCGCGGCCAAGGGACTCGACGTCCCCACCCACTTCCATGCCTTGCCGGCAGCCGATGGCGGCAATGACCCCTGCCAGCACCGGTGCTTTCGAGAGGCCAACCCAGAAGTGCATCACCCCGACATCGTCGATCATGCGCTGGAGGAACAGCGTCGGACCGAGGTCCAGCACCCCCCAGGTGACGGCCAGGCCGCCGGCCAGTCCCGCCAAGGTTGCGACGAAGGTGAGTAAGGGAGTGATGAACAACAGCGCCATGAACCGCGGAAGTACCAGGGCGTCGAAGGGATCGACTCCCAGCACCTGCATGGCGTCGATCTCCTGCTTCATCTTCATCGCCCCGATCTCGGCGGCGAAGGCCGAGGCCGATCGGCCGGCCAGCAGCAGCGCGGTGACCAGAACGTTGAATTCGCGGAGCACGGCAATGCCGATCAGGTCCACGACGAAGACCTGGGCACCGAAATCGCTGAGTATGTTGGCGCCCAGCAAGGCCACCACCGCGCCAATGAAGAAGGTCGTGGTGGCGACGATCGGTATCGCATCCAGCCCGGCCCGCTCTGCCAGGGCGAAGACGGCGGCCCAGCGCACCCTGGCCGGCCGACGGATCGCCCGACCGATGGCGAACAACAGGTTACCGGTGAAAACGTTGAGGTCGTAAAAGTCCGAACCGACGCTCACGATGCTGCGGCCGAAGCGTTCGAACAGGTCGTAGAGCGCGCGCCGCTTTACGACCGGCGTCCGTGGCGCCGCAGTGGCGTGCGCGACCAGGTCCAGCAGCCGCAGGATCTCCGCGCGAGCGCTGATTCTGCCCTGTTCGGCCGCCTGTTCGATGGCCTTCAGGATGCCGTACGCGCCGGAGGTGTCGCAGCGGTCGATACCGTTCGCGTCGATGACGATGCCGCGCGAATCCTTCAGCGCGGCGCCGAGCAACTCGTTGGCCGAACCCATGCGCACGGCCGTCCAGTCGCCGATGAGCACGGCGGTCTGACCCAGGTCGCTGGTCTCAAGCCGGAAGTCGGCCGGTTGGTTCATGCGTCTGTGCCGCAGTCGGACGGCCTGAGCTGCGATCCTGCTCCTATCGACGGGGCGCAACAAGTCGTCGCTCGTGAGCGAAGTCCGGCATCCGGGTCCGGGGTGATAATCTCCCCGGCGATGTCGGCCCCAATCCCCGCACCCGCTTTCCGGTACAGCGCCTTCATCAGCTACAGCCACCGTGACGAGCGGTGGGCGCGTTGGCTGCAGAAAGCGCTGGAAACCTACCGCGTGCCCTCGCACCTCGCGCACCCGGAATTGGGCGTGGCTTCGCGGCGCCTGTCTCCGGTGTTCCGCGATCGCAGCGACCTGCCGAGCGCGACCGACCTGGGCGCCCACATCCGTGAGGCGCTGCAGGATTCGGCCAACCTCATCGTCATCTGCTCGCCCGGCGCATGCGTCTCACGATGGGTCAACGAGGAGATCCGCTGCTTCAGGAGCCTCGGCCGCGGCGATCGCATCTTCTGCCTGATCGTGGACGGCGAGCCCAACGCAAGCGACCTTCCGGGACGGGAGTCGCTCGAGTGCTTCCCGCCTGCCCTGCGCTTCCTCGACGACGTGGATGGCCCAGCGACCGGGCCGCGCCTCGAGCCGGTCGCGGCCGACGCGCGGCCGGGAGCCGACGGAAAATCCAACGCACGGCTCAAGCTCATCGCGGGCCTGCTCGGCGTCGGCTTCGACGTGCTCAAGCAGCGCGACCTGCGACGTCGCAACCGGCGGCTGGTGCTGGTCACTGCGTTCGCGCTCGTTTTGACTGGCGTCGTGACGGCGCTCGCGATCGAGGCCCGCATTGCGCGCAAGGCCGCGGAGCAGAGGCAGAAGCAGGCAGAGGACCTGGTCGCCTTCATGCTGACCGACCTGAACGACCGGCTGCGGGAGGTGCAGAGGCTCGACATACTCGAGGCGGTGGACAATCAGGCGATGGCTTACTTCTCGTCGCTGCCGCTGCACGACGTCACCGACCAGACGCTCGCGCTGCGCAGCAAGGCGCTGCAGAAGATCGGTAACGTGCGCCAGGACGAGGGCCAGCTCGCAGCGGCCATGGAGTCGTATCTCGCCGCCTCGGAACTGGGCGCGGAACTCCTGCGACGCTCGCCGGATGACGCCGAACGCGAGGCCGCCTATGCCGAGACGCTGAACCACCTGGGCAACGCTCAATATTTTCAGGGCGATCGCGACCGTGCTCTCGAGAGCTTCTCTCGCGCGGCGGAACTGCTTGCGCGAGCCACGGCCGAGCGACCGCAGGACGACTGGCTGGAAGTCCTGTCGTCAGCCCGCACCAACGCTGGTCGAGTGCTCGAGACGCGAGGGGAGTTCGAGACCGCAAGGAAGCTCTACGAATCCGTCCTCGCAACCGCCACGATGCTGGCATCGCGCCAGCCGGGCGATCTCCGGCGCCAGTCCGACCTAGCGGACGCCCACGACAGCCTCGGCAAGATCGCGCTCGAGCAGGGACAACTCGCGCAGGCCATCGCGGCCTATCGTGATGTGCGCCGCATCAAGGCAGAGTTGTCGTCCCGCAGCCCGGACGACCGCGATGCCGTCGAACGGCTGCTCATCAGCAACGGCATCCTCGGCCGCACGCTGGCCTTGTGCGGCGCCGAAGTCGAGGCGACGAAGCACGTTCGCGAGGCCGTCGGCGCGGCCCGGACCCTCGTGGCCTTCGATGCAAAGCAGGCCGACTGGCGATTCTGGCTGGGCAAGTACGGTCTACAGCTCGCCAGCATTGCGCGAAGTGCGGGCCGCCTGCAGGAGGCCGCAGGCCACGACGGTGAAGCCCTTCGGGTCCTCGCCGATCTCGTCGCGACCGACAGGACCAACAGCGCGTGGCAGCGCGAGTTGGCGAGCGCGCAGGTTGAGTCGGCGCGGCTGCAGCTCGCCCTGGGCGAAACGGTTGCAGCTGGCCAGCTGCTCGACGCTGCATTCGCGACGTTGACCCGGGAAGGCGAAGCCGGCCGCGAGGACCGCAACCTGCGACTGCTCGAGGCACAAGCGCACCTCGTGCAGGGCCAGCTTGCCACACGCCGCAACGAAGCAGCCGGCGCGCGCGAGCACTGGATTCACGCGCGAGAGGCGATCGCGAACGATGTACGCATCGGCGCGAACCCGAATTTTCTTTCGGCCTGGGCAAGCGCCCACTTGCTGCTGGGAGAAGCGGACGCCGCGCGACCCGCGATCGACCAACTCGTGGCGATGGGTTACTACACGCCCGATTTCGCGGCCGTGCTCGCCGCGACGAATTTGGCTCACGTTGTGACGCCCCACGACAAGCGATGTGGGAACGGTCAGTCCGTCTCCGCCAGTGCGGGAAGAATCCATTAAGCTCCCAGTCTCCGTGCGCGGCCAGGGGATGTTCCCCGCGGCCTGCTCGCACGAGATCAAGAGGGGAGTCGTCCAATGACAAAGAAGATCAACCTGCCCTGCAATGGCAACGGCGGCAACAAATCGATCAAGAAGGCAGCCGACACCGTCACGTTCGAGACCAGTGGGACCTGCACGTTCACCGGCTTCAACTTCACGGGGGGCGCGGGCAATCCGTACTACCCATCAGGTTTTTCGAACAAGACTCCGTGCGACGGCGTTGGTGCGAGCGTTTCCTACTCCTACGACGGGACCGTCATTCCGGAAGCCGGTTACCCCTTTGAATACACCACCACCGCGCCCGAGCTGGGCAACGGGTCGGGGACCATCAAGAACGGCTGATGCTCCTCCGCACACATCAGCGCGCGCAGGGGTGACGCTGGGTCACCGGCCTCAGTTCGAACGGTGACAGCGACTCGATCTCCTGCTGCCAGGGTGACTCGTCCTGCAACGCCAGTTTGCGCCCGAACTCAAACTGGCACTGCATGAAGACGGGATTGAAATAGTCTTCGGGCAGCGGCACCGGCTGGCACAGATCGCCATCCGGCGTGACGTACCGCGCCGTCCAGCCGCGCCGTGCCGCATCCGTCATCGCCAGCGCCAGGGAATCGTTCGCGCGTTCGCCCGTCCACACGTCGCCGGTTCGCAGCGCCACCAACAGCACGTGGTCGGTGATGCATTGGGGGATGGCCAGCCGCGGACTGTTGACGATCACGAACAGGTTGACGCGCTGGCCCGGCTGCTCGCGTCCCGCCAGCAATCGCTTGATCTGGCTTGGAAACGGAATGTGCTGGCGCAGCGCGCCGTCGACCATCATCCGGCCGTCGATGAAAACCGGCGGGAATGCCACCGGGCTCGCGGAAGAAGCCATCAGGTAGTCGACATAGCGGGCAACGCGATCGGGTCGATCGCGCTGCAGCGCCACTGCGGTCAGGTCGAGCAACTCGGGCTTGCCGCAGTCCATGTCCACGGCGATGACTGCGAGGCGACGGCCTTCGTGCAGCCACGCGTCGGCAACGCGGTCCAGGATCTGCGGCGTGATCATGCGCTCGAGCCATTCGCGCAGTGGACGCGTACTCGCGACGGAGTCGCCCGCGAGCGCCGCAAGGACCGGCCGGCGTTTGTAGACGCCAGCCGTGGACAGCGAGAACAGCTGCTCGTGCAGCACCGGGTCGTACTCGCTGCCGAGGAATGCGTGGGTCACGAAAATGGCGCCGGTTGAGACGCCGACGGCGATGTCGAAGCGCGGCCGGGCCGGCCCACCTGACGGCGGCGCGTGCGACCAGCCTTCGAGGAAACCGACGCCGAAGCCGCCCCAAGGCCCACCCGCCGACAGGGCCAGCACGTTCACCTGGTCCGCTATTGCCGCCTGGGTGGGGACGCCGATGCCAGGTTCGACATCGCCGCAGGTCGCCTGGTGAACGACGCGCTGCGTCATGCAGCCTGGCAGCCACAGCAGCGTCGCGATCAGCAGCGTCGTGGCAACCGACTTCCGTTGTCTATCACACGTCACAGCAACCAGACTGCGGCGGAGTGCCGACCACCGCCATTCGTGCTATTCCCTAGCCCGAAAAAGGCACGTCTCCGGCTGCCTCAGGGCCGCGGCACTAAAGCTGGAGGCAGGTCACTCCTGCAGGTGAACCAAGCAAAGGCCCTTGGCCAGGGCGCATTGCCGGTGCGACTCGTTCCAGCATGCCAAAGTGCCAGTCTTTGCCCTTCTTGGTCTGGTGCATCTCGGGTTCACGTTGCCCCTCGATGTTCTTGGTCGAGGGGTCAGCCAGGGCAAGGGCTCACTGCGCCTGCCGCTCAGGGCGCGCTGCCGGTCCAAGCAATCCCGATGATCAAGCATCAGCATCCGGCGAGACTCAGTCCACTGCGCCGATGAGGTCTTCAACGATCATGGCCGCATCTCGACTGAATCTCTGCGCCAATCGACGCAACAACTCCAGGTCGAGGGATCCGCGTTCCAGCTCGATGACCGCACGCGCATCCGCAAGGTCGACCGGACCGCCGGCAAATGCCTTCATGGCGATGAAGTCCTCCGGACCCACGACCTCCAGAATCGCTTCCGCCAACCTGACCTGCCGCGTGCGATCCAGGAGTTCGGAGTCCATGCCGCGGAGGCCGATCAAGAGGTCGACGCGATTGCCGTGGCGATCCCTGATCTCGAGTAACCCGGGGATCGGGTCGTCGACATCGCCGGTCCTGAGCACCGCTTCGTAGCCCTCCTCGATGAGGGAATGTCGCAGGACCTGCACCTCGCGGAGCGGCAGTGCCACGATAGCGTCGGCATCGAGACTGGCGCGTACGACCCCGTGCACCGCCGCCGCCATGGCGCCGATGACCGCGTATCGAACGCCTTGCTTAGAAAGCAACTCCGCTACGTCGGCCATCAATAGCGCCGACTGGCCTGGTGCACTAGTCCGCATTCCGCGGTACCGGGCGTTCAGATCGGTGCTGGCGTGCTACACCGGCACTCGCGAGCTGCGCCATCAGCTGGCAATGGGCAAGGAATGCAGCGAGCCGCTGCTCGGCCGTCATGCGCTTGACGTCCTCCGTCAGGCTACGGCGGGCAGCTTCGGCCAGTTGCGATTTCATGGGGCCATGTGAAACCGGCAGGCCAGCGGTGTCAAGAACCGGCAGTGTCCAACGCGCGGGAGCACTGGGGCTCACAGAGCAAAACGGCCCCAGAGGGGCCGTTCGCTTCGATTCGATGGTAGCGGGGGTAGGATTTGAACCTACGACCTTCGGGTTATGAGCCCGACGAGCTGCCAGACTGCTCCACCCCGCAATCGAGCCGCCTATTATACATAGGCGACACTTCTTATCAAATCATTCGGCCGTGGTTCGCTCCGGACCGTCCAGGGCTGTTACGGGATGACCCGAGCGCAGAGCGCTAGCAGCAGTCCCGGAAACAATCCGAGCAGCAGCACGGCGAGCCCGTTCAGGCTGAGCACGAAGCGCATCGCCCCGCCGCCGCCCTGCAGCGCCGTCTTGTCCGTCGGTTCGTCGAAATACATCAGCTTCACGACGCGCAGGTAGTAGTAGGCGCCGACCACCGAAAGCGCGACGGCGACGATCGCGAGCCACAGACTGCCAATGTCCAACACGGCCTGGATCACGGCCAGCTTGGCCCAGAAGCCGACGAACGGCGGCACGCCCGCCATGCTGAACATCAGCATCAGCATGACCGCTGCGAACCACGGGCTGCGCGCGTTGAGTCCCTTGAAGTCTTCGAGGCTGTCGGCTTCGAATCCCTTGCGCGAGAGCAGGATGATCATGCCGAAGCCACCGACCGACATGATCACGTAGGTGATCGTGTAGTACAGCGCAGCCGCGTATCCCTGGCTGGTGCCGGCCAGGATCCCAAGCAGGATGAAGCCGACGTGCGAGATCGTCGAATACGCCAGCATGCGCTTGATGTTGGTCTGCGCGATCGCGACGACGTTGCCGACGATGATCGACAGCACCGCGACCATCGTGATCATGTCCTGCCAGCCTGTGGCGTGTACGGCACCCAGGCCCTCGGCAAGCAGTCGGAACGCCAATGCAAACGAGCCGAGCTTCGGTGCGGCCGCCAGGAACAACGTCACCGGAGTCGGCGCGCCGTGGTAAACGTCCGGCACCCACGTGTGGAACGGCACGGCGCCGAACTTGAAGGCGACGCCGACGACGATGAAGGCCAGGCCGAACAGCAGGCCGATCTGCCCTGCCGGCATCTGCAGCGCCGCATTGCTGATGACGCCGAGCTCAAGCGATCCCGTGACGCCGTAGATGATCGACATGCCGTACAGGAGCGCGCCGGAGGCGATCGATCCCAGCACGAAGTACTTGATGGCCGCTTCGGCCGCGATGCCGGAATCGCGGTTGAACGCGACCAGCGCGTACAGCGACAATGCCAGCAGTTCCACGCCGAGGTACAGCGTGACCAGGCTGTTGGCCGAGGCCAGCACCATGACGCCGAGCAGCGCGAAGAGCCCGAGCACGTAGTACTCGCCTTGCAGGATGCGCCGCACCTGCAGGTAACCGTGGCCATAGAGGAACGCGACAGCGACGGCGCCGCAGGCCACGATCTTGAGCAGGGTCGACAGAGGATCGGCGACATACGTGCCGTGCCAGCCGACGGTCCGTTCCGTGAAGCCAGTCGCCGCCGTGATCCAGGCCACGCCCGCCAGCGTCAGCAGGGAGAGGACGAACGTGATCCAGCGATCGCGGTCGCGCAGGAACAGGTCGCCGAGCAATATGACGCAGGTCGCCGCGAGCAGGAA
Organism: Gammaproteobacteria bacterium; assembly: GCA_011391405.1. GTDB lineage: Bacteria > Pseudomonadota > Gammaproteobacteria > Steroidobacterales > Steroidobacteraceae > RPQJ01. The sequence continues at coordinate 9,526 of JAABQQ010000215.1, forward strand.
CATCTCGGGCGTTGCGAGGACGAGATCCAGCCGTGTGATGGATGCCGGGTTCATGGTCAGAGCTTCGTCATCATCATCTGCTGCACCAGTTGCCCGAGGGTCGGCCGCATGACGTCGAGCAGCGGCGCAGGCCACAGGCCCAGCGCGAGCACGGCGATGGCGAGCACGCCCAGCACGAAGAATTCACGACCGTTCAGGTCCTGCAGCTGGGCGACATGGTCGTTGCCGACCGGCCCGAACACGACGCGCTTGACGAGCCACAGCGTGTAGGCGGCGCCGAGGATCAGCGTGATGGCCGCGAGGAACGCGTACCAGAAGTTAGCCTTGAAGGCCGCGAGTATCACCAGGAATTCGCCGACGAACCCGGACGTGCCGGGCAAGCCTGCGTTGGCCAGGGCGAACAGCACCATGAACGCACCGAACACCGGCATGGTGTTGATCACGCCGCCGTAGTCCGCGATCTGGCGGCTGTGCATGCGGTCGTACAGCACGCCGATGCAGAGGAACAGCGCGCCGGACACGAGCCCGTGCGAAATCATCTGCACCATCGCGCCGTCGAGCCCCATGGCGGCGCCCTGGACCTGTCCGGTAGCACGGACGATCTCGAAGGCGATGAAGGCGCCCAGCGTGACGAAACCCATGTGCGCGATCGACGAGTACGCGATCAGCTTTTTCATGTCCTGCTGCACCAGCGCGACGAAGCCGATGTAGACGACAGCCGTGAGCGACAGCGCAATGATCAGCCAGTCGAGTTCCCGCGAGGCGTCCGGAGTCATGGGCAGGCTGAAACGCAGGAAGCCGTAGCCACCCATCTTCAGCATGATCGCGGCCAGGATCACCGAGCCGCCGGTGGGCGCCTCGACGTGCGCATCGGGCAACCAGGTGTGGACCGGCCACATCGGCACCTTGACCGCGAACGCGATCAGGAAAGCCGAAAAGATCAGCACCTGCTCACGCATCGAAAGCGGGAGCGCCTGCAGGTCGGCAATTGAGTAGCTGCCTCCCTGCAGGTACATGTAGATGAGCGCCACCAGCATGAGCACCGAGCCCAGGAAGGTGTAGAGGAAAAACTTGACCGTGGCGTACACGCGCCGCTGACCGCCCCAGACGCCGATGATCACGAACATCGGGATCAGCATGGCTTCCCAGAACACGTAGAACAGCATCGCATCGAGCGCCGCGAACACGCCGATCATCAGGCCTTCGAGGATCAGGAAGGCCGCGAAGTACTGCGTCGGGCGTTTCTCAATCACGGTCCAGCCGGCAATGACGACCAGCGGTGTGATGAAGGTCGTCAGCACGATCAGCGGCATCGAGATGCCATCCACACCGAGCGTGTACCAGGCGTTGAAGGCGCCGATCCACGGCTGCTGCTCGAAGAACTGCATGGAGGCGGTCGAGGGGTCGAACTCGCGCCAGAGCAGCAAGCTGATCGCGAACGTGGCGAGGCTGGCAGCGAGCGCGAGCCACCGGCCAACGGCCAGGCCGCGGTTGCCGACGAGGAGCAGCAGCACCCCGGCGGCGATGGGCAGCCAGACGAGGACGCTCAGGATGGGCCAGTCGAGTTGCATGATTCTTGGTGCTCAGCTTCGCCAGAGGAGCCACGCGAGCAGGACCGAGAGCCCGATGATCGTCGCGAAAGCGTAGTGATAGAGGTAACCGGACTGCAGGCCGCGGGCTGTCTGGGCCACCCACGCGACCAGGCGGGCCGAACCGTTGACCGCCACGCCGTCGATCACGGCGACGTCGCCACCCTTCCACAGCGCCATGCCGAGTTTGCGGCTGCCGGCCGCGATGACTTTCTCGTTGAACCAGTCGAAGTAGTACTTGTTCTCGAGCAGCGTATAGAGCCCCCCCGCCCTCTCGCGCAGCACGGCGGCAAGCGCTGGTCGCTTCAGGTACAGGAACCATGCTGCAAGCACGCCCGCCGCTGCGAGCCAGACCGCCGGGCCGGTGAACCCGTGCAGGACGAAAGCCGCCGGCCCGTGGTATTCGCGCCCCAGGTGGCCGAGCACGTCGTGCGCTGGCGCGACGACGATTGCCCCCTGGAAATAGTCGCCGAACAGCAGCGGCCCGATTCCCGGCCAGCCGATCACCACCGACGGAATTGCGAGCAGGATCAACGGCAGCGTGACGACCCAGGGGCTCTCGTGCAGGTGTTCCCTGGTGTGATGGTCCATGCGCTCCTCGCCGTGGAACGTCATGAACACGAGCCGGAACGAGTAGAACGCCGTGACGAACACGCCGATCAGCAGGCACCAGTAGGCATACGTTGCGCCAGGCAGGTGCGAGGCATGCACTGCCTCGATCACCGCATCCTTGGAGAAGAATCCGGCAAAGCCGGGGAACCCGATCAGTGCGAGCGAACCGATCAGCGCAGTGGCGTACGTGATGGGCATGTACTTCCTGAGTCCGCCCATCTTGCGCATGTCCTGCTCGTGGTGCATCGCGATGATGACCGAACCGGCGGCGAGGAACAGCAGCGCCTTGAAGAATGCGTGCGTCATCAGGTGGAAGATCGAGCCCGCGTACGCGGAGACGCCCAGATCCGCGGTCATGTAGCCGAGCTGGGACAGCGTCGAGTACGCCACGACCCGCTTGATGTCATTGTTGACGATGCCGAGGAATCCCATGAACAGGGCCGTCGTCGCGCCGATCACCAGCACGAAGCTGAGCGCGGTCTCCGACAGCTCGAACAAGGGTGACATCCGCGCGACCATGAAGATGCCGGCCGTGACCATCGTGGCGGCGTGGATCAGCGCGGAGATCGGCGTAGGGCCTTCCATGGAATCGGGCAGCCAGACGTGCAGCGGCATCTGCGCGGACTTGCCCATCGCGCCGATGAACAAAGCGATGCAGATCACCGTGGCGGCTTGCCAGGCGTGGCCGGGAATGAGTTCGAACGTGCTGCCGGCGATCGTGCCGGCCTGCGCGAAGATCTCCGAGTAATGCAGCGACCCGGTCAGGTGGACCAGGCCGGCGATGCCGAGCAGGAAGCCGAAGTCGCCGACGCGGTTAACCAGGAACGCCTTCATGTTGGCGAAGATGGCGGTCGGCTTCGTGTACCAGAAGCCGATCAGCAGGTAGGACACCACGCCCACCGCTTCCCAGCCGAAGAACAACTGCATCAGGTTGTTCGACATCACGAGCATGAGCATCGCGAAAGTGAACAGCGAGATGTAGCTGAAGAACCGGGTGTAGCCCGGGTCGTCGCGCATGTAGCCGATGGTGTAGATGTGCACCATCAGCGAGATGAAGGTCACCACGACCATCATCAGGGCCGAGAGCCGGTCGACCAGGAATCCAACCTCCATCCGGATGCCGTCGCTGACCAGCCAGGTGTAGACCGGGCCGTCGAAGACCGGCGCGCCGTCGAGCAGCCCGAGCAGGACCTGCACCGACAGCGCGCAGGCAACCGCAATACTGGCGGTCGTCAGGCTGTGGGTAACCGCGCGACCAATCTGCTTGCCGAGCAATCCCGCAATGATCGATGCGACCAGCGGCGCCCCGACGATGATGAGCAGCGTCTGTTCCACGGCTCAGCCCCTCATCGCATCGAGGTCTTCGACGTTGATGCTCTTCCGCTCGCGGAACAGCACGACCAGGATGGCCAGGCCGATCGCGGATTCGGCGGCGGCGACCGTGAGGATGAAGAAAACGAACACCTGCCCCGCCAGGTCGCCGAGGTGATGCGAGAAGGCGATGAAATTGAAGTTGACCGACAGCAGCATGAGCTCGATGCACATGAGCAGCAGCAGCACGTTCTTGCGGTTGATGAAAATGCCGGCAACCGCGAGGCTGAACAGGATGCCGGACAGCAGCAGGACGTGGGACAGCGGGATCATTGCCTGGCCTCCGCGTCCATCTTGACGATGCGCACACGGTCCTTCGCCCTGACTGCAACCTGCTTGCCGATGTCCTGGACCTTCTGTCCCGGACGGTCACGCATGGTGAGCGTGATGGCCGCCACGATCGCGACCAGCAGGATGACGGCGGCGATCTCGAACGGGTACAGGTACTGCGTGTAGAGCAGGTGCCCGAGTTCCTGCGTGTTCGAATAACCTGCGGGCCGGTCGACGACCGCCGCGGCCGTGTCGTCCAGGCCCAGCTTGCGCACGTAGACCACGAGGCCGATCTGCGCCGCCACGATCAGGGCAATCAGCGCGCCCAGCGGGGCATAGCGGGTAAAGCCCTGCCGCAGCTTCTCGACGTCGACGTCGAGCATCATCACCACGAACAGCCACAGCACCATCACCGCGCCGACGTAGACCACGATCAGCGTCAGCGCGAGGAACTCGGCCTCGAGCAGCAGCCAGATCACGGCACTGTTCAGGAAAGCTGCGACCAGGAACAGCGCGCAGTGCACCGGGTTGCGCGCCGTAATGACGCCCAGCGCGGTCAGCACGAGGATCGCGCCGAAGACGTAGAAAAGGACGTTGACGATCATTTGCGTGGGTCGCCTCGGTCAGCGGTAGCGCGCGTCGGCGGCCTTGTCGGCCGCGATCATGGCTTCGTAGCGCTCGCCCAGCGCGAGCAGCTTGTCCTTGGTCATGATGTTCTCGCCGCGGTTTTCCATGTGGTACTCGTGGATGCGGGTCTCCACGATCGCATCGACCGGGCAGGCTTCCTCGCAGAAGCCGCAGTAGATGCACTTGAACAGGTCGATGTCGTAGCGCGTCGTGCGGCGCGTGCCGTCGGTGCTGACGTCGGACTCGATCGTGATGGCGAGCGCCGGGCACACCGCTTCGCACAGCTTGCAGGCGATGCAACGCTCCTGGCCGTTGGCGTAACGGCGCAGTGCGTGCAGGCCGCGATAGCGCGGCGACTGCGGAGTTTTCTCCTCCGGGTACTGGACGGTGAACTTCGGCGCGAAGAACGCGCGCAGCGTCACGCGCAGGCCCTGCAGCAGTTCCCAGAGGAAGAATGTCTTGATGAAGCTACGCACGCTCTCGCTACCTCAGGCGGCCCACGGACCGATCTTGCAGACCCACATCGCCGCCTCGACACAGAGCCAGACCAGCGTGACGGGGATGAACACCTTCCAGCCGAGCCGCATGATCTGGTCGTAACGGTACCGCGGGAACGTCGCGCGGAACCACAGGAAGCAGAACAGGAAGAAGCAGGTCTTGAGGATGAACCAGTGCAGTCCGGGCGCCGCGAGCAAGGTGATGTCGCCGAGCACCGGGTAGCCTTCGAACGGCGAGAGCCAGCCGCCAAGGAAGAACGTGGCCGACAACGCCGAGATCAGGATCATGTTGGCGTATTCGGCGAGGAAGAACAGCGCGAACGCGATGCCCGAGTACTCGACGTGGAAACCGGCGACGATTTCCGACTCGCCTTCCGCGACGTCGAACGGTGCGCGGTTGGTTTCCGCCACTCCCGCGATGAAGTAGACGACCATCAGCGGGAACAGCCAGAACCAGTACCAGCTGCCTGGCCCGCCCGCCTGCGCAGCCACGATCTTGCCGATGTTGAGCGTGCCGGCCGCCATCACCACGCCGACCAGCGCGAAACCCATCGCGATTTCATACGCGACGATCTGCGCCGCGGAACGCATGGCGCCCAGGAATGCATACTTCGAGTTGGTCGCCCAGCCGGCGAGGATGATGCCGTAGGCGCCGAAGCCCGCGAGCGCCAGGATGTAGAGCACGCCCGCATCGATGTGCGCGATGGCAAAGCCGGGCCACAGCGACATCACCGCCCAGGCAGCGAAGGCAGGCGTGAGCGTCAACAGCGGCGCGACGACGAACAGGTAGCGGTTCGAGCGCGACGGGACGACGACTTCCTTCAGCAGCAGCTTGATGACGTCGGCGAAGGGCTGCAGCAGGCCGAACGGTCCCACCCGGTTCGGGCCGATGCGCACCTGCATGTAGCCGATGACCTTGCGCTCGGCCAGCGTCGTGTAGGCCACGCACAGGATCACCGTGATCGTGACCGCCAGGATCTGGCCGATGCTGATCAGCGTGGTCCGCAGCCATTCGGGCTGCGACAGCCAGAGCGCGACGATCGTGTCGATCATGCCGCACCCCCGCCCGCGCCCATCTCACCGTCCACCGTGGCCTGCAACGGCGCCGAGCGGCGCACGATGGCATCGACGCCGTAGATGCCGACTTCGCGCGTCACGTCCATCGCCGCCAGGCGACCCGGCGCGAACGCAGCCGTAATGGCTACCCCGTCCGTGTACGAGTCGAGTTCATGACGGAGTTCGTCACGCACTTCGTCAGAACTGACGTATTCGAACCCGGCGAGTCCGAGCAGGTTACCGAGCACGCGCAGGATCTTCCACGCGGGCCGGGCTTCACCCGCCGGTTTCGACACGCCCGCGACACTCTGCCAGCGCCCTTCGACGTTGACCCAGGTGCCCGAGGTTTCGGCGAACACCGCGCTCGGCAGGATCACGCTCGCGTTGGCGAGGATTTCCTCGCTGGCGTACGGCGTGATGGCCACGACGCAGTCAGCGCCGCGCATCGAGGCCTCGATGGCCGACGACGGCACGAGGTCGGCCGATTCGATGCCGCCGACGAGCACATACGCCTTGAGGCGCGCGCCGAGCATTTCGACGGCGTTGAGTCCGGGCGCAGCAACGGCACGGCCACCCGCTGCACGATGCGGGAGAACGCCGGCCAGGGCCGCGCCGACCCCGTTGCCGCCCTCCGGCAGGTAACCGAGCCTGGCACCGGTTGCATCGGCAAGCGCCATCGCCAGCGCACGGAGTTCCGAGTACGCAGCGTGATGCTGCGCGAGCGCGCCGAGCAGGATCACGCGCAGGTCGCCCGCAGCCAGCGCGGCTGCCACGGCTTCATGCTGAGCCGACGGCGTGACGCCCTCGACCGCAGCTGCCAGGTTCGATGGCCTGACTTTGCCCTGCGCAGTGAGCGACGCAGCAAGCACGGCCGCCAGGTGCTGCGCCATGCCGAGGCCGTTGCTGGTGAGGTTGGCCGTAACCGGGAACCGCACCTCGTACGGACGCGGGTTGATGAACGAGACGTTCGCACCGCGGCGCACGGCGCCCTGGCGAACGCGATGAGCGATCAGCGGCACTTCCTTGCGCAGGTTCGAGCCGACGACCAGCACGCTTGACGCCTGTTCAATGTCGGCGATGGAGCACCCGAGCATCGGCGCGACCGGATCATTTGCCTGGTCACGGAAATCGACGCGGCGCAGCCGATGGTCGAGGTTGTTCGTGCCGATACCACGCGCGATCTTCGCCGTCAGCGCGAGTTCTTCGAGCGAAGCAATCGGCGACGCAAGCACACCGACCTGGGCAGGACCTGCCTCGCGCACGACCTGCTGCAAGCCCTTGGCCGCCGCTTCGAGCGCAGTTTCCCAGTCGACTTCGCGCCAGGCGCCGCCTTGCTTGAGCATCGGCTTCACGGCACGGTCGGTCGAGTAAAAGCCTTCGCAGCTGAAGCGGTCGCGATCGGCGATCCAGGACTCGTTGATCGCTTCGTTCGCGCGCGGCACGATGCGCATGACCCGGCCGCGCAGCACGTGCGCACTCAGGTTGGTGCCGACGCAATCGTGCGGCGACACGAGCGGCACCTGCGTCATTTCCCAGGCGCGGGCGCGGTACCGGTAAGGCTTGTTGTTCAACGCGCCGACCGGGCACAGGTCGATGATGTTGGCCGACAGTTCGTGGTCGATGCTCTGCTCGATGAACGTCGAGATCATCGTCTGTTCGCCGCGGCCAATCGTGCCGAGCGCGGGGACGCCGGCGATTTCCTGGCCGAACCGCACGCAGCGCGTGCAGTGAATGCAGCGGGTCATGTCGGTGGAGATGAGCGGGCCGAGGTTCTCGTCCTTGAACACGCGCTTGCGCTCGGAATAGCGGGACACGTCGCGCCCGAAGCCCAGCGCGAGGTCCTGCAGCTCGCACTCGCCGCCCTGGTCGCAGATCGGACAGTCGAGCGGATGGTTGATCAGCAGGAATTCCATCGTCGCCTTCTGCGCCGAGATCGCCCTGGGCGACTTCGTGAAGACCTTCATGCCCTCGGCGACCGGCGTCGCGCAGGCGGGCATCGGCTTCGGCGCCTTTTCGACCTCGACCAGGCACATGCGGCAGTTGGCCGCGATGCTCAGCTTGTCGTGGTAGCAGAATCGCGGGATGTAGACGCCGCTGGCATCCGTGACCTGGATGACCATCGCGTTCCTGCGCGCCTGCATCGGCACACCGTCGACTTCGATATTGACCAGCTCTTCGCTCATGGTGACCTGATCACGCTGCGCGACCGCGCGCCTCGACGATGCTGTGGCCGTGCTCGACGAAATATTCGAACTCGTGCCGGAAATGACGGATGAAGCTCTGCACCGGCCACGCGGCGGCGTCGCCGAGCGCGCAGATGGTGTGGCCTTCGATCTTGTTGGCGACGTCGACGAGCAGGTCGATGTCGGCCTGCTTGCCCTGCCCCGCCATGATCCGCTTCAGCGTGCGGTTGAGCCAGCCGGTGCCTTCGCGGCAAGGCGTGCACTGGCCGCACGACTCCGAGTAATAGAAGCGCGAAAGTCGCTCGAGCACGCGGACCATGCACGTCGTCTCGTCCATGACGATGACGGCAGCCGAACCGAGCGACGACCCCGCCTTCTTGAGCGAGTCGTAATCCATGTTCGCGGCCATGATGGCTGCGGCCTTGAGCACCGGCACGGACGAGCCGCCCGGAATCACGGCCTTGAGCTTGCGGCCTTTCCAGACGCCGCCCGCGAGTTCGAGCAGTTCGGAGAAAGGAATGCCGAGCGGCACTTCGAAGTTACCCGGCTTCGCGACGTGTCCCGAGACGGAGAAGATCACCGTGCCGCCTGAATTGGGCGGGCCGAGGTCGGCAAACCATTCGGGACCCTTGCGCAGGATCGTCGGCACCGAGGCATAGCTCTGCGCGTTGTTGATCGTCGTCGGCTTGCCGTAGAGGCCGAAGTTGGCCGGGAACGGCGGCTTGAAGCGCGGCCGGCCCTGCTTGCCTTCGAGCGACTCGAGCAACGCCGTTTCTTCGCCGCAGATGTAGGCACCCGCACCCATGAACGAGTACAGGTCGAAATCGACGCCCGATCCCTGGATGTTCCTGCCCAGCAGGCCTGCCGCATAGGCTTCCTGCAGCGCGGCTTCGAAGCGCGGGAACGGCTCGGCCATGAACTCGCCGCGGATGTAGTTGTAGCCGACCGATGAGTTCGTGCAGTAGCCGCCGATGGCCATGCCTTCGATCAGCGCGTGCGGGTTGTACCGGAGGATGTCGCGATCGTGGCAGGTCCCGGGCTCGCTCTCGTCGGAGTTGCAGACCATGTACTTCTGCATCGGGGCATTGCGCGGCATGAACGACCACTTCAGGCCGGTCGGGAAGCCGGCGCCACCGCGGCCGCGCAGGCCCGAAGCTTTCACCGCTTCGATGACCTGCTCGCGCGGCGGCTTCTCCGCCAGGATCTTTTTCCAGGCGTCGTACCCGCCGATCTTCAGGTACGTCTCGAGTTCCCACGAGCGCTCGTACTGCAGTGGCTCGAAGCAGACGAGGTTCATCCGGTCGGTCCAGTCGGTCACGCGTTGGACTCCGGCTTACTTGTGATCGTCGAGAATCTGATCGACCTTCGCAGGCGTCAGGTGCTCGAAGTACACGTGGTTGACCATCATCATCGGCGCGCCGTTGCACGCCGCAAGGCATTCTTCTTCCTGCTTCAGGTAGAAGCGGCCATCGGCAGTGCTCTCACCGACCTTGATGCCGAGGCGCTTCTCGAGGTGCGCGAGGATGTCTTCGCCGCCACAGAGCATGCACGAGATATTGGTGCACACCGAGATGTGGTGCCGGCCGCACGGCCTGGTCTCGAACATCGAATAGAACGACGCCACTTCGTAGACCTGGATCGGCGGGATGCCGAGGTACCCGGCCACCGCGTCCATCGACGCCTGCGGCAGATGCCCCTTTTCGTGCTGCACGGCGTGCAGCGCAGCGATCACCGCCGAACGCTTCCGGTCGACCGGAAACTTGGTGAGCCAGTGATCGATCTCTGCGCGCACATGCGCCGAGAGCGCCTCGCCAGTGTCCGCGTGAGGGTGGGAGTCACTCATCGGTCGATCTCTCCGAACACGATGTCGAGGGTGCCGATCACCGCAACCACGTCCGCCAGCATGTGGCCCCTGGTCATCTCCTCGAGCGCCGCGAGGTGCGGGAAGCCCGGCGCACGGCACTTGAGGCGGTACGGCTTGTTGCTGCCGTCCGACACGAGGTAGATGCCGAACTCGCCCTTCGGCGCCTCCACCGCGGCGTACGACTCGCCCGCCGGCACGCAATAGCCTTCGGTGAACAGCTTGAAATGGTGAATGAGCGATTCCATGTCGCCCTTCATCTCCTCGCGGCGCGGTGGCACGACCTTGTGGTCGTCGATCATCACCGGGCCCGGGTTCTGCTGCAGCCAGTCGACGCACTGCTTGACGATCCGATTCGACTGGCGCAACTCCTCGACTCGAACCAGGTAGCGGTCGTAGCAGTCGCCGTTCAAGCCGACGGGAATGTCGAAGTCCATGCGGTCGTAAACTTCGTACGGCTGCTTCTTGCGCAGGTCCCACGCGATGCCGGAGCCGCGCAGCACCGGGCCGGTGAAGCCCAGGTTGAGCGCGCGTTCGGGAGTCACGACGCCGATGTTGACGGTGCGCTGCTTCCAGATGCGGTTGTCGGTCAGGAGCGTTTCGTACTCGTCGATCGCCGCCGGGAAACGCGCCGTGAAATCGTCGATAAAATCGAGCAGCGAGCCGGAACGCGCTTCGTTCAAGCGGCTGATTTCCTTTGCGCTGCGGAAACGCGACGGCTGGTACTTCGGCAGGGTGTCCGGCAGGTCGCGATAGACTCCGCCCGGGCGGTAATACGTCGCGTGCATGCGCGTGCCCGAGACGGCTTCGTAGCAGTCCATCAGGTCTTCGCGCTCGCGGAAGCAGTACAGGAACATCGTCATCGCGCCGATGTCGAGGCCGTGCGCGCCCAGCCACATCAGGTGGTTGAGGATGCGCGTGATCTCGTCGAACATGACGCGGATGTACTGCGCACGGCTGGGCACCTGCACGCCAAGCAGCTTCTCGATCGCCATGCAGTATGCGTGCTCGTTGCACATCATCGAGACGTAGTCGAGCCGGTCCATGTACCCGATCGACTGGTTGTACGGCTTGCTCTCGGCGAGCTTCTCGGTCGCGCGATGCAACAGGCCAACGTGCGGATCCGCCTTCTGCACGACCTCGCCGTCCATCTCGAGCACCAGGCGCAATACACCGTGGGCCGCGGGATGCTGCGGGCCGAAATTCATCGTATAGCTGCGGATCTCAGCCATGTTCCGGGCCATGCTTCGGTGCGTCCTTGAGCGCAGCCTCGTAGCGGTTATCGTCGCGGATCACGCGCGGCACCAGCGTGCGGGGCTCGATGCTGACGGGTTCGTAGACCACTCGACCCTTGACCGGGTCGTAGCGGACTTCGACGTTGCCCGAAAGCGGGAAATCCTTGCGGAACGGATGGCCGATGAAGCCGTAATCCGTCAGCAGTCGCCGCAGGTCCGGGTGACCGCGGAACAGGATGCCGAAGAGGTCGAACGCCTCGCGCTCGAACCAGTCGGCCGCTTTCCAGATTTCGATGACCGAGTCGACCATCGGCGGTTCGCCGGGTTCGCACCACGTGCGCAGGCGCAGCCGGCGGTTGTGCTGCACGGAAAGCAGGTGGTACACGACGGCAAAACGCTTCGGCTCCGCACTCCCGGTTTGCTGGGAGGGGTCGGTCGCAGGACGGGCAGGAGTCTCGCGCCCGCGACTGAAACCCCTGAACGTCGCGGTATCGGTGTTCCATTCGTCCTGGCCGTACGTCGCATAGTCGACGCCGCACAGGTCGATGAGTTGCTCGAAGTGCCAGTCGGACTCGTCGCGCAGGGCCTGGCAGACGGTGAGCAGCGCGGTCGGCGCAACTTCAAACGTCAGCTCACCGCAGCGCGACTCGACGCGCGCAACCAGTCCGGTGAAGCGGCCCGAGATCGTCTCGGCGAGTTGTTCCAACGCCTGGTTCATGAATCTGCTCGACCGTTCTCAGCGCGCAATCGTCTGCGTGCGGTGGATTTTCTTCTGCAGCTGGATGAGGCCGTAGATCAGCGCCTCGGCGGACGGAGGACAACCCGGCACGTACACGTCGACGGGCACGATGCGGTCGCAACCGCGAACCACGGCATACGAGTAGTGGTAGTAGCCGCCGCCGTTCGCGCACGAACCCATCGAGATGACCCAGCGGGGCTCGGGCATCTGGTCGTAGACCTTGCGCAGCGCCGGCGCCATCTTGTTGACCAGCGTGCCGGCCACGATCATCACGTCGGACTGTCGCGGGCTTGGACGGAAGACGATGCCGAACCGGTCGAGGTCGTAGCGCGCGGCACCCGCGTGCATCATCTCGACCGCACAGCACGCGAGACCGAACGTCATCGGCCACATCGAACCGGTGCGTGCCCAGTTCATGAGCGCATCCACCGAGGTGGTGAACACGCCGCGGTCCGGTGCGTCGCTGCTGCTCGGTGCCTCTAGTCCCATTCGAGCGCCCCTTTCTTCCACTCGTAGACGAAGCCGACCACGAGCACCAGCAGGAAGACACCCATCGCGGCGAGCGCGACGATGCCGACCGAATCGAGCGCGACGGCCCACGGGAACAGGAAGGCGATTTCGAGATCGAACACGATGAAGAGGATGGCAACGAGGTAATAGCGCACGTCGAACTTCATGCGCGAGTCCTCGAACGCTTCGAAGCCGCACTCGTAGGGCGAGAGCTTTGCAGCGTCGGGCCGGCTTGGCGCGAAGAGATAGCCGAGCACGAGCAGGAGGACGCCGAGAGCGCCTGCAACCGCGAGAAAAATCAGGATCGGCAGGTATTGCGCGAGCATCTCGAAGGGCAGTCTCGAAGCGGATTCGACTAGCCCACAATTCTAACAGCACGGATTGCAGCGCAGTAGGAGCGCAAATGAAAAAGGCGAGCCCTGGCTCGCCTTTTTCGTTCTGGTGCGGATGGAGAGACTCGAACTCTCACGCCTTTCGGCACTAACCCCTCAAGCTAGCGTGTCTACCAATTCCACCACATCCGCATCGTCGATCAGTTCGTCGCCGTTTCAGTTTCCGGCCGGCGCTTGCGCCGGCGGCGGAGCCTGCTGCGCGGGAGCAGATGCGGCGCCCGTGGCGGGCGCAGAAGCCGGCGAGGCAGTGTTCGTGGCCGGAGTCGCAGGCAGGGACGGCAGCGGCGTGGGCGTCGTAACGGGCGCAGGGGCTTCCTGCGTGACCGTGTCGACGACGCTGGTCGCCTCCTTCTGCTGGCTGAACAGGTACGTCAGGCCCAGGCTGGTCAGGAAGAACAGCGTGGCGAGAACCGCCGTGGTTCGCGACAGGAACGAGGCGGAGCCCCGCGCGCCGAACACCGTGCCCGAGGCACCTGCGCCGAAACCGGCACCTGCATCGGCGCCCTTGCCGCGCTGAAGCAGCACGATGCCGATGATGGCAACCGCGAGGAGCACGTGGAAGACGACAGCGAGGGTCTGCAGCCAATTCATCGCAAAGAAACCTTATGCCTTCTGGCGACGACGCTTCGCCGTCAACCTGCGCCCGCGCAGATTCGTGCGAACTCATCCGCCTTGAGCGACGCCCCGCCGACGAGTCCGCCGTCGATATCGGGCATCGCAAACAGCTCCTGGGCGTTGGAAGCCTTGACGCTCCCGCCGTACAGGATCCTGACCGATCCCCCTATTGTAGCATCCCGTTCCGTCACCTTGGCACGAATCATCGCGTGCACTTCCTGGGCCTGCTCCGGCGACGCCGTGCGGCCGGTACCGATCGCCCAGACCGGTTCGTACGCGATGACCGCCCGGGCCAGCGCCTGCACCCCGGTGACGGCCAGGACGGCCTCGAGCTGGCGGGATACGACGCTGGTGGTCTGGTCCCCCTCGCGCTCCTCGAGGGTTTCACCCACGCAGAGCACTGGCACCAGCGCCTGGCCCTGGGCCGCCACGAATTTCCGCGCGACGAGCGCGTCGCGCTCACCAAACAGCTGGCGACGCTCCGAGTGGCCGACCAGCACGTAGCGGCAGCCGACGTCCTTCAGCATCGCGGCGGATACCTCGCCCGTGAAGGCGCCCTGCGACTCTGCACAGACCGACTGGGCGCCTAGCGCCACGCCGGAATCCTTCAGCAGGCGACCCGTCTCCATCAGGTACGGGAACGGCGGGCAAAGCAGGATTTCCGCACGCTTTCCCGGCTGCAACAGATCGAGCAAACCACTGACGAGACTCGCGTTTTCCGCGCGCGACCCGTGCATTTTCCAGTTGCCCGCGACGAGCGGCTGACGCATGGCTGAACTACCCCCAGAAACGGTGAGCGATCCCGGCGCATGAGGGCCGGCCGCGAAAGGCGCGCGATCTTAGCGGCGGGTCCGGGTTAAAGCAATGCGGAACGGCCGCCACTCAGATGGCCGTACGCACGACTTCCGCAAGTTCATTCGCGTAGCGGGACGCGACTGCTTCTTCCTCAGCCTCGATCATGACCCGGATCACCGGCTCCGTACCGGACGCCCGCAGCACCACCCGCCCTGTCGCACCGAGACCCTTCTCGACGCGCTTGACGGCGTCCTGGATGACCCGCGACTGCGACGGATCGATGCGGTCCTTGACGCGGACGTTGATCATCACCTGCGGGAACTTCGGCATGCCCGCAACGAGTTCGGCGAGCGGCCGGCCCGTGCGTTTCATCACGGCCAGCACCTCCAGGGCGCTGATCAGGCCGTCGCCAGTCGTCGTGCGATCGAGGCACAGCAAGTGCCCGGACGTTTCCCCGCCGAGCACACCGCCGTGCTCCTTGAGCATGGCCAGCACGTAGCGATCGCCGACCTGAGCGCGCAGGAATTCCACGCCCTCGGCTCGCAGCTTCTGTTCGAGCCCCAGGTTGCTCATCACCGTGCCGACCACCGGCCCTTGCAACGTGCCTGCGCGCTTGCGATCGGAGGCGATGACGTACAGCAGTTGATCGCCGTCTGCGATGCGGCCGAGATGATCGACCATCACCAGCCGGTCGCCGTCACCGTCAAGCGCGATGCCAACGTCCGCGTGCACACCCGACACCGTCGCCTGGATCAGTTCTGGCGACGTGGACCCGCAGCGCAAGTTGATGTTGCGGCCGTTCGGCGAGCAGCCGAGCGGGATGATCTCGGCGCCGAGATCGGTGAGGACTCGCGGCGCCACCTTGTAGGCCGCCCCGTTCGCGCAGTCGATGACGACTTTCAGTCCCGACAGGTCGGTGCCTTGCGGCAGCACCGACATGCAGAACTCCTGGTACGCGACGCGGGACTTGTCGACGCGCGTTGCCTTGCCGAGATGGATCGATTCACGCGTGAGGGCCGGCTGGTCGAGGTACGACTCGATCTGTTCCTCGAGTTCGTCGGACAGCTTGCTGCCGTGCTCGTCGAAAAACTTGATGCCGTTGTCTTCGTACGGGTTGTGCGAGGCGCTGATCACCACGCCGAACCTGCAACCGGACTTCCGGGCCATGTACGCGATGCCGGGCGTGGGCAGCGGACCGATCAGGCTCACGTTGACGCCGGCGGCGATGAAGCCCGCCTCGAGCGCGGCTTCGAACATGTAGCCGGAAAGGCGCGTGTCCTTGCCGACGAGTGCGGTGCCGCCATTGGGCGCGAGCACGCGTGCCGCGGCGCTCGCGAGCCGCAGCGCGAACTCGACCGTCATGGGTTCCTGGCCGACCCGGCCGCGCACGCCATCGGTGCCGAAATACTTCCTGGCCATCTGCTGCTTGCTCCTCTCCGTGACGCGCTCCCCACCGCTCGCGCCACCGTACTGGCGTCCGTTTCGCTATCTCGCCTCGCGCCCGCGCAGCGCGACCGCCACCTTGACCGCATCGACCGTGGCGGCGACGTCGTGCGCACGGATGATCGCCGCCCCCGCCTGCACCGCAAACGCGGCCGCGACGGCGCTGCCCACCACCCGTTCCAGGGCTGGCCGACCCGTCATGATACCGATGACCGCCTTGCGCGAGACGCCGATCAGCAGCGGATAGCCGAGGTCCGTGAACGCGCGCAGGTTTCGCAGCAGGTCGACGTTGTGCTGGTACGTCTTGCCGAACCCGATGCCGGGATCAATACAGATCGAATCGCCAGCGATGCCTGCTTCCCGGCAGGCGTTGGCGCGCGCAAGGAGAAATTCGCGGACCTCGGCGACGACGTCGGCGTAGCGTGGATCCGCCTGCATGGTCGCCGGCTCGCCCTGCAGGTGCATCACGCAGACCGCGGCGTTCTGCGCCACTGCAGCTGCGAGTGCGCCCGGCATGCGTAACGCGCGAATGTCGTTCACGAGGTGCGCGCCGGCACGCAGGGCGGCTGTAATCACTTCTGGTTTGCTGGTGTCGACGGAAAGCACGGCCTCTGTACGAGCCTTGAGGGCCTCGATTACCGGCACCACGCGATCAATTTCCTGTTGCACGCTTACTGCGGCCGCACCCGGTCGCGTCGACTCGCCGCCGACGTCGACGATGGCGGCGCCCTCCTCAACCATGCGCAATCCGGCCGCGATCGCGGCCTGCCGTTCGAAGTGCAGGCCGCCGTCCGAGAAGGAGTCTGGCGTGACGTTGAGAATGCCCATGACGGCGGGGACGTCGAGGGCCAACGTTCGATCTCGGCAGCGCATGGAGAAGGGGTTAGGGTAGGAAGGGTAGGAAGGGCAGGAAGGGCAGGAAGGGCAGGAAGGGCAGGAAGGGCAGGAAGGACAGGAAGGGCAGGAAGGACAGGAAGGACGGGAAAGACGGGAAAGACGGGAAAGACGGGAAGTGCTTCGTGGCGTTCGGTGCAGCCGCTCAACTGAACCTGCAAAAGGGAAGGGCGGCAATGCCGCCCTTCCGACTAACCCCTGACCCCTATCCCCTGACCCCTTGGCTAGTGCTGCGGGGCAGGTCGTCCCGACGGCGCGTCGCCTTCCCCGCCGCGCGTCGGGCGCGGACGGACGTCGGGCGGCGAGCCCAGGTCGCGGTCTTCCCAGTCGGCCGGCGGCTTCGGCTCGCGACCCTGCATGATGTCGGCGATCTGGGAATCGTCGATCGTCTCGTACTTGATCAGCGCCTCCGCCATCTTGTGCAGTTTCTCGATGTCGCGCTCGAGGATGCCCTTGGCACGCTGGAAGTTGGAGTCGATGAGGACGCGGATCTCCTCGTCGATCACGTGCGCCGTGACGTCGGAAACCTGCTTGTGCTGGGTGACGCTGCGGCCGAGGAACACTTCGCCCTCTTCTTCCGCGTACGTCTGCGGACCGAGCTTGTCCGAGAGGCCCCACTTCGTGACCATGCTGCGGGCGATCTCGGTCGCACGTTCAATGTCGTTCGAAGCACCGGTGGTGACGTACTCCGGCCCGAAGACGATTTCTTCCGCGACCCGACCGCCGAACAGCGTCGCGATGCGGCTCTCAAGTCGGCGCTTGCTGGTGCTGTAGCGATCGGATTCGGGCAGAAACATCGTGATACCGAGCGCACGGCCGCGCGGGATGATCGAGACTTTGTACACCGGGTCGTGGTCGGGGACGCTGAGGCCCACGATCGCGTGCCCGGCTTCGTGGTAGGCGGTGAGCTTCTTCTCGTTGTCGTCCATGACCATGGATTTGCGCTCGGCGCCCATCATGATCTTGTCCTTCGCGCGCTCGAACTCGTCCATCGTGACGGTGCGTCGGTTCGCCCGAGCCGCGAACAGGGCCGCCTCGTTCACGAGGTTGGCGAGGTCGGCGCCCGAGAAGCCCGGCGTGCCGCGTGCAATGATCGACGGCTTCACGTCCTCGGCCAGCGGCAGCTTGCGCATGTGCACCTTGAGGATCTGCTCGCGTCCACGCACGTCCGGCAGCGGCACGACGACCTGGCGGTCGAACCGGCCCGGGCGCAGCAGCGCAGGGTCGAGCACGTCGGGACGGTTGGTGGCCGCGATGACGATGACGCCCTCGTTGCCTTCGAAACCGTCCATCTCGACGAGCAACTGATTCAGCGTCTGCTCGCGCTCGTCGTGACCGCCGCCGAGGCCGGCGCCGCGATGGCGGCCGACCGCGTCGATTTCGTCGATGAAAATAATGCAGGGCGCCTGTTTCTTGGCCTGCTCGAACATGTCGCGGACGCGCGATGCGCCGACGCCGACGAACATCTCGACGAAGTCCGATCCGGAAATGGTGAAGAAAGGCACCTTCGCTTCGCCGGCGATCGCCTTGGCCAGCAACGTCTTGCCGGTGCCGGGCGAACCGACCATCAGCACGCCGCGCGGGATCTTGCCGCCGAGGCGCTGGAACTTGCCCGGGTCCTTGAGGAAGTCGACGATCTCGGAGACTTCTTCCTTGGCTTCGTCGACGCCTGCGACGTCCGCGAAAGTGACGGTGACCTGGTCTTCGTTGAGCAGGCGCGCCCGGCTCTTGCCGAACGACATCGCCCCGCGGCCGCCCGCTCCGCCCTGCATCTGGCGCATGAAGTACACCCAGACGCCGATCAGCAGCAGGATCGGGAACGACGAGATGAACAGCTGCATGAGGAACGACTGGCGCTCCGGCGGCGCGGCGCTGAAGGTGACGCCGCTCTTCTGCAGCGTGCCGATCAGTGCCGAATTGTCAGTCTCCGGGTTGTAGACGACGAACTGCTCGCCGCCGGACCGCAGCCCGCTGATCTTGTCGCCGGAGAAGGTGACCTGCGAGACGGAGCCGTCCTTGACGTGGGTCAGGAACGTCGAATAAGGCATCTCCTGCACGGTTTGCCCGCGCGAGCTGAAATTGCTCACGACCGTGGCGAGCACCACGGCGATCACGACCCACAGGACGACATTCTTGGCCAAATCGTTCACTTCCTGACCTCGGATAAGCCGGCACTGCGGCACGCATCGTGCGCGCGCTTACGGCCGAATTCACACTACACCAATCGATACCCGCGTGCCAGAACGTAGACCTCGGCACTGCGCGCCCTCGATGCTTTCGGCTTGCGCAACTTCACGGATTCGAAGCGTTCGCGCAGCTGCGACACGAGCGGCTGGAAACCCCGCCCCTGGAAGACCTTGGCGAGGAAATCGCCACCGGGACGCAGAGTCCGACCGGCGAAATCGACCGCAAGTTCCACCAGCTGCATCGACCGGTCGTGGTCCACGTCCGCAATGCCCATCATGTTGGGGGCTATGTCGGACATGACAAGGTCGACTCTGGTCGGGCCGACCATGGCGAACAGTTGCTCGAGCACGGCATCGTCATTGAAGTCACCCTGCAGGAATTCCACCCCCGGGATGGCCGGCATGTCGAGGATGTCCATGGCAATGATTCTCCCTTTGCCGTCCAGCAGCCGCTTCGTGTACTGGCTCCAACTGCCGGGCGCCGCGCCCAGGTCGACGATGGTCATGCCCGGCCGCAGGATCCGGTCGGATTTCTGGATTTCCTCGAGCTTGTAGACAGCCCGCGACCGCCAGCCTTCCTGCCGGGCCCGTTTCACGTACGGGTCGGACTCGTGCTCGGCGAGCCAGGCGGCGGAGGATTTGGTGCGCTTGGGCATGGGAAGGGGGAGGAAGGACAGGAAGGACAGGAAGGCCAGGAAGGCTAGGAAGGCTAGGAAGGTGTTAGTCGGAGCGCGCGTTTCGCGCCAGATATTGCGTCGCTTGTCGGTACGGCAATGTCAAATTGGTGCGAAATCGTCTGTGCTCAGGGATGATAGCGGCCTTCGAGGTCCAGCCGCGCTGGCTCGACCCTTTCCTGCCCTTCTTGCCCTTCCTGCCCTTCCCCATGCTGTCCGACGCCCAACGCAAATACCTCCGCCGCCTTGGCCACGACCTGAACCCGGTGGTCCTGATCGGTGTGTCCGGGCTCGGCCCGAACCTGCTGGCAGAAATGGACGGAGCGCTGGCTCACCATGAGTTGGTCAAGGTGCGGGCACGCGTGGGTGATCGCAAGACACGGGACGCGGTGCTGGCCGAACTGGCCACCTCGACGCGCTCGGAGATCGTCCAGCGTATCGGTCACGTCGCCTTGTTCTACCGCGCCAACCCCGAGCAGACGACGATCCTCCTGCCGGACTCATGAAACCGTTCCGGCAGTGTGGGGGCGCGGACCCCGGCACGCCATCGAACTTCCAGATCGCGCCGATCGACGGCGTGAATCACGCCTACTCGTAGCGAACGATCACGATTTCGTACGAGCGGGTGCCGCCTGGCACGGCGACGTGGACCTCGTCTCCGGCGGACTTGCCGACCAGCGCCCGCGCAATCGGCGACGTGATCGAGATCAGGTTGCGGCGGATGTCGGCCTCCTGCTCGCCGACGATCTGGTAGACGACTTCCTCGCCGGTGGCCGTTTCGAGGTGCACCGTGGCGCCGAAAACCACCTTGCTGGTCTTCGGCAGGGTCGAGACGTCGATGATGTGCGAGTGCGACAGTTCGTGCTCGAGTTCGTTGATCCGCCCCTCGCAGAAGCTTTGCTGCTCGCGGGCCGCGTGATACTCCGCGTTCTCACTCAGGTCGCCATGGGCGCGTGCCTCGGCGATGGCCTGGATGATGCGCGGCCGCTCGACCTGCTTGAGTCGTTTGAGCTCCTCCCGCAGGCGCTCAGCGCCCTTGGAAGTCATAGGCTTACGCGTCATATCCAAACTTCCTTGTGAAGGTCCTGCAGGCGGTTCACCGCGACGTCCTGGAGGTGGTCGATGGCCTCGCAGGTGGCCAGCGCACCCGCGAGCGTCGTGTAGTACGTCACTTTGCGGGCCACCGCCTCGCGGCGAATCGAGTTGGACTCGCGCACGGCCTGCTTGCCCTCGGTCGTGTTCACGATGAGGCTGAACTCGTCGTTCTTGATCATGTCGACGATGTGGGGCCGGCCCTCGCGAACCTTGTTGGCACGCCGGCACTCGATGCCGTTGGCTTCCAGCACGTCGGCCGTGCCCTGGGTCGCCACGATTTCGAAGCCCTGGGCGCGCAGGCGTTTGCCGAGTTCGACCGCGCCCGGCTTGTCGCGCTCACGGACGCTGACCAGGCAGACGCCGCGGGTGGGCAACGTCACGCCCGACGCCGCTTGCGCCTTGGCATAGGCCTCGCCGAAGCTGCGGCCGGTGCCCATGACCTCGCCCGTCGACTTCATTTCCGGGCCCAGGATGGGGTCGGCGTCCGGGAACTTGCCGAACGGGAACACCGCTTCCTTGACCGAGAAGTACTTCGGGATGCGTTCGCGGGTCAGGTTGAGTTCGACGAGCGTACGTCCGGTCATCACGCGCGCGCCCGCCTTCGCCATCGCCACACCGGTCGCCTTCGAGACGAAGGGCGCCGTACGCGAGGCGCGCGGGTTCACTTCGAGCACGTAGACCACGCCGTTCTGGATCGCGAACTGGACGTTCATCAGGCCGATCACGTTGAGCGCGAGCGCCATGCGCCGCGTCTGCTCGCGGATCTGGTCCTGCAGTTCCTTGCTCAGGCTGCTCGGCGGCAGCGAGCAACCGGAGTCGCCCGAGTGCACGCCGGCCTGCTCGATGTGTTCCATGATGCCGCCGACGTAGACGTCCTTGCCGTCGCAGATCGCGTCGACGTCGACTTCGATCGCCAGGTCGAGAAAACGGTCGAGCAGCACCGGACTGTCGTTCGATACCTGCACTGCTGTATTCATGTAGACGCGCAGATCGTCCTCACTGAACACGACTTCCATGGCGCGACCGCCGAGCACGTAACTCGGGCGCACGACGAGCGGGAAGCCGACTTGCGCCGCCAGGCGAACGGCTTCGTCCTCGGTGCGCGCCGTGCGATTCGGCGGCTGCCGCAGCTGCAGCTTCTCGACCAGTTGCTGGAAACGTTCACGGTCCTCGGCGACGTCAATCGAGTCGGGGCTGGTGCCGATGATCGGCACGCCCGCCGCTTCCAGCGCCTTGGCGAGCTTGAGCGGCGTCTGGCCGCCGTACTGCACGATCACGCCGAACGGTTTCTCGACGTGCATGATTTCCATGACGTCTTCGAGCGTGAGCGGCTCGAAATAAAGGCGGTCGGAGGTGTCGTAGTCGGTCGAGACCGTCTCCGGGTTGCAGTTGACCATGATGGTCTCGAACCCGTCTTCGCGCAGCGCGAGCGCCGCATGCACGCAGCAGTAGTCGAACTCGATGCCCTGGCCGATACGGTTGGGCCCACCACCGAGGATCACGATCTTGCGCTTGTCGGTGGGCCTGGATTCGCACTCGTCCTCGTACGTGGAATACATGTACGCGGTGGACGTCGCGAATTCTGCGGCGCAGGTATCGACCCGTTTGAACACGGGACGGACGCCCAGTGCGCGACGATGCGTACTCACGTCCGCCTCGGGAACGCCGATCAGCTTCGCGATGCGGCTGTCGGCGAAACCCTTGCGCTTCAGCGCGCGCATGCGGGGTTGTTCGAGCGCCGGCTTGCCGCCCGCCGCGATCGCGCGCTCTTCGTTGATGAGGTCCTCGATCTGCACCAGGAACCACGGATCGATGCGCGAAGCCTTGTGCACCTCAGCCAGCGTCAGGCCCGCGCGGAACGCATCGCCCACGTAGCGGAGACGGTCCGGGCCCGGCATGCGCAATTCTTCGAGCAGGGTGTTGCGCGCATCGTCGTCGACGAGCGGCAGCGTCGCGATCGGCGTCAGGCCGTCGATGCCGGTCTCGAGGCCGCGCAGCGCCTTCTGCAGCGACTCCTGGAAGGTGCGGCCCATCGCCATGACCTCGCCCACCGACTTCATCTGCGTCGTGAGCCGCTGGTTGGCGCCCGGGAACTTCTCGAACGTGAAGCGCGGAATCTTGGTGACGACGTAGTCGATCGTCGGCTCGAACGACGCCGGCGTGGCGCCGCCCGTGATGTCGTTGCGCAGCTCGTCGAGCGTGTAGCCGATGGCCAGCTTCGCCGCGACCTTGGCGATCGGGAAGCCGGTGGCCTTCGACGCGAGCGCCGACGAGCGCGACACGCGCGGGTTCATCTCGATGACGAGCAGGCGACCGTCGGTGGGACTGATGGCGAACTGCACGTTCGAACCGCCGCATTCCACGCCGATCTTGCGCAGGACCGCGATCGACGCGTCGCGCATCAGCTGGTATTCCTTGTCGGTCAGCGTCTGCGCTGGCGCGACGGTGATCGAGTCACCCGTGTGCACGCCCATCGGATCGAGGTTCTCGATGGCGCAGATGATGATGCAGTTGTCCGCCTTGTCGCGGACCACTTCCATCTCGAATTCCTTCCAGCCGATCACCGACTCCTCGAGCAGCACTTCGCTGGTCGGGGACGCGTCGAGCCCGCGGGCGACGATCTGCTCGAACTCCTCGCGGTTGTATGCGATGCCGCCGCCGCTGCCGCCGAGCGTGAACGAGGGGCGGATGACGGTCGGGAAGCCGATCTCGGCCTGGATCGCCAGCGCTTCCTCGAGGCTGTGCGCGACGCGCGAGCGCGGGCAATCGAGCCCGATGTCGCGCATGGCGTTACGGAACAGTTCGCGGTCCTCTGCCATGTCGATCGCTTCGCGCGAAGCGGCGATCAGTTCGACGTCGTACTTTTCGAGCACGCCTTCGCGTACCAGATCGAGCGCGCAGTTGAGGGCCGTCTGGCCGCCCATCGTGGGCAGCAGCGCGCTGGGGCGCTCCTTTTCGATGATGCGGGCGACCGTGCGCCAGTTGATGGGCTCGATGTAGGTCGAGTCGGCCATCTCGGGGTCGGTCATGATCGTCGCGGGGTTCGAGTTGACCAGGATGACCCGGTAGCCCTCCTCGCGCAGCGCCTTGCACGCCTGGGCGCCGGAGTAATCGAACTCGCACGCCTGGCCGATGACGATGGGGCCGGCGCCGATGATCAGGATGCTTTCGAGGTCTGTGCGCTTGGGCATGCGGGCGGGGACTCCTGCGATCAGACCGTCTTGCGCATTGGCGCGGTGCCCGCCTTGCGCAGCATGGATTCGACGAATTGTGCAAACAGCGGCACGAGGTCACGCGGACCCGGGCTCGCTTCGGGGTGACCCTGGAAGCTGAACGCGGGCCGATCGACGCAGGTGATGCCCTGCAGCGAGCCGTCGAACAGCGACTTGTGGGTGACCCTCACGTGTGGAGGCAGCGTCGTCTCGTCGACGGCGAAGCCGTGGTTCTGGGAAGTGATCAGCACGCGACCCGTCTCGATTTCGAGCACAGGGTGGTTCGCGCCGTGGTGGCCGAATTTCATCTTGACCGTCTTCGCGCCGACTGCGAGGCCCAGGATCTGGTGCCCGAGACAGATGCCGAAGATCGGTGTGCCGTTGGCGAGAAATTCACGCGTGGCGTCGATCGCATACGTGCACGGCTCGGGATCGCCGGGGCCGTTCGAGAGAAAGATGCCGTCCGGCGCGAGCGCCATGACATCGGCCGCCGAAGTCTGCGCCGGCACGACCGTCATGCGGCAGCCGTGGTCCGCAAGCAGGCGCAGGATGTTGCGCTTGATGCCGAAGTCGTAGGCCACGACGTGCAGGCGCTGGCCGGCCCGGCGACCCGGCCCCTGTTCCAGCGACCAGTTCGTGCCCTCGTTCCACTGGTAGGCCCGGTCGGTGCAGACGACCCTGGCCAGGTCCATGCCCTTGAGACCCGGGAAGCGGCGTGCCGCCTCGATGGCGAGGTCGGGGCGCTGCGCGGCGTCGCCGCTGGCGATGCAGCCGGCCTGCGCACCTTTCTCGCGCAGGATCCGCGTCAGCTTGCGCGTGTCGATCTCGGCGACGGCGACCGTGTTCCGGCGACGCAGGAACTCCGGCAGGGATTCGGTGGCACGCCAGCTGGAGTGCAGTAACGGCAGGTCGCGGATCACGAGACCGGCGGCGTGGACGAGACTCGACTCGTGGTCGTCGGGGTTGGTGCCGGTGTTGCCGATGTGCGGGTATGTCAGCGTGACGATCTGCCGGGAATACGACGGGTCGGTCAGGATTTCCTGGTAGCCCGTCATGGCGGTGTTGAACACCACCTCCCCGGTCGATGTGCCGGCGGCGCCGATGGAGACGCCGCGAAACACAGTGCCGTCCTCTAGAGCCAAGACAGCGGGTGTCGTCACGGGTACCTCCGGCGCAGCGATCAGTTACTAGCGCGTGCGACCACTACCGGGGTTGAGCTGTGCTCACTCCGGTGCAGATTTGTCTCACGGGCTAAGTACCGGATTCTACGCGAGCGTTCCGGGTTGTGCCACGCGCTCTTACGCGTGGTGTCGAGCGTCCGATCCGGTTCTCCTGCCGGCGAGCGGAAAGGCAGACACGCTCGCCGGCAGGAGAACCGGACCGGGCGCTACAGCCCCACCGACGACGCCGGGCTTCCGATCCGGCTCGTCCTGACGAGATCGTGTCTGCCTTTCCGATCTCGGCAGGACGAGCCGGGTCGGACGCCCAAGTGTCCGCGCGCTGTGCGGCC